>CBFGLF010000001.1:0-64776 GCA_965649545.1 uncultured Methylotenera sp.
CATTTTGTTAAAGAGCGGTCGCTACGTCAGTAACGAGAGGGGCGCATTATACAGACCGTGTTGATTTGGTCAAGGGATAAACAGAACTTTTTGCTGCGTTTCGTTTTTTCCTGCACGCCCGTCGTTCAAGCGAGCCGCGCATTCTACAGACCCTATGCCAATGGTCAATAGCTTTGCGCGAAAAAATTAAGAAAGGGTGATCCTGGCGAATTTCCGCTTACCCACCTGCGCGACGACAGTGATGCCTCGTGCCAGTGCCAAACCCTTGTCGCTCACCTTCTCGCTATCGAGTTTGATCCCTCCCTGCTCGATCGCACGGAAGGCTTCAGAGGTGCTGGCGACAAGGCCGGCTTGCTTCAACAGCTGCGCAATACCGATTGTATCGCCTTCGATATTCAATGTGACTTGCGGTACATCGTCAGGGATCCCGCCTTTGGATCGCAACTCGAAATCGGAGAGCGCTTCTTCTGCAGCAGCCCTGGAATGGAAACGCGTGACGATCTCCTGCGCGAACGCCACTTTGACGTCACGCGGATTGGCGCCGGCTTCGATATCGCGCTTCCATTGGGCGATGGTATCGAGAGATTCGAACGACAGCAGCTCGATATAACGCCACATCAACTCATCGGATACCGACATGATCTTGCTGAAGATGATGTTGGCAGGCTCTGCCACGCCGATATAGTTGCCGAGCGACTTCGACATCTTGTTGACACCGTCCAACCCCTCCAGCAACGGCATCGTTAGCACCACTTGCTGGGGCTGGCCGTGATGCTTCTGTAACTCGCGACCCATGAGCAGATTGAATTTCTGATCGGTACCACCAAGCTCCACATCGGCTTTCAGCGCCACGGAGTCGTATCCTTGCAGCAAGGGATAGAGGAACTCATGGATCGCGATCGGCTGATTGTTGTGATAGCGCTTGTGGAAATCATCACGCTCCAGCATGCGCGCCACCGTATGTGTAGCCGCCAGTTTCAGCATGCCCGCCGCACCTAACTCATTGAGCCATTTGGAATTGAACACGACTTCCGTCTGTTCTGGCTTCAGTATCTTGAACACCTGTTCGGCGTAGGACTTGGCGTTCTCCTGCACTTGCTCCACCGTTAGCGGAGGTCGCGTGGCGCTCTTGCCGGTCGGGTCACCGATCATGCCGGTGAAGTCCCCGATCAGGAACAATATGTGGTGTCCGAGATCCTGGAACTGACGCAACTTGTTGAGCAGCACCGTATGACCCAGATGCAAGTCCGGGGCTGTCGGGTCGAACCCGGCCTTGATCCTCAGGGGCCTGCCAAGCTTCAGCTTGTCGATCAGTTCCTGCTCGATCAACAGCTCGTCACTGCCACGCTTGATGATGGCCAGACTTTCATTGAGTTGCGTCATACTTATCTTTAGTCCTTACGTACTTATCGCTTTCAATCTGCAGGGTTTTTCTGTTAGGATTGCCCGTCCGATCCCGTTATTTGAGGTAGTGCCGGTGCAGCAGAACGATCCTACTCATAAGCCAAGTATTCTAGCGCAAAACCCCACATTTAAAGAACGTAAGCTCCGCCTGCGTTGGTTGCTGGCGATTTCCAGCATCCCTCTGTTCGGGATCTATGCGGCCTTCGGTATCGCACCGCAAACCGTGGTCGAAGACATCCCGGTCGCCACTGTGGTCGAAGAATTGACCTTGCCAGAATATCGCGTCAGCGCAGATCCGACCGAGCTCGATCAGAAACAATTCTGGCAAACCGATGTGGTCCGTCGCGACGATACGTTGTCCAGCCTGATGGCACGCCTCAACGTAACCAATGCTGAAGCCCTGAATTTCCTGCGCACCAACCCCGCTGCCAGCGGCCTCGCTTCGCAACTCATTCCCGGACGCTCCATTCAGGCTCAAACCACCGAAGATGGGGAATTGCTCACGTTGGAATATACCAACGGCAACGCCACGGTGCTACACATCGAGCGCACGGATTCCGGATATCAGGCAGAACTGCATGATGCCAGTTTCAAGACCCATAGCATCCTGAAAACCGCAGAGATCAAAAGCTCTTTATTCGGTGCTACCGATGAAGCGGGCATCCCTGACGCCATCGCTATCCAGCTTGCCGAGATCTTCTCCTCGGACATCGACTTCCATAGCGATCTTCGTAAAGGTGACCGCTTCGTGGTGGTCTACGAAGCGAGCTACAGCAACGGTGAACTGATGCGGACGGGCCAAGTGTTGGCTGCGGAGTTCGTCAACAACGGCAAGACCTATCGCGCCGTGCGCTATCGCGATCCAGAGGGGCAAATCGGTTATTACACGCCTGAAGGCAAGAGCCTGCATAAGTCTTTCTTGCGTTCGCCACTGGAATTCTCGCGTATCAGCTCCGGTTTCAGCCTCGGCCGATTCCATCCTATCCTGCAGACCATGCGCGCCCATAAGGGTGTGGATTATGCAGCCCCTACTGGCACCCGCATCAAGGCCTCTGCTGATGGTGTAGTTGATTTCGTCGGGGTCAAAGGCGGCTACGGTAATGTCATCATCTTGCGTCATGCCAACGGTATCAGCACGGTCTATGGCCATCTTTCACGCTTCGCCGCGGGCCTGCGCAAAGGCACCCGCATCTCCCAAGGCGAGATCATCGGCTTTGTGGGTATGTCGGGCATGGCGACCGGGCCTCACCTGCATTACGAGTTCCTCATGAACGGCCAGCATCGTGACCCTTTGAAAGTCGCTTTGCCAGCAGCTCAGCCTATCAAAGCCAAGTATGTGGCGGATTTTGAATCCAGCAGCGCGGAACTGGTAGCCCAGATCGACCTGCTCAGCGCAAGCAACCTAGCTTCTCTTGAATAGTGGCTAGCGAGCTGTTCATCGGCTTGATGTCGGGCACCAGCCTGGACGGAGTCGATGCTGTGATTCTTGAACGATCGCCTGAACAGGACTTGATCCGGCACACGGGCTTTGAGCCTTATCCGAACGAACTGCGCGATACCTTGCTTGCCTTGCAGCATCCCGCACAGGATGAATTGCATCAGACTGCATTGGTCTCCAATCAGCTTGCCCACCTGTATGCAAAAGCGGTCAAGCAGGTGTTGGCATCATCGGGTCTAGCGGCCGATCGAATCGCCGCCATCGGTTGTCATGGACAAACGATCCGTCACCGTCCGGAAGCCGCATATACCTTGCAGATCGGTAATCCGGCGTTGCTGGCTGAATTGACAGGGATCACCGTCGTCAGCGACTTCCGTAGCCGGGATATCGCCGCAGGGGGTCAGGGTGCGCCGCTTGTGCCCGCCTTTCATCAAGCGGTATTCGGTGCAACAGGGCTCAACCGCGTGATCTTGAATATCGGCGGTATCGCCAATATCACTGTGCTACCACGAAGCGGTTCCGTCATAGGCTTCGATACCGGGCCCGGCAACCTCTTGATGGACGCGTGGGCCACGCAACATTTGGGCAAGCGATATGATGTCAATGGGGATTGGGCTGCCAGCGGGGTGGTCGTCGAATCTCTGCTGGCAAGTTGCCTTGATGAGCCCTTCTTTGATCTGCCGCCCCCGAAGAGCACTGGGCGCGATCTGTTCAATCTGACATGGCTAGCATCGAAGATCACAGATAGCCTGGCCCCAGCCGATGTGCAGCGCACCTTGCTTGAACTCACGACCGTGAGTATCGCCGATGCGATCCTCAAGCACTGCGATGAGGTCGATGAAGTCTATGTCTGTGGCGGCGGGGCGCACAATGCGGCACTATTGAACGGATTACGCGGCAAATTGCCGCATACCCGTATCCTGTTGACCGATACACTGGGCATCTCTGCCGATTGGGTAGAGGCGGCCGCTTTTGCGTGGCTCGCCAGCCAGACCTTGCGCGGGTTGCCGGGCAACTTACCTGAGGTAACAGGCGCGAAAGGTGAGAGAATATTGGGCGCGGTTTATGCTAGCTGAATTTAAGCATCCATCATCTTAGAAACAAACGATAACGTTATGAAACCTACTAAAGTCACTTTGACATTCGATGACGGCTCCGCGCCAATCGATCTGCCTATCGTTTCGGGCAATCTTGGCGCCAACGTCATCGATATCCGCCAGCTCGGCAAGCACGGCATCTTCACTTACGATCCGGGCTTCCTGTCCACGGCCTCGTGCAGCTCCGAGATCACTTACATCGATGGGGATGAAGGCCTGCTGTATTACCGCGGCTACCCGATCCAGCAGCTGGCTGAGCATTGCGATTTCCTGGAAGTCTCTTACTTACTGATGCATGGCGAGTTGCCGAATCAGCAGCAGAAGGAGACTTTCGTAAGTACGATCAATCGCCACACCATGCTGCATGACCAGCTCAACAACATCTTCCGCGGGTTCCGTCGCGACGCGCACCCGATGGCCGTCATGGTTGGCGTGGTAGGTTCGATGTCCGCCTTCTATAACGATTCGATGGATGTGCGCGATCCCAAGGTGCGTGAGGTAGCCGCTTACCGCTTGCTGGCCAAGGTCCCGACCGTGGCTGCCTGGAGCTACAAGTACAACCTTGGTCAACCGTTCATGTATCCGCAGAAGCGCTATAACTTCGCGGAGAACTTCATGCACATGATGTTCGCCACCCCGACTGAGGATTACGAGCCTAATCCTGTGCTGGCCAAGGCCTTCGACCGTATCCTCATCCTGCATGCCGACCACGAGCAGAACGCCTCGACCTCAACCGTACGCCTTGCGGGCTCCAGCGGGGCCAATCCATTCGCGTGTGTCGCCGCCGGTATCGCCTCGCTCTGGGGACCGGCGCATGGCGGGGCCAATGAAGCCACATTGAAGATGTTGGAAGAGATCGGTGACGTCAGCCGCATCGGCGAGTACATCAAGCGCGCCAAGGACAAGACCGATTCGTTCCGGCTCATGGGCTTCGGCCATCGCGTCTACAGGAACATGGATCCACGTGCAGCGATCATGCGCGAGACCTGCCATCAGGTGCTGGATGAGATGGGACTCAACGACGACCCGATGTTCAAGCTTGCGCTCAAACTCGAGCAGATCGCGCTGGAAGACGAATATTTCGTCAGTAAACAACTCTATCCGAATGTCGATTTCTATTCTGGCATCGTCATGCGCGCCATGGGCATCCCCAACTCCATGTTCACGGCGATCTTCGCGCTAGCCAGAACCGCAGGCTGGGTGGCACAGTGGAACGAGATGCTATCGGATCCAGAGGCGAGGATCGGCAGACCACGCCAGCTCTATACAGGTGCGACGCGCCGGGAGTTCGTCCCGCTGGACAAACGATAAGGGCGACGGACAACAAAAAAGGCGCCTGAGGCGCCTTTTTTGTCGATACCGTTACCCTTAAACCGAGAAGGATGAGCCACAACCACAGGTCGTGGTCGCGTTCGGGTTGCGAATCACGAATTGCGAACCCTGCAAGCTATCCTGATAATCGATCTCTGCGCCCATGAGGTATTGCAGGCTCATCGGGTCGATCAGCAAGGTCACGGCATCCTTCTGCACTTGGGTATCATCCTCGTTCACCGTGTCTTCAAAGGTAAAACCGTACTGGAAACCCGAACAACCGCCACCGCTGACGAAAACGCGCAGCTTAAGATCGGGAGAACCCTCTTCTTCGATGAGCTCTTTCACCTTCTTGGCCGCGTTGTCGGTAAAGACCAATGGGCTTGGCATTTCAGTCACTGCATTCATGATGTGCTCCTAAATTCCTAATCAAACATTATCCTGCGTGAGAGACTGCAGGTCAATCAAAGACTTACGAAGTCTTCTCAGCCAGTAAGGGGTCGATGGTCACCTCGGTCTCGCCATCGCCCAGATAGATCAGTTTGCCTTCCACCACAGCCCCGGTGTGCATCTCCAGAGATTTGTAGTACACATCTCCAGTGACCCTGGATTTGGTCTGCAGTTCAAGATAATGACTCGCCCTGACGGGTCCAACCACTTTACCGTTGATGACGATCTGCGAAACGGTCACGGCGCCTTCGATCCGGCCATGCTCGCTAAGGATCAGCGTCCCCGGGCTCTCGGTCTTTTCAGTCACGTTGCCTCGCACACTTCCATCGACGCGGATACCGCCTGTGAACTGGATATCGCCTGCGATATGGGTGTCAACACCGACCAGGGTATCGATACGGTTCTGCGGCTTATTACGGTTTTTCGAAAACATGCGATGCCTCGTTCGGACAATAACTCAAGCCGGCAAGTCTACCCTTTGACTAATCTTGGGTTGGCTTGCCCCAATTTCAATGAAGCTAGCTTCAACACTTTCCACGTTCATGTTCTCAGGCAGGCTGAACGTGCCATCCAGACGTTGATAATACTTGAAATTGATTTTCATCGCCTGCGACGCGTTGGCGTCGAGGTTGACGGGAACCGACACTGGCTGGCCATCCTTGGTGCCGTTCAGCATCAACCGCATCTGCCCCTGTATCGTGCGGTTGCTACGACCCGACTGCACGATCATGAGGTGATACTCATACGCGCCAGCCTGCATGCCCTTGACCAGGCGAAAACTCTGCAGCTTGACCTCGCTGGGTCCAGGCGCTTCGTTGAGGATGTTCCGATAGAACTCGACATCCTCTTTCAAGCGTATCCCTTCATCCTGCAATCTAGCCAACTCGAGCGCCAGATTATCCTGCGCGGCACGCTCGACCTGCATCTGCCGCTCTCCGTGTACAAGCTTGGCCTGCAATGCACGGTTCTCCTCGATCATGTGTTCGAGGCTACCCCTGAGGTTGCCGAACTCACCCCCGGCCAATTGCCAGTAAGCGATGAGATAGCCAAAGAACACCAGCACGCACGCCAGCAAGGGACGCCAGAACCAGGGTCGTTGCGAACGGATCGCCACGCGCCTGGAAGTGGCGCCAAAATGACGCTTGAGTCGGCGTGATACGTGTCTCACGGCAATAACGGCATGATCTGAAGGCCGGTCATTTCAGGTAGATCGAACATGATGTTCATGTTCTGTACCGCCTGACCCGCAGCGCCCTTGACCAGATTATCGATGACCGACAGGACGACCACCGTATCGCCGCCTTGTGGCTGATGGACGGCGATCCGGCATTGATTGGAGCCGCGCACCGACCGCGTCTCGGGATGCGCCCCTTTGGGCAACACATCGACGAACTGTTCATGGGCATACCGCTGTTCGAACAGGGCCTGCAGATCGACTTGTTGGTTCAATCTGGCGTAGAGCGTCGCATGGATACCCCGTATCAACGGCGTCAGGTGCGGTACAAAAGTCAGGCCGACCGATTTACCAGACATCCGGGCAAGGCCCTGACTGATCTCGGGCAGATGCCTGTGGCCGCCAACGCCGTATGCCTTGAAGTTATCGCCAGCCTCCGCGAACAGGGTGTGCACTTCCGCTTTACGACCGGCGCCACTGACACCGGATTTGGCGTCGGCGATCAGGTGATCCACATCGACCAACCCTGCTTCCAGCAATGGCAGAAAACCCAGCTGCACGGCCGTGGGATAGCATCCAGGGTTCGCCACCAGTTGTGCGGTCCGGATCTGTTCCCGATTCAATTCCGGCAACCCGTACACGGCCTGGGCGACCAGGTCAGGACAGGCGTGGGTCATGCCGTACCACTTTTCCCACTCGGCGATATCCTGGATACGGAAATCCGCCGCCAGATCGATCACCCGCACGCCCTTATCCAGTAGCGCTCTAGTTTGCTGCATGGCGATGCCATTCGGGGTGGCGAAGAACACCACATCGCAACTACCGAGGTCCGCTTGCGCCGGATCGACGAAGTTGAGACCGACATAACCGCGCAGATTGGGGAACATGTCCGCAACCGGCATGCCAGCTTCGCCACGGGAAGTAATGGCTGTCAGTTCGATGTTGGGATGCAGGGCCAGCAACCTTAATAATTCGACCCCGGTATATCCTGTGCCGCCGACGATCCCGACTTTCAATGTTTTACTTTGCATGGCTTTCAATACCTATACTCAAGTTGCATGGTAACAAATGCGGCGCAGATAACAAAAAAGCCGCAACAAGTGCGGCTTTTTCGAAGTTCCAGTAAGCAGTGTCCGGAAGCTTAGCGCTTGGAGAACTGTTTACGACGACGCGCCTTGCGCAAGCCGACTTTCTTACGCTCGACTTCACGTGCATCACGGGTAACGAAGCCTGCCTTGGACAGTGCACTCTTCAGCGCCGCATCGTAATCGATCAGCGCGCGGGTGATGCCGTGACGTACAGCACCTGCCTGGCCGGATTCACCGCCACCGACGACATTCACGAGGATGTCGAAGCTGCTGGTGTTCTCGGTCAGTTCCAGAGGCTGACGCAGGATCATGCGTGAGGTCACGCGGGAGAAGTATTCGTCAGCTGGCTTGTCATTGACAATGATGTTGCCTTTGCCGGACTTCAGGAATACACGAGCTACCGAACTCTTGCGGCGGCCAGTACCATAGTTGTATTTACCAATCATCGCTTATCCTTAAGCTTGGCTTTGAATTTTCAAAGGTTGTGGCTGTTGTGCCACATGATCATGCTTCTCGCCAGCGTATACCTTCAGCTTGCGGAACATCGCATAACCCAGTGGACCCTTTGGCAACATGCCTTTGACAGCCTTTTCCAGCGCACGGCCTGGGAAACGCTCTTGCATCTTGGCAAAGGTGGTGGTGGAGATACCACCTGGATAACCGGAGTGACGGTGGTATTGCTTATCGCCAGCCTTGTTACCCGTTACCTTGATCTTGTCGGCATTGATGACGACAATGTAATCGCCCGTATCAACGTGCGGTGTGTAAATGGTTTTATGCTTGCCACGCAGGCGATGCGCAATCTCGCTCGCCAAACGGCCCAGCACCAGGTCGGTAGCATCTACTACGAACCAGTCGCGCTTTACTTCATGCGCTTTTGCGGAAAAGGTTTTCATCGGACTACTCAATAATCGCTGAAAAAATCAAGAGGCGGATTTTATGTCACGGCCTTGTCGTTTGTCAAACGATATGTGGCGCGATTTCCGGTTTTGATCGAACTTAAATCCAATAACTGGCGAAAACGCCGACAAAGACCGCGGCACCCAGCCAATTGTTATGGAGAAAGGCCTTGAAACAGGCGCCGCGTTCACGCCGCCTGATCAGCGTGTAATGATACGCGGCAATCATGCCGGCGACCAGCAGTCCCGCATAATAAGGCCATAACAAATGTAGCTGCATACCTATATATACGAGCAAGCCGAGGGTTACCAGGTAACTCAGCAACACGGCAGCGACATCGAATCGCCCGAAGAAGATGGCTGAGGAACGGATACCGATCTTGAGGTCATCCGGCCGGTCCACCATGGCATATTCCGTATCATAGGCGATGGCCCAGAACACGTTGGCCAGTAGCATCAGCCACGCTACGCACGGAACTTCCCCGCGCACCGCTGCGAAAGCCATGGGAATGCCGAAGCCGAACGCGATGCCGAGATAGGCCTGAGGGATCGCCAGAAAACGCTTGGTCAGCGGATAGGTCGCCGCCAGGAACAGGGCGGCGAAAGACAACAGGATGGTCAGCTTATTCAGGAACAACACGAACATGAAGGCGACCAGGCTCAACGCTGTTGCCAGAATCAGCGCCTCCTTCACCGTCACCTCCCGCGTCGCTAAAGGGCGAAGCTGGGTGCGCTCCACCTGGCCGTCATAATCCCTGTCAGCCACATCGTTCATCACACAGCCTGCAGACCGCATGAGGACTGTGCCCATGACGAAGATCAGCACGATCTGCCACGGCGGATGCCCATCGCCTGCGATCCATAGCGCCCACAAGGTCGGCCACAACAGTAACAAGATGCCGATCGGCTTATCGAGACGCATCAGCCGTTCATAGGCGTCGAGTTTCATCGCCAGCTTGCCCCAACGTGTCATTTCAGCACCTCCGGCAAGAACACTTCAGTGACGAGAATAGCCGCGCAACCGAGCCTGAACACGGAACGTCGGGCCCAGATGTCGCCCGTCTGCGCGATCAGGTGCGCAGTCGCCCTGCGATACAAAGGGTGATGACGGTGCAGTTTCTTGTACTCCAGTGGCGTACGCCTCACGCGGGGATCGGCGAACAACTGGCCGCCGAGCGGTCTATTCCCCAGACGCGCCAAACCCAGCCAGGGCCCGCGCAGGCTCTTGTGCGGGAGGATACTGTGGGCGAACACCACGGGACGCCCGGCGCAGATCAGACGGACCTCGCGCAGCAAAGCCAAACGTCTTGCCGGCGTGCATAAGAGTTGTGCTTCATCGAGCTTGGGCTGTGCGTCGATGACCCGAACACGCTGCACGGCAAACTCCAGGCAACGGCGCTGTAGCCGACGCGTCAGCGATCCACCATCCACCAGCCATGATTTGTAGGCACCGCTCCCCATGGGCCGGCGCAGCCAGCGCATGCGGGGATGGGAGGTTTGAGGAAAGACTTTCACGACGGGATTATCTCAGGACTCGTCAGACTTTGACCAACTCTTCGCCCTGCCCCAACCAGCGCCGCAGGTGCGACTCGACGGCCTGAGGATCGTCACGCAACAATCTTTCCGCCAGATCGCGCGCGATCTGCAGCAAGCCCGCGTCGCGCTCAAGGTCGGCGATCTTGAGCATGGGCACCCCGCTCTGCCTGACGCCGAGGAACTCACCTGGGCCGCGCAGGTGGAGATCGGCCTGGGCGATCTCGAAACCGTCGTTCGATTCGTAGATGACCTTGAGACGGGCACGTGCCGTTTCCGACAAAGGGGTCTGGAACAGCAGGATACAGCTGGACTTGGCCGCGCCGCGGCCGACGCGCCCCCTGAGCTGGTGGAGTTGTGAGAGCCCCATGCGCTCGGCATGCTCGATCACCATGAGGCTGGCGTTCGGCACATCGACGCCGACCTCGATCACGGTCGTCGCCACCAGCAACTGGATCTCGTTGCGGCTGAAGGCGTCCATCACCGCCTGCTTCTCCGCAGGCTTGAGACGACCGTGCACCAGCCCCACGCGCAGATCCGGGAACGAGGCCGTCAGTAGCTCATAGGTCTCTTGAGCGGTCTTCAATTGCAGCGCCTCGGATTCCTCGATCAGCGGGCAGACCCAGTAGGCCTGACTGCCCTTGACGCACGCGTCGCGCACTCTCGCCAGCACCTCGTCACGACGCGCTTCGGCGACCAGTCGGGTAACCACCGGGCTACGCCCCGGCGGCAACTCGTCGATGACCGATACGTCGAGGTCCGCGTAATAGCTCATGGACAAGGTGCGCGGGATGGGGGTCGCGCTCATCATCAGCTGGTGCGGCTCTGGTTGCCCTTTCTTGCGTAACTGCAAGCGCTGCTGCACGCCAAAGCGATGCTGTTCATCGACGATAGCGAGTCCCAGTCGGGCGAACTGTACCTGGTCCTGGAACAAGGCATGCGTGCCGACCACCAGCTGGGCCGTCCCGCTGGCGACGGCTGCCAGAGCCTCGGTACGTGCTTTCTTGTTCTGGCTGCCGGAAAGCCACGCCACTTCTAGCTTGAGCGGTGCCAGCCAGGTCTGCATCTTGCGGTAGTGCTGTTCCGCCAGGATCTCGGTCGGTGCCATGATGGCGGCCTGCCAACCATTTTCGATCGCCTGCAGCGCCGCCATGGCGGCGACGATGGTCTTGCCGCTGCCGACATCCCCTTGTAACAGACGCTGCATGGGGTAGGGTTGGGCAAGGTCATGGGCGATCTCGGCCGCGACCTTGCGCTGGGCGTTGGTGAGCGCGAACGGCAGACTTTGCAGCAATGCCTGCACCATTGCGGCGGAAGGCTTGAGGAGGGGTGCGCCGAGACTGCGCCGGCGTGCGTAATGCTTGCGCATGGAGAGTTGCTGGGCCAGCAGTTCATCGAAGGCCAGCCGTTTCCATTCCGGTGTAGCGCGCTCGGAAAGCGATTGAAGGTCCGCTTCCGGGGCCGGGTGATGTAGTGATTTGACGCTGCTGGCATAGCTCGGCATGCCGAGCTTGCTATAGATCCCCGTGGGCAAGGTCTCAGCCAGTGGATCACGTTCGAGTGCCCAACCGATCCATTTACGCAAGGTGGCCTGGGTCAGTCCCGCCGTGGTCGGGTAGACCGGTGTCAGGGTCTCCAGCACAGGCGCATCGGGCGTGACGGGTCGGCATTGCGGGTGCACCATCTCCCAACCGAAGAACCCGCCACGCACTTCGCCATAGACGCGCAGGCGTCGGCCTTCTTTCAAGGCGGCGATCTGGCTGGGATAGAAATGCAGGAAGCGCAGGGTCAGCTGACCGCTGCCGTCCTGCAAGCGACTGATCAGCGCCTTGCGAGGTTTGTACTGCACCTCGGTATGCACGATCTCACCCTCCACCTGCACCTGGTCGCCCTGACGCAGGTCCCGGATCGAGGTGATACGGGTCTCGTCGATGTAACGCAAGGGCAGGTGCAGCAGCAAGCCCTGGATATCCATGATTCCGAGCTTCTGCAGGTTTGCCTGCGTCGGCTTTGGGATCAGCGAGAAATCAGCGGGCTTGCTCAGGGCAATCGCTCGGCGGATCGTTAGAGTTCGATGACGCCGTCAGCTTCGACCAAGGCACCCTTGGGCAGGGAGGCGACGCCGACCGCGGCACGCGCCGGATAAGGCTGGCTGAAATATTCGGCCATGATGGTGTTGACCAGCGCGAAATGGGACAGGTCGGTGAGGAAGACGTTGAGCTTGACGATATCGGCCAGCGAACCGCCGGAAGCCTCTGCGACCGCCTTCAGGTTCTGGAACACGCGATGCACCTGGTTTTCGATGCCGTCGACCAGTTGCATGCTGACCGGGTCGAGCCCGATCTGTCCGGACAGATAGACGGTGCTGCCGACCTTGACGGCCTGGGAATAGGTACCGATCGCCTGCGGGGCGCCCTCGGTCTGGATGATGTGCTTGTTTGCCATGTGGACTCTCTAGTTGTATGAAATCTTACTGAACGCGTTGCTCGTTGCCGGCGCCTTTGACACGGTTGATGCGCACGACATCGGGGATCTTGCGCAAGCGCCGCATGAGGTCGGCGAGATGCACCCGGTCCATCACCTGTACGGTGAAATAGACGTTGCTGTAGGCACTGTCGTCCGGGTCTTCCATGCTCACGTTGTCGATGTTGGAGCCCGCATCGGCGATGCCCGCAGCGATCTTGGCCAACATGCCGCGCTGATTGGCTACGGCGAGTTTGAGGTTGACCTTGAACAGGCGCTTGCCGGCCGGATCCCATTCCACGTCGAGCCATTTCTCCGGTTCGACACGGAATTTACGGATCGCCGGACAATCATGGGTGTGGATGACCAGCCCCTTGTCCTTGTTGATGAAACCGAGGATGGGGTCGCCGGGGATAGGCCGGCAGCACTGCGCGAACTGCACCGCCATGCCCTCGGTGCCCCGGATGGTGATGGTTCCCAGCGGTTTGCTGGTGTGCTTGGCATGACGTTCGCCCTGTTCCCCCGCCATCGCCATCAGCTGGTGCGCGACCATGACGTTGAGCCGTTTGCCGAGACCGATGTCCGTGAGGATCTCTTCCTTGCTCTTGGCACCGTAATCCCGCAACAGCTTCTGCCAGCTCTCGTCGGTGATCATCGTGGTATCCGCATGCAAGGCGCGTAAGGCCTGGTTCAGCATGCGCTCGCCCAGATAGGCCGACTCGGTGGTCTGCATGGATTTGAGGAAGTGGCGGATGTGCGCGCGCGCCTTGCCCGAGACCACATAATTGAGCCATGCCGGATTGGGGTGGGCGTGCGCCGCCGTGATGATCTCCACATGATCGCCGTTGTGCAATTCGGTGCGCAGCGGCGCCAATTCCTGATTGATCTTGACTGCGACGCAACGGTTACCGATATCGGTATGCACGGCATAGGCGAAATCGACCGCTGTGGCACCCTTGGGCAAGGCCATGATATTGCCCTTGGGGGTGAACACATAGACTTCGTCCGGGAACAGGTCGACCTTGAAGTGCTCGAGGAATTCGAGTGAATCCGCGCTTTCGCTCTGGATCTCCAGCAGCCGTTGCAGCCACAGATGGGTCTGCTGCTGCAACGCGGTCAAATGGGCATCGGTAGTCTTGTAGAGCCAGTGCGCCGCCACGCCGGCCTCGGCGATGTTATGCATCTCCTGGCTGCGCAGCTGCACCTCGATCGGGGTGCCGAAGGGGCCGAACAAGGTGGTGTGCAGCGACTGGTAGCCGTTGGCCTTGGGAATGGCGATGTAATCCTTGAACTTGCCGGGGATGGGCTTATACAGTCCATGCAGGGCGCCCAGCGCAAGGTAGCAGGTGGGCATGTCCTTGACGATGACCCGAAAGCCGTAGATGTCGTAGATCTGCGAAAAGGTCGTGGTCTTGCCCGTCATCTTCTTGTAGATGCTGTAGAGGTGCTTTTCGCGGCCGGTGACGTCAGCCTCGATATGCATCTCCTGCAAGCGTTGCTTGATCGCCTCCAGGATCTTGCCGACCACTTCCTTGCGATTGCCACGCGCGGCCTTGATCGCCTTGGCGATGACGCGGTAACGCATGGGGTAGAGGTAGCGGAAACTGAGGTCTTCCAGTTCCTGGAAGATGGCGTTCAGGCCGAGGCGGTTGGCGATGGGCGCATAGATATCCAGCGTCTCGCGCGAGATACGGCGGCGCTTGTCCGCGCTCATGGCATCCATGGTCTGCATGTTGTGCAGGCGGTCCGCCAGCTTGACCAGGATCACACGCACATCCTGCGACATGGCCAGGAGCATCTTGCGGAAGTTCTCCGCCTGCGCCTGGGTGGCGCTCTGGAATTCGATCTTGTCGAGCTTGGACAAACCGTCCACCAGTTCGGCCACCTGCTTGCCGAACTGTTCCGCGACTTCCAGGTTGGTGACGCCGGTGTCTTCGACGACATCGTGCAGCAAGGCCGCGACCAGTGTCGGCGTGTCCATGTGCAGCTCGGCCAGGATACAGGCCACCGAGACCGGATGGGTGATATAGGGCTCGCCGCTCTTGCGCATCTGGCCTTCATGGGCCGCGGCGCTAAAACGATAGGCCGCCCAGACCTGAGCGATGTCCTCAGGCTTGAGATATTCTTTTAAACGCAGGGTGAGTTTGGAATCCTCGCTGTCCGCAGGCAGCAAGGGGGGATCTTCAGGCTTTACAGTCTCTGCCGGACGTTTGGCAGCTGTTCTGGACATAAGGCGTTAAACGATCGCTGTCGGCTCGATGACGGTATGCGCATGATGATTGGATGATGCATCCCGCCATCGAATCGGTGTGGCGTTAAGCGTGACCGCGATTCAGGACTTCGAGGCCGACCTTGCCGGCTGCGATCTCGCGCAGGGCCAGTACAGTGGACTTGTCCTTCTGACCATGGGTGTTGACCATCGGCTCGGAGCCGTTCGCCAGTTGGCGTGCGCGGTAGGCGGCCACCAAGGTCAGTTGGAAGCGGTTCGGGATCTTGTCCAGACAATCATCAACAGTAATACGTGCCATCTTTACCTCCAGGGTTTGCGGGTGCTGAGTGACTCAGCACTAAGAATCGAACAGGTGAATCAAAGCAGTGTTTCGAGCAGCGCGGCATGGTCTCGCAGCTGCACGTCGCGCTTCAGTCGTTGCGCGCGAATGATGGCCAACAGGTCATGCAGGGCCACCTCGAATATGTCGTTGATTGTAACATAGTCGAACTCGGCGACATGGCTCATCTCCTCCCGCGCGGCGGCGACACGACGGGCGATGACGTCGTCGCTATCCTGGCGGCGATTGTTCAATCGTTGGCGCAAGGCCTCGATCGATGGCGGCAGGATGAAGATGCCGATGGATTCCGGATAGAGCTTGCGCACTTGCGCCGCCCCCTGCCAATCGATCTCCAGAATCAGGTCGTTGCCCCCTTTGAGGATACGCTCCACCTGGGTCTGCGAGGTGCCGTAGCGCGCCCCATGCACCAGCGCGCTCTCGAGGAAATCCCCTTCGCTGAGCATCTGCATGAACAAGGTCTCGTCGACGAAATGATAATGCTCGCCATCGACCTCGCCCGGACGCGGTTGCCGCGTGGTGTAGGAGATGGACAGCTTGACCAGCGGATCGGCGTCCAGCAACGCTTTCACCAGGCTGGTCTTCCCTGCGCCGGACGGCGCCGCGATGATGTAAAGGTTACCTGTGCTCATATGACTTACTCGATATTCTGGATCTGTTCGCGCATCTGTTCGATCAGCACTTTCAGCGCCATCGACGCTTGCGATACCTCGGTCGAGAAGGATTTGGACCCCAAGGTGTTGGCCTCACGGTTCAGCTCCTGCATGAGGAAATCGAGCCTTTTGCCTACCGCACCACCCGACGCCAGGATACGGCGCACCTCGGTGATGTGCGCGCCGAGCCTCGTCAATTCCTCGTCCACATCCACGCGTTGCGAAAAGACCACCAGTTCCTGCGCGACGCGCTCTTCGTCGATGGTCTTCAAGGTCTCTCTTAGCTTGGCCAGCATGCGCTCATGGAACGCCTTGATCTGCATGGGGATCAACGGTTTCACGCCTGCGACTTGATGCTCGACATCGTCCAGCCGCTCCAGGATCAGCAAGGCCAGCTTCTCACCCTCACGTGCCCGCGCTTCCGTCATGTCCTGCAGGGTCTGCGTCAGGCAGCTGCGGATCTGCTCCTCGAGCTGGCTCTGGTCCGCGCCCGCCGTCACCACCACGCCGGGCCAGCGCAGGATATCGGCCACACTGAGTTCCTGACTGGCCGGGAACGCTTGTTTCACGCTCGCGGACAAGGTCGCCAGCTGTTGCAATGCCTGGGTATCGAGGGTCGCCGATTTGTGGCTATCAGCCCGCTGCATCAGGCTCATGCGGCATTCCACCTTGCCGCGGCCGAGTTTGGCGGTGATGAGCTCGCGCACCAGCGGTTCGAAAGTGCGCAGGTGCTCGTCGAGCTTGAGCTGAAGCTCGAGGTAACGGTGATTGACCGAGCGCAGCTCGAGCACCAGCACACCGCCAGCCACTTCCCGCTCTAGCGAGGCAAAACCCGTCATGCTGAAGATCATGAGAACGCTTTCTGACTAAATTAGAGCGATGGTATCAAATACGGTGTGATTCATGCCAAAATAGCTCGCGATTAATCCTTTAAACACCTCAACTTGGCCAGCACACCCGCACATAAGAACCAGGCATTGCCGATCGGCTATCAGCTACAGGACTACGAGATCAGAAAAGTCCTGAGTGCCGGTGGTTTCAGCTTCGTCTACATCGCGCGCGACGCCGACAAGAAGACCGTGGCCATCAAGGAATACCTGCCGACCTTTCTCGCCTTGCGCACGTCCGGCGCGCAGGTCCAGGTCTCATCCGCCGAAGTCTCCAACAGTTTCCGCCATGGGCTGAAGTGCTTCTTCGAGGAAGGCCGCGCGCTGGCCAATATCGACCACAAGAACATCGTCCGCGTGCTCAACTTCTTCCGCGCCAACGACACCGTCTACATGGTCATGCAATACGAGCGCGGAAAGTCCTTACAGGAATACATCCTGGCGCAGGAGCAGCCGGTGTCGGAGAAGTTCATCCGCAGGGTATTCGGCGAGTTGCTCAACGGCTTGCGGGAGGTGCACACGCAAAAGCTGCTGCATCTGGATATCAAACCCGCCAACATCTACATCCGGATCGACGGTTCGCCGGTGCTGCTGGATTTCGGCTCGGCACGCCAGACCCTGAGCGAGACCGAGAGCAAGCTGCCCCCCAGCTACACACCCGGCTTCGCTTCGCCGGAACAATACTACGACCGCAGCCTGCTCGGCCCCTGGAGCGACATCTACAGTGTGGGCGCCACCATGTACGCCTGCCTGGTACGCGCGGCACCGATCGCCGCAGACCAGCGCATGAAAAAGGACACGCTGGTGCCGGCGGCGAAGTTCGGCAAGGATATCTACTCGAGCAACCTGCTCGAACTGATCGATCGTTGTATGGCGATCGACCACATGCAGCGGCCCCAAAGCATGTTCGCCCTGCAAAAGTCGCTGCTGGAAGACTTGCCGCTGCAGGACAAGAAAGTCGGCTTGATGGACAAGCTCAAGACCTATCTGAAATAGGCCCGCTACTCTCGATACAGTCCCTTCTACCACACCATGAAATTCACCATCCACCAGGGCAGTCGCCAAGGCCCCAGGCCTTACAACCAGGACAGACTCGCTTACTCGTACAGCAAGGATGCCTTGCTCATCGTGTTGGCGGACGGCATGGGCGGCCATCGGCACGGCGAGGTCGCGGCCCAGCTTGCGGTCAAGACCCTGACCGATGCCTTTCAGGAAGAAGCCCAGCCCACCCTGAAGAACCCTGCCGGCTTCCTCAAGCACGCCATCCAGTACGTGCACGATGCCATCGGCGCGCTGACCATCGTGCAGGACATGCTCGAAGCCCCGAGGACGACCGTCGTAGCCGCCATCATTCAGGACAACCGCCTCTACTGCGCCCATGTCGGCGATTCACGCCTGTATCATTTCCGTAGCGGCAAGTTGCTGTACAAGACCGAGGATCACTCGGTGGTACAGATGCTCTACAAGCGCGGCCAGCTGGATAAAGCCGCCATGCTGACGCACCCCAACCGGCACAAGATCTACAACTGCCTAGGCGGCGACAAGCAACCCCAGATCGAACAGGCGCAGACCGACAACCTGCTGGAAGGCGACACCTTGCTGCTCTGCAGCGATGGCCTCTGGTCGGTGCTGAGCGATGCCGAGATCGCGGACATGCTGCACGGCGGTATCGTCACCGAGACCGTCTCTGCGCTGCTCGACGAAGCCGAACTGCGCAGCCAGACCGAGGGCGACAACATGAGCGCGATCGGCCTGCAATGGGGCGATCCACATCATCACCTGCTCGCCGTCTCCACCATCACCATGCCGCTCAGTGCGACGACCACCATCATGAACCCGCTGACCCACCAGCTCGCTCAGGGCGAAGGCGGCGAGACCACCGACCTGACCGATGACGAGATCGAGAACGCCATCGCCGAGATCCAGGCCGCCCTGAAAAAGTCCGACCGCAACTGATACGGCGTCGGGGGTCACCTCGGCAATGGCTTATAATGTCGACTTCGAACCATCAGGAAACCGCCATGCGTCCCAGCAATCGCGCCCCACAAGAACTTCGCGCCGTCGAGATCCTCCGCCACTACACCAAGCATGCCGAAGGCTCGGTGCTGGTGAAGTTCGGTGACACCCATGTCCTTTGCACCGCCAGCGTCGAAGAGAAGGTACCGGGATTCCTCAAGGGCAAGAATCAGGGTTGGGTGACGGCCGAGTACGGCATGCTGCCCCGCTCGACGGGCAGCCGCATGGACCGCGAAGCGGCCAAAGGCAAACAATCCGGCCGCACGCAGGAGATCCAGCGTCTCATCGGCCGCAGTCTGCGCGCCATCATCAACCTGGAAAAACTCGGCGAGCGCAGCATCCACATCGATTGCGACGTCATCCAGGCCGACGGCGGGACCCGTACGGCCAGCATCACGGGAGCCTATGTCGCGCTGCATGATGCGGTGAGCCTTCTACTGAAGAAGGGGCTGATCGCCGAGTCCCCGCTGATCGAGGCGGTGGCCGCGATCTCGGTCGGCGTCTACAAGGGTCAGCCCGTGCTCGATCTCGATTACATCGAGGATTCCGACTGCGACACCGACATGAACGTGGTCATGACCGCGAGCGGCGGTTTCGTCGAGATCCAGGGCACGGCGGAGGGCGAGCCGTTCCAGCGCGATGCCATGAACACCATGCTGGACCTTGCCGCCAGCGGCATCCGCGAACTCATCGCCAAACAGAAGCACGCGCTGGAGCACTGAGTTGGCCCTTCCCTTCGATCGCCTCGTCATCGCCACCGGCAATGCCGGCAAGTTGCGCGAGATCCGGCAATTACTCTCGCCGCTGGCGCTCGAGGTGCTACCGCAATCGGATTTTGCGGTCCCCGAAGCCGAAGAACCGCATTGCACCTTTATCGAGAACGCGCTGGTAAAAGCCCGTCATGCGAGCCTGCACACCGGTTTGCCTGCTCTGGCGGACGATTCCGGCATCTGCGTCGACGCCCTGCAGGGCGCGCCTGGGGTACTGTCGGCAAGGTATGCCGGCGAGCCCCGGTCGGATACGCGCAACAACGAAAAGCTGTTGGCGGCCCTGGCCGGACAAGCCCATCGTCACGCGCATTACTATTGCGTCATGGTGCTGGTGCGCCACCCCGAGGACCCGCAACCGCTGATCGCCGAAGGCATCTGGCAGGGTGAGATCCTCAACGCGCCCCGGGGCGAAGGTGGCTTCGGCTACGACCCGATCTTCCTCGACGCCAAGACCGACAAGACCGGCGCCGAGCTGCCGCTTGAGATCAAGAATCGCATCAGTCATCGTGGCCAGGCCCTGAGCAAACTGCTGCACATGCTGGAAAGACTGCAATGAGCGAGAACCACTGGCCGAAATGGTTACGTGACGACCAGACCGTGGTCTCCTGCACGGAGAAGGTCAAGGTCATGAAAGAGAACTTCGACGAGCTGAAACAGATGGCGCAAGACGCACTGGAAGACGGCCTGCTCATGGAAGTCTCCGAGGCACAGATGCGTGAGGCCTTGCACCGTTTGGTCGACGAGCTGGTCAACCCTTACCTGAAGAAATGATCCCGATCATTCCGGTCAGCGACCCGGCAGCCAGCGGTCGAGCCACCGCCAGCGGCCTCAGCACTCCACCTCCCCTGGCGCTGTATATCCATATTCCGTGGTGCGTGCGCAAATGCCCCTATTGCGATTTCAACTCGCACGAATCGCGTAGCGAGATCCCGGAACGCGCCTATGTCGATGCGCTGATCGCCGACCTCGAACAGTCGGTGCCCAACATCTGGGGCCGCAAGGTACGCAGTATCTTCTTCGGCGGCGGCACCCCCAGCCTGTTCTCGCCGGACGCCATCAACCGCATCCTGAGTCAGGTACGTGCGCTGGTGCAGTTAGAATATGCAGCGGAGATCACACTGGAAGCCAACCCGGGCACGGTCGACGAATCGCATTTCAAAGGCTTCCGTGAAGCCGGGGTGAATCGGCTATCGATCGGCATCCAGAGTTTCGACCCGCGCTACCTGAAGGCATTGGGTCGTATCCATGACGAACGCCAGGCGATCAGCGCGGCCGAACTGGCCTTGCAGACCTTCGACCAGGTCAACCTGGACGTGATGTATGCATTACCCGGACAATCGATGGCAGATGCGCTGGCGGACGCGGCCCGTGCTTGCGCCATCGGCCCGCAGCACCTGTCGTTCTATCACTTGACGCTGGAACCCAATACGCCTTTCCACCGCACGCCGCCCAGCCTGCCGGACGACGACACCAGTGCCGATATGCAGGAGCGTATCGAGCAGGTGCTGATGCATCACGGGTACGAACATTACGAGACTTCCGCTTTCGCCAGGAAGGGCGACCAGTGCCGGCACAACCTCAACTACTGGCAATTCGGCGATTACCTGGGAATCGGTGCCGGCGCCCACAGCAAGCTCAGTTACCATGACCGCATCACGCGCGAGCGCCGTCACAAGCATCCCAACCGTTACATGGAGCAGGCAGCCAAGGGGCTAGCCGTGGAAGAGGTTTGGGCGATCCCTGCAGACGAACTCGGTTTCGAGTTCATGATGAATACCCTGAGACTGACCGGCGGTTTCGATATTCGCTTGTTTCAGCAGCGCACGGGCAGGCCCATACAGGATATCGAAGCGGCGCTGAAGCTGGCGAGGACGCGCGGGCTGGTGGTCGTCGACGGCGATACGGTCAAGCCGACGCTGCTCGGTCAGCGCTTCCTGAACGAGTTACTGCAACTGTTCCTGCAGTAGCGAGCACTAACTATCGCGGGTCTCCAGGATGGAGATCAGCAAAGCGATCTCTTTCGCCACTTCCATGCTGAAGCCGGCACGCTCCCCTTCCCGGTTATCCTTGATCAGCGCTTCCAGGTAATCCTTGGCCTCGGGGTTCGGCCACATGGACAGCAACTGGTCGATGATGTGCGGGAACTCTTCCAACGTGGTAGCCACGATCATCGCCACCTGTTTATGCTCCCACTGCGGCGCCATGACGTTGAAGGTCAGGTGGAATCGCTTGGCCAGTTCGGTGAAGTCGTCCTTCTTTTCCAACGTGCGGAATAGATCCAGCAAATAGATCCAGGGCTGCAGGGAGGTCCTCGGCTGTTCCTCGATGTGGTGCCGCAACAGGCTGATGGCCTCGTTGATACGGTCCATGCTGACCAGGATGCGCGCCTCATCGACCACGGAATCGAATTCCTCGACCGAGAGCACGCCCATGTCGTCCGCCACATGGTAAGGCTGCTGGGTATTGAAGAAGCCGCTCTCGTCCGCACTGAACGTGTTCTTGCGTAAGCCGTCGAGCTGTTCGTCGGTGACTTGGGTGATCTTGCGCGCCAGCTGCTTGCGTAACCAGCGCCAGGCGAACAAGGCCAGGATCAAGCCCAGCACCATCATGGCGAACTGCATCAACAGCAGTTTCAAGTCATCATCGAGCCAGATGCTGGCATCCGTCGCGGCGGGAGGTACGGATGACGGTGCGATGCGCCTCTCTGGGGAAGTCGCCGGGACCCTCGGTTCCGTCGGTATGGGTTCAGTGGCTATGGGTTCTGGCCCTGTTTGTACGGGTGCTGTTTGTGCGGGCGCTGGCGGTTCGGTGACGACCGATGGGCTGGTGGCCGGCTGTTCGACAACAGGTTTGGTCTCTGTCGCGGGAGCCGTGGGGGAGCGCAAGGCCGGCTCCGCTTTCAGTGCGAGCGACGCCGCTGGTGTCGCTGACGGGGAAGTCGATCGCGTGGATGGTTCGGCCACCGGTACCGGTCCCGGCGGCACGGTCGCCACTGATGTATCAGCTTTCAGACCTGTGGTCGCTTGCCCGAGCATCGCCGCCATCTCCAGCTGGAGTTTCGCCAGTTTGGCGTTCAGTCGTTGCAGGTTGTCCTTCAGTGCCTGGTTGCGTTGGCTCAGGCTCTCGTATTCCGCCTCCATCTGCGGCGTGACCATGATGCTGCCCGCATCCTTGATCTCGTAGCTCATCTGCAGCTTGTCCGGACGACGCGTCGATGGACGTTTGAAGGGTTTGGCCTCGCGCGACAGCGCCTTGATGTCCGGAATGACGATGATACCGGCCTGGCTGAACGGGACTGCGGTATCCAGACCCGGGTTCATGGCCGCGCTGAGCGCCCGCGTCTTCGCCACGAAGCGCCGTTGCATGGCGCGATCCTTGGGGTAGAACAACGCAGCCAGCTGATCCACGCTCTCGCCCGGCAACATCGGCCAGACCATGGTCTCGTCACCGTCGGTGGCGGTATCAGGGTCGGTGTCCGCGAATACCAGGCTCGCCAGCCAACCGCTTGCAGCGAACAGGGTCAGCCACAGCAGGTACACAGAAAAAACCCGGCTGATGCCGGATCTGGTTGGGTATGGGATAAAGCGGCCAACGCTCCATATATTGAATCGCTGGCCTGCCAAGTTATTGTGCTCCCAGGGTGCTTCGTGCCCGACGGATCGCCTGTCTGACCTGATCCGGGGCAGTGCCGCCGATGTGGTTGCGGCTCGCGAGCGAGCCTTCGAGCGTCAGCACGTCGAACACGTCGTCACTGATGTCCTGACTGAATCTCTGCAATTCGGTCAGAGAAAGATCGGCGAGATCGCAGCCCTTGTCGGCGGCATGCCGCACGGCCAAGGCGACCACCTCGTGGGCATCACGGAATGGCATGCCTTTCTTCACCAGGTAATCGGCGAGGTCGGTGGCGGTCGCGAAGCCTTCGGTGGCAGCGGCACGCATGGCGGCCTTGTCGACCTGGATACCGCCCAGCATGTCGGCATAGATCTCCAGGGTCACCAGCAAGGTATCGGCCGTATCGAACAATGGCTCCTTGTCTTCCTGATTATCCTTGTTATAGGCCAACGGTTGGGACTTCATCAAGGTCAGCAAGGCCATCAGGTGACCGGTGACCCGGCCCGTCTTGCCCCGCACCAACTCCGGTACGTCCGGATTCTTCTTCTGCGGCATGATCGACGAACCGGTACAGAAGCGGTCGGCAATGTCGATGAACCCGAAGCGCGGGCTGGACCAGAGGATCAGCTCCTCAGAGAACCGGGACAGGTGGGTCATGACCAAAGCAGCAGCCGCGGTGAATTCGATGGCGAAATCCCGATCGGAGACCGCATCCAGCGAATTCTCGCAAACGCCGTCGAAACCGAGATCCTTCGCCACACGCTCGCGATCGATCGGATAGCTGGTACCGGCCAGCGCGGCTGCGCCGAGCGGTAGCCGGTTGATCCGTTTGCGGGCATCAGCGAAACGTGCCGCGTCACGCTGCAGCATCTCGAAATAAGCCAGCAAATGATGGCCGAAGGTCACTGGCTGCGCCACCTGCAAATGCGTGAACCCCGGCATCGCGGTATCCGCATGCTGCTCGGCGAGATCGACGATGGCAGTCTGCAGTTTCCGGATGCGGGCGATCACGTCGTCCACGGTGGCCCGCAACCACAGGCGCACATCGGTCGCCACCTGGTCGTTCCTGGAACGGCCAGTGTGCAAGCGCTTACCTGCGTCACCGATCTTATCGGTCAGGCGTTTCTCGATATTGAGATGTACATCCTCGAGATCCAGCGACCATTCGAAGGTGCCGCTCTGGATCTCCTGCAGGATCTCGCCCAGACCGCCTTCGATCGCTTTCACATCGGCCTGGCTGATGATGCCCTGCGCACCCAGCATCCGCGCGTGCGCCAACGAACCCTGGATATCGAATT
Organism: uncultured Methylotenera sp.; assembly: GCA_965649545.1. Classification (GTDB taxonomy): domain Bacteria; phylum Pseudomonadota; class Gammaproteobacteria; order Burkholderiales; family Methylophilaceae; genus CABHOJ01. The sequence goes on from CBFGLF010000001.1 coordinate 24,661, forward strand.
CCGCGAGCCTTTGATCGAAACTCACCGAGGCCGTATAGCGTTTGACCAGTTCGGCGACCGGCTCGTTAAAACGACCGGACCAGGTTTTAGGTTTTTCTGATTTCAATTTAGTGACTTTACTTATCTTTTGTACTGAAAAATGATTAATAATAATATACTTATATGATTAGTATAAAGCAAAACTCCAACATTCCCATGCAAGCACTTGGCCTAGCCCCGCTGCGCTCCGCCTCGAAACTCCCGGATTTCCGCAACCTGGGAATCTGCTTGCGCATCCTGGTGATCGTGAACCTGCTGGGACTGCTGGCCGCCTTGCTGCTAGCAGAAAATCTGGGCGAGATTCTACCCGTTCTCATGCAGATCTCTGTCGTCGTCCAGCCGATTCTCTTACTGTCCTTGAGTCTGCTCTACGGTCTCTCGCCATCGTTGCGCCAGTTCAAATACCCGATCGGGATCGTCAGCGTGGTGTCCATCGTGCTGGGCATCGGCTTGCTGGTGCATTACACCTCCAACCAGTTGCTACCTGGGGTCCCGATGCCCGACCTGACCAGACTCTGCCTGTTGAGCGCGGTGACCAACGGCATCGTGCTGTATTACTTCCACCTGCGCCAGCGGGCGCTGTCACCGGCCATCTCCGAAGCGCGCTTGCAGGCCTTGCAGGCGCGCATCCGACCGCATTTCCTGTTCAACAGCATCAATGCCGTACTTTCCATCGTGCGTAGCGAACCGGCACGCGCCGAGACCGCGCTGATGGACATGGCCGACCTCTTCCGTGTGCTGATGGCCGACAATCGTGACCTGGTACCGCTCGCCGACGAACTGGCGCTGTGCCGGCAATACCTGGCCCTGGAAAAACTTCGGCTGGAGGAACGGTTGAGCATCGCCTGGCAGATCGACAATATGCCGCCGGACGCATTGGTTCCGCCGCTGGTACTGCAGCCGCTGCTGGAGAACGCGGTCTATCACGGGATTGAACCGTTGCCGGAGGGCGGTAGAATCACCATCAATATCTACGCCAACCGCGACGGCGTGCACCTCATCCTGAGCAACCCCTACGTGGCGCAAGGGATCCACCATAACGGGAACAAGATGGCATTGGGAAACATCCGGGAACGACTGGCACTGCATTTCGACGCCGAAGCCTCGCTCAAGAGCCAGGTGGTCGGTGACCATTACCAGGTGCATATCGTGCTGCCGTATCACAGGAAACAAGGATGAGCGACAACGTCATCCATGTGCTTATCGTCGATGATGAGGCCCCTGCCCGCAACCGCCTGCGCGACTTGCTGGCGGAGATGCCGCAAGTGCGGGTAGCCGGCGAGGCGCGTAACGGCGAAGAAGCCATCACCCTCGCCATGGAGCACAAACCGCAAGTGGTCCTGCTCGATATCCGCATGCCCGGCGTCGATGGCATCGAAGCCGCCGAACACCTGCAGAAGATGCCTGCGCCACCCGCCATCATCTTCACGACCGCCTACGACACCTATGCCATGCAGGCTTTCGACATGAACGCCATCGACTACTTGTTGAAGCCGATCCGCCAGGAGCGCCTGCAAGCGGCCATCAACAAGGCCCGGGCCTTGCTGCCGGCACAGATCGCCGCATTGAAACCCTTGCAGCCGCAGCGCACGCATTTCAGCATCGTCGAGCGTGGCCGGGTGATCCTGGTGCCGGTCGCGGACGTCATCTTCCTGCGGGCGGAGCTCAAGTACATCACGGTGCGCACCAAAGAACGCGAGTACCTCATGGAAGATTCATTGACCGGGATCGAACAGGAGTTCGGTCCGCGTTTCCTGCGCCTGCATCGCAACTGCCTAGTCGCCCAGGACAGCATCCTCGGTTACGAAAAACGGCATGAAGCGGGAGGCGAGACCCATTGGGTCGCGCTGCTGCGCGAGATCCCCGACACCATCGCCGTCAGCCGGCGTCAGCATCATGTCTTGCGTAACCTGAACCAGCGCCAATAATCACGAACACCCGGGACTCGAAAGCCTCCGTATGGAAAACCAGTTACAGAACGTCGATCATCTCAAGAACACCCTGATCGACATCGCCTTGCAATTCGGCCCCAAGGTATTGGTCGCCACCCTGATCATCGTCGTCGGCGTCTATGTGGGTCGCTGGATCGGCAAGCTGCTCGAGGGGGGCCTCAAGAAATTCCACCTGGAAGCGCCGGTGGAGCAGCTGCTGGTGCGCATCGTGCGCGTCCTCATCCTGGCCTTGTTCGTCATCATGGCACTGCAGAACCTGGGCATCGAGCTGCTACCGCTCATCGCCGGTATCGGCGTCGCCGGTGCCGGCATCGCGCTGGCGATGCAAGGGGTGCTCGGTAATATCGTCGCCGGACTCACCATCATCTTCACCAAGCCGTTCAAGATCGGCGAGTACATCTCCATCGTCGGCGAAGAGGGGCGCGTGGAGAACATCACCCTGTTCACCAGCGAGTTGAGCCACACCGATCATTCACGCGTGGTCATCCCCAATCGCAAGATCGTCGGCGAGATCCTGCACAATTACGGCAAGATCCGCCAGCTCGACCTCGAGGTCGGCGTGGCCTACGACACCGATCTGGACCTGGCGCTGACGACGATCCATGCCATCCTCGACGAGAACCCACGGGTGCTGGAAGCGCCCCAGGCCATCGTCCATGTCCGGGTGCTGGCAGCCTCCTCGATCAATATCGCGGTCAAACCCTGGGTCGAGGTGCCGGATTACCTGGCCGCGATGGGCGAGGTCAACAAAGCCATCGTCGAGCGCTTCCGCGCGCAGGGCATCGCCATCCCCTTCCCGCAGCAGGAGGTTCGCCTGCTGGGAGCGGAGGGTGCTCGCCAGGGCGAGAATCCGGCCCACTAGCCCTGTGTTAAAATCCGGCATCGATTTTCTCAACCTTCTGGCCTGCCCGTGAATCCTCTTCCCCCGAAAAAACTGGTCATCGCCTCACGCGAAAGTGCCTTAGCCATGTGGCAGGCACGCCATATCCAGACGACCTTGCAATCGCTCTATCCACAGACCGTGGTCGAGATCCTCGGTATGACCACGACCGGCGACCAGATCCTGGATTCGCCGCTCGCGCGTATCGGCGGCAAGGGGCTTTTCGTCAAGGAACTGGAACAGGCGCTGGCAGACGGCCGCGCCGATCTCGCCGTACACTCCATGAAAGATGTCCCCATGCATCTGCCGGACGGGTTCGCCATGGCAGCGATCGGCGAGCGCGAGGACCCGCGAGATGCTTTCGTTTCCAACAATCATCGCCGACTGGAAGACCTACCTGAAGGCAGCGTCGTCGGCACATCGAGCCTGCGCAGGCAAAGCCAGCTGCAGGCAAGGTTCCCGCACCTCAAGATCGAGTCGCTGCGCGGCAACCTGCAGACCCGACTGCGCAAGCTGGATGAAGGGCAATATGCCGCCATCATCCTGGCGGCCGCAGGCCTCAAGCGCCTTGGCCTGGAAGCGCGCATCGCCCAGCTGATCGCCACCGAGGACAGCATCCCGGCCGTAGGCCAGGGCGCCCTCGGCATCGAGATCAACGCCGCGCGGGAAGACCTGCTGTCCGTGCTGGCACCGCTCAATCACCCCGACACCGCCGCTTGCGTGACCGCTGAACGTGGCATGAGCCGGGCACTGGCAGGGAGCTGCACGGTGCCGTTGGGGGCCTATGCCGAAAAATCGGGCGAGCACATCCGCATCTGCGGTTTCGTCGCCAGTGTCGACGGCAAGCAACTGCTGCGCGAGGAGGTCGAAGGCGTTGCGACAGACCCGGAAGCATTGGGTCGCCTGCTCGCGGGCAAACTGGTCGCGCGTGGCGCGGACCGCATCCTGGCCGCGCTGGCCGATCAGAGTCATGCCTGAAGGCAGGCTGCAGGACCGCCATATCGTCATCACCCGGCCCGCAGCGCAGGCCCGCAAACTGAGCCAGCTCGTGCGTGCTGAGGGCGGCATCGAGCACCTGTTTCCGTTGATCGAGATCGTCCCCTTGTCGGACTATACGGCGTTCGACGCTGCGCTGGAGGATCTGCAGGATCACGACTGGGCGATCTTCATCAGTTCGAATGCCGTCGAGAACGGCATGCCGCGGTTGATCGCGCGTCATGGCACCCTTCCGCCCACCCTCAGGTTCGCCGCCATCGGCCCGGTCACGGCCACCGGTCTGGCACAGCATGGCGTCACGCAGACGCTGACGCCACAAGGGCGCTTCGACAGCGAAGCCTTGCTAGAGCTGCCCGAGATGCAGGCGGTCGCCGGTAAGAAGATCATGATATTTCGCGGTGTCGGCGGGCGCGAGCTCCTCGCGGAGCGACTGCGCGCGCGCGGGGCTCAGGTCACCTTCGCCGAATGTTATCGCCGCATCAATCCGCAGGCCAGTGCCGACAGCTTGCACACCCTGTGGCAGAATAATCAGCTAGATGCCATCGTCGTCACCAGCAGTGAGGCCATGCGACATCTGCTCGACCTCGCGGATGAAGGCGCGACGTGGTTATCCGGCACCCCGGTCTGCGTCAACCATGCACGCATCGGGGAACTGGGCGCGCAACACGGCTTGATGACATCGGTGGCCGACGCGCCTGGCGATGAAGCCATGCTGGCCTGCCTCATCAGCACCTTGGACCAGACACAGGGATCGATAAAAGACCGCTCATGACAGAACAGCCCGTTACGCCCGAATCATCGCAGGATCCCGCGCCGGTCCGTCGCTCCTCGCTTTTCGCCCGCGCCGCCCTGCTCCTGGTGATCGTCGCCCTGCTCACGCTGGCCTGGCAATGGCTCAATACGCGCCATCGATTCAACCAGGTCGAACAATCGCTGAGTGAAAGACTGGAGCAACTGAAGGAGACCAACCAGCAAAGCCTCGCGCTGGCCAAGAACGCGGACGAGCGCAGCGTCGAGACGGCAGCCCGCGCCGCGCAGCTGGAGCAGAGACTCGCCGAATCGCAGGATCAGCAGGAAGCGCTGCAAACACTGTACATGGAACTCGCCAACAACCGCGAAGAGCGCCTGATCTCCGAAGTCGAGCAACTCTTGATCATCGCCAACCAGCAACTGCAACTGGTCGGCAACCTCAAGTCCGCGCTGATCGCCCTGCAGACCGCTGACGGGCGTTTACAGCAGCTGGACAGCCCCCAGGTCATCCAGCTGCGCAAGCAAGTGGCGCAGGATCTGCAGCGATTGCAGAGCCTGCCCACGGTCGATATCGTCGGCATGAGCCTGAAACTGTCCAATCTGGCGGAGAGCATCGACAGCCTGCCGCTCGTGAGCGAGCGTCATCCCAAGAGCAACCCGCCGCCGCAACCGGAATGGCAGCACAGTCCGCTTCGCCGATTCACCCAGGAACTTTGGCACGACCTGAAGCAGATGGTCAGGCTGGAACGGGTGGATCGGCCGGAACCGCCCTTGCTGGCGCCAGACCAGACCTTCTTCCTGCGCGAGAACATCAAGCTGCGGTTACTCACGGCCCGCATCGCATTGTTGCAACATGACGAAGCGACCTACCGCAACGACCTGGCGGCGGCCGAAAAATGGCTCAATAGCCATTTTGACCAGCGCGAGCCCGCTACCAAGAGCGCACTGCGTACCATCGCCCAGCTGTCTGCCAGTGACATCACTATCCAGTTGCCGGACATCGGCGAAAGCCTGGCGCTGGTGAGCAAGTACAAGCTCACACTGGAACGCAAGTCCAGCGCGGCGAGCGCCCCTGCCGAACGGAAGCGGTGATGCGCTGGCTGTTCTGGATACTGCTGACCCTGGCACTGGCGATCGGTGTCTCCATGGTGTTGGGCAATAACGAAGGGTATGTGCTGATCGTCCGCCAGCCCTACCGCCTCGAATTGTCGCTCAACTTCCTGCTGATCCTGATCGTGCTGATGTTCGCCTCGCTGCACCTGATGCTACGCCTCGTGCATTACATCCAGCGACTGCCGGCCAGCGTGCGGACCTATAAAGAAGGCAAGCGGCTGAAGGATGGCCACGCCGCCTTGCTGACGAGCCTGCACGCCATCACCGAAGGCCACTATGCCGCAGCCGAGAAATCGGCTGCGCGGGCGCTGGAGTTGGGAGAAGACCCAGCCCTCAGCGCGCTGATCGCTGCGCGCGCTTCGCACAAGATGCATCAGAAGGGCCAGCGTGATTACTACCTGGCCGAAGCCGAGCGGCTGGCGCCGCATGCCGCCGTCGCCCGCTTGTTGACCCAGGCGGAGCTGTTGCTGGACGACAGGCAGTACATGCATGCGCTCGAGGTGTTGCATCGACTGGAGAAGATAGAGCCTAGGCACGTCGGTGCCATGCTGCTCGAATTGAAGGTCCAGCTACGCCTGGAACAATGGGAGAAGGTACTTTCCGTGCTCCAACAACTGGAAAGATGCGAAGGCATCGCTTCCTGGCAGGCGCGTGAGTATCGACAACAAGCCTATCTGCAGATCCTCAATCGCTACGTCAGCGATCCCCAAGGGCTGTTGGCTTACTGGAAAGCTATCCCCGAAGAGGACCGACTCAGCGCGCGCCTGGCCCAAGCCGGCGCTCACAGCTTCAATGCCATCGGCAACGGCGATCAGGCCTACGAGATCGTCGCCATGAGCCTCACCAAACAATGGGATACCGAGCTTGCCGGCATGATCGGGGATTGTGCGAGCAGCAAGGCGACGGAACAGCTACAGCAGGCCGAAAATTGGTTACTGAGCCACGAAGGTGACGCCAACCTGCTGCTTTCGCTGGGCAAGCTGTGCATCAGGCTCAGCCTGTGGGGCAAGGCGCAGAGTTATCTGGAAGCCAGCATCAGCGTCAAGCCGACCGCGACCGCACATCTCATGCTCGCCAAGATGCTGGAAGGTCGTGGCGAGACCAACGACGCATTCAAGCATTACCGATTGAGCGTCCAGTTCTGTCAGCAGGCTTGACCACCAGGCCTGTTTTGGCCGATCAGGCAGGCGTTTTCGGCACAGGGTTGGAGAACGTGAACGCGTCCGAAAAGAATTCGTCCTCGGGCATGCCGCGCTTCTGGAATTCGACGTGGGCCGTTTCCACCATCTGCGGCGCGCCACAACAATAGACCTGGTAAGCACTGAGGTCCTCATGATCTTCCAGGACTGCATGGTGGACCAGGCCGGTGCGGCCCTGCCAGTTATCATTGGCATGCGGTTCCGACAACACCGGGATGAACTTGAAGTTGGGATGCATGGATTGCCACTGCACCGGCAATAACGGTAGATAGAGGTCTTCCAGCGCACGCACACCCCAGTACAAGACCATCTCGCGCTTGATGTTGTGATGCAAGGCATGCTCGATGATGCCTTTGATCGGCGCAAAGCCGGTCCCGCCGGCGACGAAGATGATCGGGCGGTCTGAGTCCTCCCGCAGGTAGAAGCTGCCGAACGGGCCTTCAAGCCGCAGGATGGATTTCTCCTGCATCTCGTTGAACACATACTCAGTGAACTGGCCGCCCGGGATCAGCCGCATGTGCAGCTCCAGGAACTCGTCGTTGTGCGGTGCATTCGCCAGCGAGAAGGCGCGACGCTTGCCGTCCTTGAGCAAGAACTCGATGTACTGGCCGGGCATGAACTGCATGCGCTCGTTGCTCGGCAGTTTCAACTGCAGCACCATGACGTCATGGGAGAGGCTTTGCATCTTCTGCACGCGCGCAGGCATGATGCGTGGCTTGATGCCGTCCTTGCCGGTCACTTCGCGACATTCGATCACGAGGTCGGTCAAGGGTAAGGCACAGCAGAACAAGGCATAACCCGCCGCTTGTTCCGCCTCCGTCATGGCGTTCCGCTGATAGTCTCCCTGATACACCTCGCCTGACAGGACCTTGCCCTTGCAGGCGCCGCAAGCACCATTGCGGCATCCATACGGCAGATTGAAACCGGCTTCGACCGCGGCACTGAGCACGGTTTCACCCGCCCTGATCTCGAAGGTATGGCCGCTGGGCTGAATGGTGACTTGCTGGGACATGCTGAAAATCCTATTGGTAGCAACGACTTAAACCCGGCAGTTTAACATAGCCGGTCGATCTGGCTTTGCGGTCAATCTTCCCGACGGAACTCGCCCTCGATGACGTCGTCATTGGCGGCACGACCCCCTGTACCGTGAGAGCCTGGCGTTCCACGTGAAACAAATGCCGGTTTGGGCGCAGGCATCAACAGCAGGATGACCGCGATGGCATCGCTGATGACACCCGGCAGTATGAGCAGGATACCGGCCATCAAGTTCTTGGCGCTGCCGAAGATCGCCCGGGTGGGCGTACCGCCCTCGCCCAGGCTTTGCATCATGCGCCCGAGCATGAGCAGCTTCTCATCGAGGATGAGGCGCCAGCCCAGAATGGCCATCAATACCAGGTATAACGCCAGCCACCAGCCATAACGGCCACCCAGTTCGACCAGCAACCATATCTCCATGACCGGGAAAGCGAGTAAAATCGCCATCAGGAAAAGCACACGCATGACTATCCAATCTCAAATGAACGAACCTGTCAGAGCCATCGTGGTTCTGACCAATCTTCCTGACCAGGAAAGCGCCGAAAAGTTAGCGCAATTTCTGGTCAGTGCGAAACTTGCTGCCTGCATCAACATCCTGGCCCCTTGCACTTCCATTTATGAATGGCAGGGCAAGATCGTCCGTGACACCGAAGTACCACTGCTGATCAAGGCGAGCAGCGCGCATTATGCCGCACTGGAAGCCGCGATCCGCGAACGGCATCCCTACGAACTTCCCGAGATCATCCATGTCCCAGTCACAGGCGGATTGACCGCCTACATCGACTGGATCGTCGCGCCCTGATCGGAACCTACTCTTGAGGCTTTTGCTGTCCCTGCCACGTACCCTCTTCCTGCTCGCCTGCATGCTTACTGTGCTGGCGACGCCGTCGTACGCCGAGAGTGTCTCCAAGGCCGGCATCAGCGCATTCCTTGACGTTGATGATGATCATATTCTGCCACCTGATGAAGCTTTCAAGCTCTCGTTGCGGTCTGTCGATGAAAAAACCCTGCATGCGGATTTCAAGATCGCGCCCGGACACTACCTGTATCGGGATCGTTTCAAGTTCGAACTGGTCCCTGCCGACCAGGTGAGCGCCTCAACCGCACTCCCCAAGGGCGAACCGAAACAGGACCCGACCTTTGGCGCTACCGAGGTGTTCCACAACGATGTCACCGCCGTCATCACATTGATGGCGCAGGGTAAGTTGCCTGCGGACCTCAAGTTGCAGGCGACCTATCAGGGCTGTAGCGAAAAAGGCCTGTGCTACGCACCGATCCGCAAGCTACTCGACGTGCCGCTCAGCGGCATGGTCTCTCGCGCCGAAGCGGCCACCGGCAATCCGCTCGACCATGAGAATGAGGAAGACCATGCCGCGCAATTACTTAAAGATGGCGACCTGTGGCTGATCGTCGCGGGCTTTTTCGGTTTCGGGCTACTGTTGTCATTGACGCCCTGCGTGCTGCCCATGATCCCCATCCTGTCCAGCATCGTCGTCGGGGCGAACCCACGTAGCAAATGGCATAGCTTCGGCCTGTCGTTATGCTACGTACTCGGCATGGCAGTCGCCTACAGCCTGGCCGGGATCGCCGCCGGCTTTTCCGGCCAGCTGCTGAGTTCGACCTTGCAGACCCCGGCGGTCATCATCGTCACGGCGATCATCTTCCTGGTGCTGGCCTTATCCATGTTCGGTTTCTATGAACTCAAGTTACCCACGGCCTTCGAGGATCGCATGCTGCGGATGTCCAACCGCTTCAAAGGAGGTCAGGCCTTTGGTGTGTTCGTGATGGGTGCGGTCTCGGCGCTCATCGTCAGCCCCTGTGTCGCCGCACCCCTTGCTGGCGCCCTGCTCTACATCAGCCAGACCCACGATGTCGTGCTGGGCGGCACAGCGCTGTTCGCTCTCTCGATCGGGATGGGTGTCCCGCTTCTACTTATCGGTACTTCAGCGGGTAGCTTGCTGCCGCGCACCGGTGCCTGGATGACGACCGTGCGCAATCTGTTCGGGGTATTGCTGATTGGCGTCGCCATCTGGCTCATCACCCCCTTGATACCGGTCTCGGTTCAGTTGGGTTTGTGGGCTGCCCTGCTGATCGTTCCTGCGATCTACATGCGCGCCATCGACCGACTGCCTGAAAACGCTACGGGTTGGCAGAAACTGGGCAAAGGGGTCGGCCTCATCATGCTGCTGCTGGGCATCGCCATGCTGGTAGGCGCCCTCTCTGGTGCACGATCCCCGCTACAGCCGCTTTCCGGCTTCCAGGCCACAAACAGCAGTCCTCACCAGAGTGCGCTGGCTTTTCAGCGGGTAAAGTCGATCGCCGAGCTAGACCAGAAGATCGCGGCGGCTGACGGCAAGCCGGTCATGCTGGATTTCTATGCGGATTGGTGTGTCGCATGCAAGGAGATGGAACAGTTCACCTTCAGCGATGGGCGTGTCCAGGCGAGCCTGGCGAATTATGTCTTGCTGCAAGCCGATGTGACCGCCAATGATGCTGAGGACCGTGCCTTGCTACAGCGCTTTGGCCTCTTCGGACCGCCCGGCATCATCTTCTTCGATCATAACGGCAAAGAGCATCGCACGGTGCGTGTGATCGGTTATCAAAATGCAGATCGCTTCCTCTCCAGTATCAGCAAGCTTGAGGGGCATCCCAAATGATGCTCAAGCGCACCGCGAAGATTCTGGCCATTGTCCTGCTGATCGTTGCCGCCGGCCTCGCCACGCGACACTTCCTGCTCAACCCGACCCTGGAGTCAACGACCACCTCGACGGAAGCGCTATTCTCCGCCCAGCTACCAGACCCGCAGGGGGAAGCGCAGCAGCTGTCGCAATGGAAAGGCAAGATCGTCGTCGTCAACTTCTGGGCAAGCTGGTGTGTGCCCTGTCGTGAAGAGATGCCCGAACTCTCCGAATTGCACGAGCGGTATCAATCCAACGACGTCGTCGTACTGGGGATATCGACTGATGAGTTGGAGAAGATGCAGGCTTTCAGCAAGGAAGTCCCGGTCAAATACCCGCTACTTGCCGGCGATTATGACGCGATCAAACTGTCGGAACTGCTGGGCAACGATAAGGGTGTGCTGCCTTATACCCTCATCGTCGGCAAGGACGGATCCATCGTCAAAACTTACTTCGGCCGCGTCAGTCAGGCCTTGCTGGAGGAAACGCTGATCCCTTTATTCAACAGTAGGTGAAAAGGTTTTTCTAAGCGCTTGAAAACCCTGTAATTTCGCTAATTTCCGCCAATTCGCTAGACAACATCCCCCTATTTGCGGCAAACTTGCAGCCATGAATCATTGTTTCCGGCCGCAAAATAACAGCATATATGGCGAATAATTCTTCAAAATCCGTATTGGTGCTGCATGGTCCCAATCTGAACCTGCTGGGATTACGCGAACCTGAGCATTACGGCAAAGACACGCTGGCCAGTATCAATGAACGCCTCATGACCAAGGCGACCAATGCCGGCCTCTTGCTGGAAAGTTTCCAGAGCAACAGCGAAGCTGAATTGATCGGTAAAGTGCAGTCTTTGGCATCGAAAAGCGTCGATTTCATCATTATCAACCCTGCAGCGTTCACCCATACATCCGTCGCGATGCGGGACGCACTCTCAGCGGTCAAGATCCCTTTCATCGAAGTACATTTATCCAACGTCTATGCACGTGAACCTTTCCGTCACCATTCCTACTTCACCGACATCGCTGTCGGGGTCATCAGTGGGTTGGGGGCGCAGGGTTACATGGCGGCACTAGATTACGCAATCAACGCACTCGCGCCTCAAGCCTAGGCGCGTTCATCTCGAGGTTAATCATGGATTTACGCAAACTTAAAAAATTGATCGATTTGGTCGAGGAGTCCGGCATCTCTGAGCTGGAATTGACCGAGGGCGAAGAGAAGGTCCGTATCAGCCGTAACATGTCTAACGGCAGCATGCCGATGCAATTCGCGCCCCAGTATTTCCAGGCACCGGCCCAGCAGGCAGCGCCAGCCGCACCTGCGGCCACCGTTGCTGAAGTTGCCGCCCCTGCCGCGGTCGAAGGCCACGTGGTCAAATCGCCGATGGTCGGCACGTTCTACCGCTCGCCATCCCCAGATTCCAAATCCTTCGTCGATATCGGCAGTACGGTCAACGTCGGCGATACGCTGTGCATCGTCGAAGCCATGAAACTGCTGAACGAGATCGAAGCCGATCATGCGGGCGTCATCAAGGCGATCCTGGTCGAAAACGGTCAGCCGGTCGAGTACGGCGAACCACTGTTCATCATAGGCTAGGGGCTTACATGTTCGAAAAGGTCCTCATCGCCAACCGTGGCGAAATCGCCCTGCGCATCCAACGCGCTTGCCGAGAATTAGGTATCAAGACCGTGGCGGTGCATTCAGAAGCCGACCGCGAAGCCAAATACGTCAAACTGGCTGACGAATCCGTCTGTATCGGTCCGGCCCCTTCCGGCCAGAGTTACCTCAATATCCCCGCCGTGATCAGTGCAGCGGAAGTGACCGACGCCCAGGCGATCCATCCGGGTTACGGCTTCCTGTCCGAGAACGCGGATTTTGCCGAGCGTGTGGAACAAAGCGGCTTCGTCTTCATCGGCCCGCGTGCCGAGACCATCCGCCTCATGGGCGACAAGGTCAGTGCCAAGGACGCCATGCGCAAAGCCGGCGTGCCTTGCGTACCGGGTTCCGAAGGCGCGTTGCCTGACGATCCGGAAGTCATCTTGAAGACAGCCAAGGACATCGGTTATCCGGTCATCATCAAGGCCGCCGGCGGTGGCGGTGGTCGCGGCATGCGCGTAGTCCATACAGAAGCGGCCTTGCTGGCTTCGGTCAACATGACCAAGGCCGAAGCGGGTGCGGCATTCGGCAACCCCATGGTCTACATGGAGAAGTTCCTGGAACAACCACGTCATATCGAGATCCAGGTCTTGTCCGACCAACACGGCAATTCCGTGTACTTAGGCGAACGCGACTGCTCGATGCAGCGTCGTCACCAGAAAGTACTGGAAGAAGCGCCTGCGCCCGGTATCAGCGCCCGATTGCGCGACAAGATCGGTCAACGCTGCGCCGATGCCTGCAAGCGCATCAACTACCGCGGCGCCGGTACCTTCGAATTCCTGTATGAAAACAACGAGTTCTATTTCATCGAGATGAACACGCGGGTCCAGGTCGAACACCCGGTGACTGAGATGATCACGGGCATCGATATCGTGCAGCAACAGATCCGGATCGCTGCCGGCGAAAAGCTGCCTTTCCGCCAGAAAGATATCCAGTTGCATGGCCACGCCATCGAATGCCGGATCAACGCAGAAGACCCGTTCAATTTTGTGCCGTCACCCGGTCGCATCACCACCTTCCACATGCCTGGCGGCCCTGGTATCCGTGTCGATACACATGCCTACCAGAATTACATGGTACCGCCGCACTACGATTCCATGATCTGCAAACTGATCGCCTATGGCGACACCCGTGAGCAGGCCATCGCCAAGATGCGCATCGCGCTCTCTGAGATGGTGGTGGAAGGTATCAAGACCAATGTGCCCTTGCACAGCGAATTGATGGCCGACGCCGCTTTCCATCAGGGCGGTACCAGCATCCATTATCTGGAGCAGAAACTGGGCATCTCGTCCAAATAATGGTCAGGAAATAGCCATGGCTTGGGTTTCGCTCAATATCGAAGCCAGTGACAGTAATGCCGAGGCCCTGACCGACGCGTTGATGGCACTGGGCGCTTTGTCCGCGAGCATCGAGGACGCCAATGCCGAAACGCTCGATGAGCAACCGATCTTCGGCGAGCCGGGCGATCCGCCGCCCGGCATCTGGCGACAGAACGTCGTTAGCGCCTTATTCGAGGCTGATACGGACATCCCGGCTGTCATGACGGCCTTGTCTGAAACCACTGGCTATCCCGACCTGCGCTATACCACCGAGACCGTCGAAGAGCAGGACTGGGTGCGCGCCACCCAGTCGCAATTCGACCCGATCCGTATCCGGGATGATCTGTGGATCGTCCCGTCGTGGCACGATGCACCCAATCCTGACGGGCTCAATATCGTGCTCGACCCGGGCCTCGCATTCGGTACAGGCAGCCATCCCACCACCCACTTGTGTCTGAGCTGGCTGGCCGACACGATCAAGGGCGGCGAACAGGTACTCGATTACGGCTGCGGCTCCGGTATCCTCGCGATCGCTGCAAAGAAACTCGGTGCCGATGAGGTCATCGGCGTGGACATCGATAGTCAAGCCATCCAATCCAGCTGCTACAATGCGGAGCGAAACGAAGTCGTAGCCGAGTTCTGCATGGCAGACCGGTTTTCCGGCTCACAACAGTATGACATCGTCGTTGCCAATATCCTGTCCAGCGCCCTATCGGTGCTTGCCCCCGCCCTGGCGTCGGCATGCAAGTCGCACGGACGGATCGCGCTCTCAGGGATATTGCGTGAACAGGCAGCACAAGTCTCCGCCATCTATGAGGAATGGTTCGATATGGATGCACCGGTATTCATGGAAAGCTGGGTGTTGCTGACAGGGCAAAAGAGATGAGCCTGATCACGGCCTGCCCTGCCTGTTCGACGAATTTCTTCGTGAAGACCGAACAACTCAACGCGCACCATGGCGATGTGCGTTGCGGCAAGTGCAGCCACGTGTTCAACGCACTGGAACGCTTGGGAGAGATCGAGGAGTCCCCGATCGCCGAGATCGTTCAACCGATATCGCAGCCCGAGATTCCCCCAGTATCGATCCCCCTCACGCCGCCCTCGGCCAAACCTGTCGAGACCCCCGCGATCTTCGGCGAGGTCAAATCCAAGTCCAATCCGCTCTCCTCAGGCAAACGCAGAGCCAAGGTGGTCTGGCCTTACCATGCGTTCTCCCTCATCCTGATTTTGATTGGTGGCCTGCAGACCGTTTATTTTCTGCGCACACCCATCGCCACCCAATGGCCGCAGACCAAGCCCTTGTTAGCGAGTGCATGCGATCTGGTAGGTTGTACCGTCGATTTGCCTAAAGACATCTCGCAACTCTTGATCGACGACTCGGATTTACAGGAAGATGCCGAGCACGAGGATGTGATCCGGCTCAGTACTCTGCTCATCAATAACGCCCCGTTCGCGCAGGCTTATCCTTTACTTGAGCTGACCTTGACGGACAAGAATGATCGGCCTGTGCTGCGCCGCGCTTTCACGGCCAAGGAATACATGGCAGAGGGCACTGATCTTGATGCCGGCATCCCGGCGGGAGAAGAGTTGCAGATCAAGCTGGCATTGACTTCAGGCGACATCGAGGTCTCCGGCTACCGCGTGTTCATCGCCTATCCCTGAGCCGGCGGACGATCTTTTCTAATGATTTTCATTAGGCGCGATTCATGAGTATGACCACTGCACTTTTCGAACGCTCCTGTATAGTTCATTCATAAGTTATCGAGATATTCCATCTCACACTTAAACCCATTAGGAGATATCAACATGTGGACCAAGCCAGCTGCTACTGAAATGCGTTTCGGTTTCGAAGTTACCATGTACGTTTGCAATCGCTAATCGATCGCACGATATACAGTGAAAACGGAGGCCTAGGCCTCCGTTTTTATTTGCCCTTCACTTTCTGCATGCATCCGGAATCTACTTGCCGGATCGCTTCCTTCAAGCACTCGATGGCTTTTTCCCGTCCGTAGCTCTTGCGCCACGCCAGCGCCATCCTGCGGGAGGGCACAGGCTGCTGGAAAGGGATGACCTTGATCAACGGATTCTGGTAGCGCTCGACCGTCGCGCTGCAAGGTAGTACCGTGATGCCCAGATTGGACGCCACCATATTGCGGATGGTCTCGAGCGAATTGCCCTGCAACACCTCCCCCTTACGGGAAAGATCGGGACAGGCTTGGACTAACTGGTTGCTGAAACAATGACCGCTATTGAGCAACAAGACCTTTTGTTCCGCCAATTCATCCGGATGGATCGATTTTCTGCTGGCCCAAGGATGATCTGCAGGTACGACGACCACGAAAGATTCGTCATATAGGGGCTCCACCTTGATTCCCGGGATATCGAACGGCAAAGCGACGATCGCTGCATCGATCACGCCATTGCGCAATTGTACTTCCAGTAGATGGGTCAGGTTCTCTTCCACATCCAGCGGCATGTCAGGTGCGGTATGCCGCAGAATGGGAATGATCTCTGGCAGCAAGTAAGGCCCAGCCGAGTAGATCACACCCAGCTTGATCGGTCCGCTGAGCTGGTCGTTCCCCTGCCTGGCCATCTCCTTGATGCGGCCGGCTTCTTCCAGGACACGCGTGGCTTGCTCGACGATCTGCTCACCAATGGGGGTCATGCTGATGTCGGTGCGACTACGCTCGAATAGGCTGACACCCAGCTCATCCTCGAGTTTTTTGACCGCGAGGCTCAAGGCCGGCTGACTGACGAAGCACTTTTCTGCCGCGCGCCTGAAATTACGCTCGCGCGCGACAGCGACGATAAACCGTAATTCACTCAGCGTCATAGTGTCGAGTGGCCAGAGACCTAGATATCCAGGTTATTAGCACCGAGCGCATTGGTTTCGATGAACGCGCGTCGCGGTTCCACCTGATCACCCATCAAGGTGGTGAATATCTCGTCGGCCGCGATCGCATCGTCGATCTGTACTTTGAGCAGGCGGCGTACCTTGGGATCCATCGTAGTTTCCCATAACTGCTCCGGGTTCATCTCGCCCAAGCCTTTATAGCGTTGGATACCGAGATTGTGCTTGGCTTCATTGAGCAGCCAGTCCAGCGCCTCCTTGAAGGTCGTGACCGCCTGTTGTTTCTCGCCACGACTGATCAAGGCTCCCTCACCCAGCAGACCGTTCAGCATGGTCGACACGCGGCTGATCTGGCGATAATCACCACTGCCGAGGAACTCGTCATCGATCACGCAGGATTGCAGGTTGCCGTGTACGTATTTGTTCACCTCCAGGCGATAGGCACCGGTCTCCTGATCGTAGGCCACCAAAACTTCAGAGCCGATGGCCCCCAGGATGGGACGCAGCTTGGAAGCCGCGGATTCCGCACCGGCTTCATCCGCGAGACTGATCTCACCCAGATCCTGCATGGCACGCAATACGCTCTCGTCGTACAGCGAGGCGATACGGCGGATCACGGCTTCCGTCAGCACCATCTGCTTGGCGATCTCCGCCAGCGGTTCGCCCGTGATGGTGTCGCCGCCTTCTTTAGTCAACAACTCGGCGCCTTTGAGGGCCGATTGCAACAGATACTGGTCCAGTTCCTGCTGGTCTTTCAGGTAACGCTCTTCCTTGCCCTGCTTGACCTTGTAGAGGGGTGGCTGGGCGATATAGATATGGCCGCGCTCTACCAGCTCGGTCATCTGGCGATAGAAGAAAGTCAGCAATAGGGTACGGATATGCGCGCCGTCGACGTCGGCGTCGGTCATGATGATGATGCGGTGGTAACGCAGTTTCTCGGCACTGAAATCATCCTTGCCGATACCAGTCCCCAGCGCTGTGATCAGGGTCGCGATCTCCTGGGATGACAGCAGTTTGTCGAAACGGGCCTTCTCCACGTTGAGGATCTTGCCCTTGAGCGGCAGGATGGCCTGGAATTTTCGGTCACGGCCTTGCTTGGCCGAGCCGCCTGCGGAATCACCCTCGACCAGGTAGAGTTCGCACTGCGCCGGGTCCTTCTCCTGACAGTCCGCCAGCTTACCCGGCAGGCCCATGGTGTCCATCACACCCTTGCGGCGCGTCATTTCACGCGCTTTGCGCGCGGCTTCGCGCGCACGGGCGGCTTCCACGATCTTGCCGCAGATGATCTTGGCGTCGATCGGGTTCTCGAGCAGGAAATCCGCCAGTTTGGCCGCGACCACTTCGGAAACGACAGGCTGCACCTCGGAAGACACCAGCTTGTCTTTGGTCTGGGAGGAGAACTTGGGATCTGGCACCTTGACCGATAGCACGCAGGTGATACCTTCGCGCATATCGTCACCCGTCGTATCGACCTTGGCCTTCTTGGCCAGCTCGTTCTGTTCGATATAGTTATTGAGCGTACGCGTCATCGCCGTCCGTAGCCCGGTCAGGTGGGTACCACCGTCGCGTTGCGGGATGTTGTTGGTGAAACATTGCACAGTCTCGCTGTAGGAATCATTCCATTGCATGGCGACCTCGACCGTCATCCCGTCTTTCTCGCCTACCGCATAGAAGGTCTTGGGATGCAGGACGGTCTTGGAACGGTTCATGTACTCGACGAAACCTTTTACGCCTCCAGAGTAAGCGAAGTTCTCGCTCTTGCCGTTACGCTGGTCGATCAATTCGATCTTGACGCCATTGTTCAGGAAGGACAGCTCGCGGATACGCTTGGCCAGGATCTCGAAGTGATATTCCACCAGGACGAAGGTCTCGACGGAAGCCAGGAAATGCACCTCGGTGCCACGCTTCTCGGTGACACCGGTGACGACCAGGGGCGAGACCGGCACACCGCGATTGAATTCCATCTGATGTACTTGGCCATTGCGGTAGATCTTGAGCTTGAGCCAGTCCGACAAGGCATTCACCACTGAAACCCCCACCCCGTGCAAACCACCGGAGACCTTGTAGGAGTTCTGGTCGAACTTGCCGCCCGCATGCAACTCGGTCATGACGATCTCTGCGGCCGAGCGCTTGGGATCATGTTTGTCGTCATCCTTGATATCGGTCGGGATTCCGCGTCCGTTGTCCGCCACACTGATCGAGTTATCCGGATGGATGATGACCTTGATATCGTCACAATGCCCTGCCAACGCCTCATCGATGGCGTTGTCCAGTACCTCGAACACCATGTGATGCAGACCGCTGCCGTCGGAGGTGTCGCCGATATACATGCCGGGGCGTTTACGTACCGCGTCCAGGCCTTCAAGGATCTTGATGCTATCGGAATTGTAATCAGTGTTTTTCTGTGTCATTGCCTAGTCTTTTCGTGGTTTCACGTGAAACATGGGGGTAAAGGAACGTTTGGCCGTCAGATGCGCATCGGCATGACGACATAGCGGTAACTGTCGTTACCCGGCACCGTGACCAGGCAACTGCTATTAGCATCTGCAAAGGAGAACACGATGTGCTCGCTATCGACATTGTTGAGGACATCGATCATGTAGGTCACATTGAACCCGATATCCAGGGAATCCCCTGCATAGGTGATCTCCAGATCCTCTTCGGCTTCTTCCTGTTCGCTGTTCGTGCTGATGAGGCGCAGGTTATCCTTGCCGAGCACCATGCGGATCCCGCGATATTTCTCATTGGACAGGATGGAAGCGCGCTGCATGGAAAGCAGGATACTCAGGCGATCGGCCGTGAAGCTGTTCTGATGTCCGACCGGGATCACTCGTGTGTAATCCGGGAATTTTCCGTCGATGACCTTGGTGATGAGGCGAATCTCTCCAAAACTGAAATTGACCTGACCAGTACCGACTTCGATGGTCACTTCATCATCACTTTCATCCAGTAACTTGATCAGCTCGATCACGGTCTTGCGTGGCAGGATGAGTTCCTGTTTCTCGTAATTCTGGCTTAACTCCGTCGATGTGAAGCTCAAACGATGTCCATCAGTACCGACGACATTCAGCTTGTTGGCATTCACTTCGAACAGCAGACCGTTCAGATAGTAGCGAATATCCTGCTGCGCCATGGCGAATTCCACCTGCTTGAACAAGCGCTTCAAGGTGCCTTGACCGATCTTGATGGTCGCGGTGCTGGTCGCCGCGGCCTTGGTCATCAATGGATAATCCGCTGCAGGAAGGGTCTGCAGATTGAACCGACTCTTGCCCGTCTTCACCTGGATGCGGCTCTCCTGTGTCGTCATCGTGATCTCGGCGTCCTCTGGCAACGCGCGACAGATATCCAACAACTTCTTGGCCGAAACTGTGGTGGATAACTCACCACCGGTGCTACTTGGCGTCGAGAGCGAAATCTGCATCTCTAGATCGGTGGCGGTCAGGACGATTTTGTCCTGTTTGGCTTCCAACAAGAGGTTAGAGAGGATGGGCAATGTATGCCTTCTTTCAACGATCCCACTGACTGCAGATAGCGGCTTGAGCAAGGTCTCACGGTTGATTTTGATATTCATATTTTTTAAAGCCTATTTATCTAATAGATTAAATATATATTTAAAAGCTAATAACAATAGTAATGCAGTCGAAACTTGTTGATGGAACCAATACGCTTTATCAATCAATCGATTACAGATACGTAGCATTCTGTACAACGCATGATTGTACTGTGGATTAAATGTTGATGAATTTCACATCCAGCCTTAAACCACCGTAAACCATCTATTCCTGTACAACTTATCCACCGACTGACCACAGGGTCTAGTCGCGAATCACCTGGATCAATACCCCGATATCCCGAGCAACGTTCGGATCGTTCTGGCGCAGCTGCTCGATCTCGTCACAGGCATGCATCACCGTAGTGTGATGACGACTGCCGAACGCCTCACCGATCTCCGGGAAACTGTGGTTCGTCAGTTCTCGCGCCAAAGCCATCGCGATCTGGCGTGGCCTAGCGAAATTCCGCGACCGCTTCTTGCTATACATCTCCGCGACTTTGATCTTGTAGTAATCGGCGACCGTCTTCTGGATGTTCTCGATGGTCACTTGGCGCCCGCGCACAGCAATAAGATCACGCAAGGCATCCTTGGCCAGATTGACGTCGATGGCATGGCCGGTGAACTTGGCCATCGCTACGATACGGTTCAACGCACCTTCCAGTTCACGGACACTAGACCTCACCTGTTTGGCGATGAAGAAAGCGACATCCTCATGCAGCACGAACTTCGCGGCTTCGGCCTTTTTCAACAGGATCGCCACGCGCATCTCCAGCTCGGGCGGTTCGACCGCGACTGTCAGCCCCCAACTGAATCGAGTACGCAGTCGCTCGTCGACATCGGCGATCTCCTTGGGATAGGTATCGCAAGTGATGATGATCTGTTTCTTGGCTTCGATCAGGCTGTTGAAGGCATAGAAGAATTCTTCCTGGGTCCGGCTCTTCTTGGCGAAGAACTGGATATCGTCGATCAGTAACAGATCCAGCGAGTGGTATTGGCGCTTGAATTCATCGAAGGCTTTATGCTCGTAAGCCTTCACGACATCCGATACATAGCGTTCTGCATGCAGGTAGCGGATCTTGGCTTCCGGACGCAGGTAACGCAGATGATTGCCGATGGCTTGCAACAAATGGGTCTTACCTAGCCCCACTCCCCCATAGATGAACAAGGGGTTATAGGCCGTACCCGGATTCTCCGCGACCTGCAGCGCGGCAGCGCGGGCCAGTTGATTGGCCCGACCCGTGACGAAGTTATCGAAATTGAAAGAGGGGTTGAGGCCACAACTCTCGGTCGCGCTCTTGGCTTTCTTGACGGTCGCGCTTTTCGACCTGACAGGGGAAACTACTTCTGCCGCAGTATCAGGTTGGATAACTTCACTCTGGTCATGGCCGTTATGCCTTTTGGTTGGGGCATCGAGTAGCGCCAGCTCGATGACGATAGGCGTATTCAGCAGTTCTTCCGCAAGCAGTTCGATCCGGTGCAGGAAGCGATCCTTGACCCATTGCTGTACGAAGCGATTGGGCGCGAGCAGACGCAAGGCGCCATCACGTGCCTCGAATTGCAGTGGTTTGATCCAGGTGTTGAACTGTTGTGCGGAGAGCTCTTGCTTAAAGCGACCGAGACAAATAGACCAAAAGTTTTCCATCGGTTGCCCGATACCTCAACAGATAGTAAGTGATGGTATTTGCTCGAAGTGCAAGATGTTTGAGTTTGAATGTTCGAGCGCCGATACTGGCTTGCGAGGCCGTGGATCACTTTAGATCACGGTCTTGCCGCACAGCATTTATCGGTTTCATTCTAGCCTGTTTGCCAAAACTTATCCACAGGCGATTCACCTATATTTACGGCCAAATGATAGCGCAAATAAACATTGACAAAACATGGTCATATCGGGTTAAATTACGCCCTTTGTTTAGAAACGCATAGAAGTCACCGGAGATTCTTATGAAACGTACTTACCAGCCTTCGAAAGTTCGTCGCGCCCGCACCCATGGCTTCCTGGTGCGCATGAAAACCCGTGGTGGTCGCGCTGTCATCGCTGCGCGCCGTGCCAAGGGCCGTGCTCGCCTCGCTGTCTAGTCATTCCTGTCACATTCGGTTTTGCCGAATACAGGATTTCCCAGAAGCGCTCGAATCGTTAAAACGGATGATTTTTCATCCGTTTTTAATTTCCGCAAGCGCATCTCTGGACAATTCATCACTCTGCACTATCAATACAATCAGCTCGGCAGGCCACGTCTTGGACTGATTGTGGGGAAACGCACAGCACGGCTATCCGTGCAGCGTAATTACATGAAGCGTATCTTGCGTGAGTTGTTCAGGCGACATAGCGATCAACTGCAGAATCTGGATATCGTGATCCGTGCGCAAAAGCTCTATGTTCCATCGCAGTTCCCTTTGGTCGAACATGAGTTCCAGGAATTGATGTTGAGATTGCATCGCCAAACACACCCACGCGTCTCACCCACCCCATCATGAAACATGTCCTCCTCTGGTTGATCAGAGCATATCAACTGACACTAAGTCCTTATTTTGGGCAACAATGTCGATTCTCGCCAACCTGCTCGCAATATACGGCAGAAGCGATCGCGAAGCACGGTGCATGGTTGGGTAGCTGGTACGGCCTGAAACGACTGTCACGCTGCCATCCGTGGCATGCGGGCGGTCATGACCCCATCCCTTGATGAACCCTTGAATATTTAATTTAGATAAGAGATTTATGGATACCAAGCGTCTGATTCTTTTCGTTATTTTTTCGTTCTCGGTTCTGATGTTATGGGATGCCTGGCAGCGTCAGGATGCTCCTGCAGACACGACCGCCGCGGTAAGCCAGGAGGCGGTGGACAGTAGCGTACCGCAAGCGGAGCGTGCCGCCACCCCCGCGGCTGACTTACCGAAGGAAACCGGATTCCGCCTGCAGACGGCAGGTCGAGTCCAGGTCGAAACGGATCTCTTCAAGGCGGATATCGATACCCTGGGTGGCGATCTTCGCCGACTCGAATTGTTGCAACATCGTTCGGTCGAATCCATGGATAAGAATTTCGTCCTCATGGAAGATACGGCGGCACCGATGCTCTACGTCGCGCAATCCGGCCTGATCGGTAACGACCTACCGACGCACAAGACACAGTTCGCCAGCGCCGCGGATAGCTACAAGATGCAGGAAGGCAGCGACCGCCTGGACGTCACCTTGACCTGGACCAATCCGCAGGGCGTGAAAGTCGACAAGATCTACACCTTCCATCGCGGCAGTTACGCCATCGACGTGAGCTACGTCATCGACAACGGCAGCGCCGCTGCGCTGGAACCCGCGGTCTATTACCAGATCGTCCATGACAGCGAATCCAATCAGGGGTCGGCGATGATGCCTACCTTCACCGGCGGCGCGTACTACACAGAAGCGGACAAGTTCAAGAAACTGGCGTTCAAGGATATGGCCAAGAGCGATCTATCGCTAACGGCGAAGGATGGGTGGGTCGGCCTGGTCCAGCATTATTTCGTCGGTGCCTGGATCCCGGCCGATAACCTGCAACGCATCTTCTACACCAAACAGCTGAGCGACAATATCTACTCCATCGGCAGTAAGAGCATGCTCGATAGCATCGCCCCGGGTGCCACGGAAAAGGTCACCGCCCGCCTCTACGCCGGTCCGCAAACCCAGAGCCAGCTGCAAAGCGTCGCGCCTGGCCTGGAATATACCGTGGACTATGGCTGGCTCACCGTGATCGCATCCCCCCTGTTCTGGGTGCTGTCGGCGATCGAGAAGCTGGTGCATAACTGGGGCGTGGCCATCATCCTGCTCACCATCCTCATCAAGATCGCCTTCTATCCGTTGTCTGCCGCCAGTTACCGTTCGATGGCCCAGATGCGCGAACTGGCACCGCGCCTGCAGCGCATGAAGGAGCAATACGGCGATGATCGCCAGAAGCTGCAGCAGGCGATGATGGAGCTCTACAAGACTGAAAAGATCAATCCGATGGGTGGCTGCTTGCCGATCCTGGTGCAGATCCCGGTGTTCATCGCGCTCTACTGGGTGCTCCTGGGCAGTGTCGAGATGCGGCATGCCCCGTTCATGTTGTGGATACAGGACTTATCGGCGACTGATCCCTATTTCGTGCTGCCTATCCTGATGGGCGCGACGATGATCATCCAGACCCGACTCAACCCGACGCCGCCGGATCCTGTTCAGGCGAAGATCATGATGATCATGCCGATCGTGTTCAGCGTCTTCTTCTTCTTCTTCCCGGCAGGCCTGGTGCTGTATTGGCTGGTGAACAACATCCTGTCGATCGCGCAGCAATGGCATATCAATCGCCAGGCCGAGATCGATACCCTCAACAAGAAGAAAGCGACCAACCGCTAGCAGGTAGTCCGCGCCATACTGGCCGGAGCTGAAAGGCTGCGTGTGATATGAAGGCTGGGCAGCAGACGAACACCGATACTATCGCCGCGATCGCCACTGCGCCGGGCTCAGGTGGTATCGGTATCGTGCGCGTGTCCGGTCCGGCGGCCAGCCAGGTCGCTGTTGGGGTGCTCGGCCATTGTCCTGCACCGCGTCATGCGGCCTACCTCGAATTCAAGGAAGCCGACGGTGCGCAGATCGACCGCGGTATCGCCATCTACTACCCTGGCCCACACTCCTACACAGGCGAGGATGTACTCGAACTGCAAGCGCATGGCGGCACCGCGCTCATGCAGATCCTGCTCAAGCGCTGCCTGCAGCTTGGCGCGCGTCAGGCAGAGCCCGGCGAATTCACTCGCCGCGCCTATCTCAACGATAAGCTGGACCTGGCGCAGGCAGAGGCGGTGGCCGACGTGATCAACGCGGCCACGGAAGAAGCGGCGCGCAGTGCGATGCGTTCACTGTCAGGTGAGTTCTCCACCACCATCCATACCCTGCTCGATCGTCTGGTCAACCTACGCATGTACGTCGAAGCCTGTCTGGATTTTCCTGAGGAAGAGATCGATTTCATCACGCAAGGACGCGTGGCGGAAAAGCTCGCGGCGATCCGCCAGCAACTGGAAGCGGTTTTTGCCCAGGCACGACAAGGCAATCTTTTACGTGAAGGAATCCAGGTGGTGCTGGTCGGCCAGCCCAATGTCGGCAAGTCCAGCCTGATGAACCAGCTCGCCGGTGAGGAGGTGGCCATCGTCACCCCGGTCGCCGGCACGACACGCGATACGATCCGGAATGCGATCCAGATCCAGGGCATCCCTTTGCACGTGACCGATACGGCAGGATTGCGTGAGACCAGCGATGAGATCGAAAAGGAAGGGATCGCCCGAACATGGCGAGCTCTAGAAAACGCCCATATCGCATTATTATTGGTGGACGCAGCCCATGATATTGGTGAGATGGAAAAATCGATTCTGGCGCGATTGCCGGCGTTTTTGCCTAAAATCTGGTTACACAACAAGATCGACCTGCACCAGGAGGCCCCCCGAATCGAGCAGCGCGACCAGGAGATGCATATCTACCTCTCCGCCAAGACCGGGGCCGGTCTTGAGCTCTTGAAAGCGGAACTGCTCAAGCTAGCGGGTTGGCAACCTGTGGGTGAGGGCATCTTCATGGCAAGAGCCAGGCATCTCGCCGCGATGGAAGTTGTGCGTGTCCATCTGCTGAACGCCGAAGCGCTCTTGAATCAATCGGAATTGCTGGCCGAGGAGTTACGGTTGGCGCAGGAAGCCTTAGGCGGTATCACGGGTGAATTCAGTCCGGACGACTTGCTCGGTGAGATCTTCAGCCGATTCTGCATCGGTAAGTAGATAGGCCGCTTAATGGCGGTGTCGCATGGGATGTTTCACGTGAAACACGCGATCCGGCAATTCACTTTTCTTTGAGCGACGTTTGAAACCGGTGATCATGGCACCGATCAGGTTGTCGTGATGCAGCACACTCTCCACAAGCACACCGGCGACATGCAAGCCTACCAGTGCCAGCCAGCTCCAGGACGACCACATGTGTAATGTTTGCAGCAGTTCCGATCGATCGATCAGCCAACCGTCGTTATAGACCAAGATCCCGGTCAGTACGGTGATCAATCCGTCTGCCAGTAAGGCATAGATCATCAGGGAACCGGCAGGGTTATGGCCGATGAAGCGCTTCGCGTGGCCGTGCAGGATCTGCCAGATATAGCGGGCAGCCTCGATCGGATGTAGTGGAAAGGCATGAAAATTGGCGTAACCGGTGCGCATATTGCCCCAGCAGATGCGCGCGAGGATCAGCACGCCGGCAGCATAGCCGGCATAGGCATGGATGACACGGTCCCATTCCGAGTCGTAGGTCGCAAAGGCCACGGCGAAGGCCGTGACCAGCGACCAGTGAAATAGTCTGACGAACCTGTCCCAGACGTACTTCGTACTCATACGACGTTTATTTTCCAGTGGTCAGCAGATAGGCGATGAAATTGCCCTTCTCCTGCGCCGTGCAATCGCGGCCGATGATGTCGTTGCAGTGCTTGGTGAAATTCTTCTCCACTTTTTCCACTGAGCCGAATCGCTTGTCGTTGGTCACAGGCGATAAGGGACGGATGGGTTTGCCGGTGACGATATGCTTGCCGCTATCTGCCGGATTGCTGGTGTGGCAGGAGGCGCAAGCGACCTGTTTGCCTTTGATGGTGAGCTCCCGCGTGAAAAAGGCTTGGCCCTCCTCCGCGGACAAGCCAGGCGATTGCGGATCGATATGTTGAGCGATGGCTGCGTACTTGTCGGCGAGCTTCTGTGCGGTCGCGACATCGGCTTGCGCCGACAGGGACAGGCTACTCAACAAGATGACCAAGGTGGAAGAAAGTTTGCGCATGACGGACTCCTAGGGTTGGCGATGAATCGATACGGTTTGCATAGTACTAAGCGAATTACGTGCCAAATTCTAGGCAACCATCATGACAAGCCGATGAAATAAGGCTTTGCGAGGAGTAAGCGTGTTCGTGGATCGAGGAATGGATGCAACGGCAGCCTTGCATCACACCTACAGAAAATCTGTCCTTGCACTGCATGAGTGCAAGGATATGACAAAGATGCCGCTTATTTCAGGGAGACGCTGCCGGTTTTCCCGCTCAGGTGGTAATTGGCCTGCATCGGGCGATTCTTGATGTTGAGCTGGGTGTGTACCCGACCTGTGAGGTTCTGGTCGGCAAAGATGTCGAACTCCCCGTCCGCCTTGAGTTGTCCGCCGTCCAGCAGCACCTGGCGATACTGATAGTGGCCGTTCTGCAGCGTAAGGTTTCCGCTCAGGCTGTCGAATCTGGTGGTCCCACCGATGGATTGTCCTGCGCCCGCATGCATGGCACGCACCAGGTCGATACCGCCAAGATAACCCTGGCTGGCATCGAAACGTGCCGTGACCTGTGGCGTGTCGGCCAGGTGCGCGAATTCTTCGGCGGACATGGTGTAACTGCCCTTGGCATTGAGATGCCCCTTCAAATGGACCAACGAACTGAACGCGGGGCTCACTTCCTGCAGTCTAACCTTCTCGAGTTCAAAATCGCCCGTCGCTTGCCAGACGGCCGACCAATCAAGGGACATCGACCCCGTGAGCTTACCGCCATGCAGCGCCGCATCGATCCGCTCCAGGCGCAATGCGTGCTCTTGTGCGATGCCTTCCGCCTTCAGTGAATCGAACACGAGAGGCGCGCCGATAGGGGAAGTCCAGTCAGTCGCCTCGATCGTGACTCGATAGCCATTCGCTACAGGCGTGATCTTAGCCTGCATCCTTCGGCTCTCATCGCGTAAAGCGATATGTTCAACCTGGTTATCGGTGAGTTTGATCGTGCCATTAAAGGTTTTGAGATCCAGATCAGGGGCCTGTAGCTTGATCTTGTTGAAGGCGATCTCCTTGAAGATTACCTGCTTGGAGGATTGCGCGTTACCTAACCACTCTCCCGTTTGGGCCAAGGTCGCGGGTTCCAGCGTGGCCGTATCGAACTCGAGGGTGTCCAGTTCTTTGGTGTCTTCAAAGATCGTCGCCAATACAGGGGATATGTGCACTTTGGAAACCTTGACCTCCGATGTCTTGCCTATGGTGACGGATTCAAGCACGAGATGAGGCGTCGGCCAGAGCGAGGCATTAACGGCAGCGATCCTGACCGGGGATTTGATCGTGGAGGTCGCCAAGCGCTCGATGGGACCGATCAACACCGTGAGGTTCAGGAAATGGACGGCGACCAGCAGTAGTACGAAGAGCGCACCGATGCTGATAAAAAGCGTTTTTGCCAATGCCCCCGATCCCGCGATCCATCCGCTGAAATCGATGGGTGTGCGTTCTGCCCGCCTTCTGGCTTTCTCTTCCGCCTTGACGAGTGCCCTCGCGTCGGCTTCCTCGCGTGCCTTGCGTTTGGCTTCAGCCTTGATGGCCTCTTCCGCAGCTTTGCGCGCCTGCTTTTCCGCGGCGAGCCGTGCCTTCTCTTCCGCCAATTGCCGTGCGCGGGCCTCGGCCTCTTCGCGTGCTTTTTGTTTCGCTTCTTCCTTGGCACGGGCTTCGGCCTCGCGACGAGCCCGTTCCTCGGCTTCTCGTTTAGCCTTGGCTTCAGCTTCTTCTCTAGCGCGACGCTCTGCTTCGATACGGGCACGTTCTTCCGCCTCGCGCTTCAGCCGAGCTTCTTCTTCGAGGCGTGCCTTGCGCTCAGCTTCCATGCGCGCTTTCTCTTCGGCCTCCTGACGTGCCCGCTCCTCGGCGAGCGCTTTGGCGCGCATGGCTTCTTCTTCACGCGCCTTACGCTCAGCCTCGCGGCGGGCTTGTTCCTCGGCTTCACGCTTGCTGCGTGTCTCCGCTTCGGCGCGCGTGCGGGCCATGGCGGCTTCGATCTCGCGCTGCTCGGCTTCCAGCCGTTCCTTCTCTAACGCAACCTTGGCTTTGGCCTCTGCCTGCTCCTTGGCCAGCCGTTTCTCTTCCTTGCGCTTGGCGATATGGGCTTCCTTGGCTGCGGCCTTTTCCGCCTCCTTCGCCTTGCGGGCCTCCACGCTACTCAACTGTTCGTTGCGTGCCAACTTCTCGATATCGATCTTTTCTGCGAGTTCGGAATTGGCCAGCATGTCGGTGACCATCAACAACTGGCGTTCCGCTTCTTCCTGCTCCTTGGCTTTCTGCGCGAGCAGGCGTTGCTCTTCCTCAAATGCTTTGGCTCGCGCTTCCGCTTCCAGTTGCTGACGTTTCTTGTCCTCGGTGTGGATCCCGTGCGCTTCGCTTTCGACCCGCATGAATTCCTCGGCACTGATCTCCGCCACTTCGATCACGGAGCTGCCCTCGAATCCCGGGCCACTATCCAGTTCGGCATCGTCGCTACTGACGGCGCGGATGTATTCGTCCTGTTCCAGGCTGCCGAGGATCTTTTCCAACGCTTCTTCGGAGAGCTTGCCGATCTCTTCCAGCAATTCGCCAGCGCTCAACTTACCGTTGACCTTGGAAAGCACTTTGGTCTGTTCGGGGGATAAGGATTTGGATGCAAGCGCCCGTGCGCCTTTGCCGGTCTTGCTGTACACCATGGACAAATTCATAGAAGCATCCTTGCCTGATTTATAGTTATATGGCGACGAGAAGTGAATCAACGCTGATTCTGATATTTTTCCCGGGATTAGTCCAGCCTTGCACCAATCGAGCGCGTTTGATGGATGGCGGGCTCTCCAGACCTGCAGGATCGTTGCGTTTTGTTTCACGTGGAACATCATCATTCGACATGACGGGAACACGGCTTTGCAGTAACATATGCAACCTTAAAACGACGGTATCGAAACGCATGCAATTCCCTGAAAAATTTGACGTTATTGTGGTCGGCGGCGGCCATGCAGGCACAGAAGCGGCACTGGCTTCTGCACGCATGGGTCGCAAGACGCTGCTGCTCACCCATAACATCGAAACCCTGGGGCAGATGTCATGTAATCCGTCCATCGGCGGCATCGGCAAGGGCCATCTGGTGAAAGAAGTGGATGCCCTGGGAGGCGCCATGGCGGCCGCGACTGACGAAGGCGGTATCCAGTTCCGTATCCTGAATTCAAGCAAAGGGCCGGCTGTGCGCGCCACACGTGCGCAAGCCGACCGCGTGCTGTACAAGGCGGCTATCCGCCACCGCCTGGAGAACCAACCCAACCTTTGGCTGTTCCAGCAAGCGGTCGACGACATCATGCTTGACGGCGAACGTGCGACCGGCGTGATCACCCAGCTTGGCCTCAAGTTCGAGGCAAGAGCGGTGGTCTTGACCGCCGGTACCTTCCTTGGCGGGTTGGTGCACGTCGGGATGGCCAATTACCAGGCAGGGCGCGCAGGCGACCCGCCATCGATCTCACTTGCGGCCCGGTTGCGCGAGATCGGCTTGCCCGCCGGCCGTCTCAAAACTGGCACGCCACCTCGTATCGATGGCCGCACCATCGACTACTCCGTGATGGAAGAGCAGCCCGGCGACGATCCGGTGCCGGTGTTCTCGTTTCTGGGCAATGCGAGTCAGCATCCTGCGCAGCGTCCCTGCTGGATCACGCATACCAACGCACGGACGCACGAGATCATCCGTAGCGGTCTCGACCGCTCGCCCATGTACACCGGGGTGATCGAGGGTGTGGGTCCGCGCTATTGCCCGTCTGTCGAGGACAAGATCCACCGCTTCGCGGACAAGGAATCGCACCAGATATTCCTGGAGCCGGAGGGATTAGCAACGCATGAGATCTATCCCAACGGCATCTCGACCAGCCTGCCCTTCGATATCCAGTATCAGCTGGTGCGTTCCATCCGTGGGCTGGAGAACGCGCATATCCTGCGGCCAGGCTATGCCATCGAATACGATTACTACGATCCACGCGGATTGAAGAACTCCCTGGAGACCAAAGCCGTCCAGGGGCTGTTTTTCGCAGGCCAGATCAACGGCACCACGGGCTATGAGGAAGCGGCGGCCCAAGGCCTGCTGGCCGGCGCCAATGCCGCGCTCTATGCCACTGAGGACGCTTCCTGGTGTCCGGGCCGCGAGCAAGCTTACCTGGGTGTGCTGGTCGATGACCTCATCACGCGTGGCGTGAGTGAGCCCTATCGCATGTTCACCAGCCGTGCGGAATATCGCTTGATGCTGCGAGAGGACAACGCGGACATGCGTCTGACCGAAGCGGGCCGCAAGATCGGCCTGGTCGACGATGTGCGCTGGGAGGCGTTCAGTCGCAAGCAGGAGGCCATCGCCCGCGAGCAGGAGCGACTCAAGCGCAGTTTCGTGCGTCCTGGGGTATTGCCGGAGGCCGATGCCATGCGCGTCTTGGGTAAGGCCATCGATCACGAGTATTCCTTGTTCGAACTGTTGCGTCGTCCTGAAGTGAGTTATGAGGCCCTGCTCTCCTTGACCGGCGCGGGTGAAGGCGAAACCGACGAACAGGTACGTCAGCAGCTCGAGATCGCGGCGAAATACCAAGGCTACATCGATCGTCAGCAGGATGAGATCGAGCGTCAACGCGGCAACGAAGAGACCTCATTGCCCGCCGATCTCGATTACAAAGACGTGCATGGCCTGTCGATCGAGGCGCAGCAAAAACTCAACGCCCACAAACCGCAAACCATCGGGCAAGCCAGCCGCATCTCCGGTATCACTCCGGCGGCCATTTCGCTGTTGCTGGTCTACCTCAAGCGCAAAAGCCGTCAGAAGCAGCGTGCGGCATGAGGTTGCGGGCGATCCTCGACGATGGTCTGGCAGAGCTGGGCCTGGCACTGGATGAGACCAAGCGACAGAAGCTGATCGAGTACATCCACCTGCTCAATAAGTGGAACAAGGTGCATAACCTGACCGCGGTCCGTGATCCGGAAGAGATGGTCACGCTGCATTTGTTGGACAGTCTGGCTGTGTTGCCGCATGTGCGGGCCAAACGCCTGCTGGATGTGGGTAGCGGAGCAGGCTTGCCCGGTATCCCCTTCGCCATCTGCTTGCCGGAACTGCAGGTGACGGTAATGGACTCCAGTCAGAAGAAGGCCAGTTTCATGCGCCAGGCGAAGGCGGAGCTTGGGTTGGCCAACCTTGAGGTCGAGTGCGGCCGAGTCGAGGATTACCAGCCTGAGGCGCCATTCGATGTCATCACGTCGCGAGCATTTTCCGAGCTGGCCTTGTTCGTTAAGCTGACCCGGCATCTGGGTACCCCTGATGGCCAATGGCTAGCGATGAAGGGCGTCTATCCACAAGAAGAGCTCGATCGATTGCAGCTGGCGCCGAGCCAAGTGTTGCCGCTCAAGGTGCCAGGGCTGCAGGCGCAACGACATCTGGTATTTTTGCCATTCAACCAAGACATGAAGGTGGCGTAGGACATGCGTATTCTGGCGATCACAAATCAAAAAGGTGGGGTCGGCAAGACCACTACTTGCGTCAATCTGGCGGCGAGCCTGGCGGCGACCGGACGCAAGGTGCTGCTGGTCGATCTGGATCCGCAGGGTAACGCCACCACGGGCAGCGGGCTCGATAAAGCCCATCTCAAGCAGACCATCTATCACGTGCTGATCGGCGACAAGACCCTGAAACAGGTGATCCAGGCCTCGAGTAAAGGCAACTTCGATGTGGCGCCCGCCAATCGCGAGCTGGCCGGGGCGGAAGTCGAGCTGGTCAACGAGATGGCGCGCGAGACACGCTTGAAAGCGGCGCTGGCGGAGGTGAAAGGGCAATATGATTATGTCCTGCTCGACTGCCCCCCTGCCCTGAATCTGGTGACCGTGAATGCCCTGACCGCGGCCAATGCCGTGATGATCCCGATGCAATGTGAATACTATGCCTTGGAAGGATTGTCAGATCTGGTGAACACCATCAAGAAAGTGCGTGCTCACTTGAATCCGACATTGGAGATCGAGGGCTTGCTGCGTACGCTGTTCGATAACCGCAACATGCTGGCGCAGCAAGTGTCGGAGCAACTGGCGCGACATTTCGGCGACAAGGTCTATGAAACCGTGATCCCGCGCAACATCCGGCTGGCGGAAGCGCCGAGCTATGGGATGCCGGCACTGATCTACGATCGCGCCTCCAAGGGTGCGCAAGCCTATCTGGCGCTGGCAGACGAAATCATCAAACGTGGAGTGGTCAATGGTTAAATCCAAAGGTTTGGGGCGCGGTCTCGATGCCCTTCTGGCAGGTGACGTGGGTAGTGTCGGTGAGGCGGATTCCCTGCGCATGCTGAAGATCGGCCAGTTGCAACCGGGCAAGTACCAGCCACGCACGCAGATGGACCAGGAATCCCTGGCGAGCCTGGCGGCCTCGATCAAGGCGCAGGGCATCATGCAGCCTATCCTGGTACGTGAGATCGCTGACGAGCGCTACGAAATCATCGCCGGTGAGCGCCGTTGGCGCGCCTCACAGTTGGCCGGTTTGCCTGAGGTGCCGGTACTCGTGCGGGAGATCCCGGACGAATCCGCGCTGGCGATGGCGCTGATCGAGAACATCCAGCGCGAGAACCTCAATCCCCTCGAAGAAGCCAACGGCATCAAGCGCTTGATCGACGAATTCGATATGACGCATCAGACGGCTTCCGAGGCCGTCGGGCGCTCCCGCACGGCGGTGACCAACCTGTTGCGCTTGCTCAATCTCGCGGCACCGGTACAGGAGATGCTGATGCATAACCAGATCGATATGGGGCACGCGCGCGCCCTGCTGGCGCTCGAACCTGCCAGGCAGGTGATGGCGGCGCAGCAGATCGTGCAAAAAGGCTTGTCTGTGCGCGAGGCGGAGCGCCTGGCCAATAGCGAGCAGAAACCAGTGAAACGCGTCGCCAAGGCCAGACCTAACCGGGACCTGCTGCGCCTCGAAGAGCTTGCCGCCGATCACATGGGCGCCAGAGTCAGCATCAAGCAGGGTGCGAAAGGATCCGGCAAACTGGTCATCGAGTACAAGGACCTGGACCAGCTCGACGGCATCCTGAGCAGGATGGGCGTGTCTTCCAGGGAATAGCACGGTTCCCTACAAGACCCATCCCTTGTTTGACATCGTATACATTCATTGTTAGTATCCAAGTCCTTGTTGTCTGGCGCAAAAACAGAAATTGCGGCTCAGAATCACGGTTTGATCGTGGTGGGCCTGCAGCTCCTTCTCATAATAATCAGCGCTGGTGTAACTTACCTCACCGATAATCCGCAGTCAGGAATATCCATCATCTGGGGCCAATTTTGCGCCCTGGTGAATGCGTCGCTATTGAGTTGGCGCATGATGCAGCGTAAGCACCAGGACGCGACGGCGGGCAGGCAACTGGTATGGATGTACCGTTCCGCTTTGGAACGGTTTTTTGTTGTAATCGGGTTGCTGGCCTTCGGTATGTTGCGATTGCATCTGCCGGCCGGGCAAGTGATCCTGGGTTTTGTGATGGGTCAGGCGGTGTTGTTGCTTGTGCCTTTGGTGCGCGGAATATTGAATAGATCGCGTGTGGAAGTTAAATAAGATTGTTAAGTAAAAAATGGCTAGCGAATCCTTAACCTCTTCAGAATATATTAAGCACCACCTGCAGAATCTGACCTGTACCATCAAGGAGGGTCATTTCCACTGTGCACACAGTGCACAGGAAGCAAAGGAAATGGGCTTCTGGGCGATCAACCTCGATACCGTGTTGATGTCCTTCTTGCTAGGCACCATTTTCCTGTTCTTCTTCACCCGTGCAGCCAACAAAGCGACTGCCGGCGTTCCAAGTGGCCTGGTCAATTTCGTCGAATGGGTCATCGAGTTCATCGATTCCAGCGTCCGCGGTTCCTTCAGTTTCAAGAATTCCCTCGTTGCCCCCCTGGCGCTGACCATCTTCATGTGGATCTTCCTCATGAACCTGATGGACCTGATCCCGATCGATTTCGTCGGTCAACTGATCGCGCTCTATGACCCGCATATGTACTTCAAGATCGTGCCGACCACCGATCCTAACGCGACGTTCGGTATGGCCTTATCGGTGTTCTTCATCGTGTTGTTCTACAGCATCAAGATGAAGGGTCTGGGCGGTTTCGTCGGTGAACTCACGCTGCAGCCGTTCGGCAAGTTCGGTCTGCCAGCCAACATCTTCCTCGAAGGCGTGAACCTGATCGCCAAGCCGATCTCGCTCGCGCTGCGTCTGTTCGGCAATATGTACGCCGGCGAAATGATCTTCATCCTGATCGCCATCATGGGCAGCACCTGGGCCGGGTTCACCATTGCCAACGCAACCTTGTTCAGCTCGCAGATCCTGCTCTCGCTGATCTGGGCAATATTCCACATTCTGATCATCACTCTGCAAGCGTTCATCTTCATGACCTTGACCATTGTGTATCTGGATATGGCGCATCAAGAGCATCACTAAAATTTTGATTCACTTTTAAGCAGTAGATTATTTACAGGAGATAGAAACAAATGGAACAAGCACTGTTGTTTATCGCTGGCGCGATCATGCTGGGTCTGGGCGCACTGGGTGCCGCTGTCGGTATCGGTATCTTGGGTGGTCGTTTCCTTGAAGGTGCCGCACGTCAGCCTGAGCTGATCCCGATGCTGCGTACCCAGTTCTTCATCGTCATGGGTCTGGTCGACGCGGTTCCGATGATCGCTGTCGGTATCGCCATGTACGTTCTGTTTGCAGTTGCAGGCTAATCCGTCGGCAACCCTAGATAAAAGCAAACTAAGAGAGGTATTTGCATGAACATCAATGCAACCCTTATTGCACAGGCGATCATGTTTGCAGTGTTCGTGTGGTTCTGCATGAAGTTCGTGTGGCCACCGATCATGAACGCACTGGCAGTACGCCAGAAGCAGATCGCAGACGGCCTGGCCGCTGCGGATCGCGGTAAGCACGAACTGGAGCTGGCAGCCAAGAAGGCCGCCCAGGAACTGCATGCAGCTAAGGAAAAGGCTTCCGATATCATCGCCCAGGCTGAAAAGCGCGCGACCGAGATCGTCGAAGAGTCCAAGACCAACGCCAAAACCGAAGGTGATCGCATCATCGCCGGTGCCAAGGCTGAGATCGAACAAGAGGTCAATCGTGCCAAGGAAGGCCTGCGTCAGCAAGTCTCCGAACTGGCGGTGGCTGGTGCAGAGAAGATCCTGCGCAAAGAGATCGATGCCAAGGCACATGCCGACATGCTGAAAACCATCGCTAACGAGCTATAGGAAGTAAGCGATCATGGCTGAAGCGGTAACGATAGTAAGACCTTACGCAGTCGCGGCTTTCCGTCTTGCTAAAGAGAAGAAGGCGCTGGCTAAGTGGTCCGAGATGCTGAGCTTCGCGTCGGCGATCGCTGCCGACGCCCAGATGCAGGCTTTCATCGCTGACCCCAAGGTCTCGAGCGCCGACCAGGAGAAGTTGTTCCTGGCGGTGGCTGGCGACAAGCTGGACGAGGCTGGCAAGAATCTGATCAAGCTGCTGGTCGAGTACGACCGCCTGGCTTTGTTGCCTGAAGTCGTCGCGGCTTTCGAGGAACTCAAGGCGCAAGACGAGGGCGTGCTGGAGGCTGAGATTACCGCAGCTGCCAAACCAAGCGATGCCGAAGTCAAGGCGTTGGTGAAACGCCTGGAAACCAAGTTTGGTAAAAAGATTGAAGCAAGCGTCAAAGTGGACCCCAACATCATCGGCGGGATCAAAATTTTAGTCGGCGATACGGTCATTGACGCTTCCGTCCGTGGCCAATTGCAAGAATTGGCTTATACGCTTAAAGGTTAGGCCTTAAAGGTCAGGAGACAGTAATGCAGTTATCCACATCAGAAATCAGTGAACTGATTAAGAGCAGATTAGAGAATTTTTCCTCGAGCGCGGAGGCACGTACCCAAGGTACCGTGATCTCGGTGACCGATGGCATCGTGCGTATCCATGGCCTGTCCAACGTGATGGCCGGCGAAATGATCGAGTTCCCGGGCAACACTTACGGACTTGCACTGAACCTGGAGCGTGACTCCGTCGGTGCCGTGGTGCTGGGTGCCTACGAGCACATCACCGAAGGCGACGTCTGTAAATGTACCGGCCGCATTCTGGAAGTGCCGGTCGGCCCCGAGCTGGTTGGCCGCGTCGTCAACGCGCTGGGCCAGCCGATCGACGGCAAGGGTCCAGTCAATGCCAAGATGACCGACAAGATCGAAAAGGTCGCTCCGGGCGTGATCGCCCGTAAGTCGGTATCCCAGCCAGTGCAGACCGGCCTCAAGTCCATCGACTCCATGGTGCCGGTCGGTCGTGGTCAGCGCGAACTGATCATCGGTGACCGTCAGACTGGTAAGACCGCTGTCGCCGTCGATGCCATCATCAATCAAAAAGGTCAGAACATGACCTGTATCTACGTTGCGATCGGCCAGAAGGCTTCGACCATCGCCAACGTCGTGCGCAAGCTGGAAGAGAATGGCGCGATGGCTTACACCATCGTCGTTGCTGCTTCTGCTTCCGATTCCGCCGCACTGCAGTTCCTGGCACCGTATGCAGGTTGCACCATGGGCGAATACTTCCGTGATCGTGGCGAAGACGCACTGATCGTCTACGATGACTTGACCAAGCAAGCGATCGCTTACCGTCAGATCTCCCTGCTGCTGCGCCGCCCACCAGGCCGTGAAGCGTATCCAGGGGACGTGTTCTACATCCACTCCCGTCTGCTCGAGCGTGCCGCTCGCGTGAACGAAGAGTACGTCGAGAAGTTCACCAACGGTGAAGTCAAAGGCAAGACCGGTTCCCTGACCGCGTTGCCAGTGATCGAAACCGCAGCCGGTGACGTTTCCGCTTTCGTTCCGACCAACGTGATCTCCATCACCGACGGTCAGATCTTCCTGGAAACCGACTTGTTCAACGCCGGTATCCGTCCTGCGATCAACGCCGGTATCTCGGTGTCGCGTGTGGGTGGTGCAGCACAGACCAAGGTCATCAAGAAGCTGGGTGGCGGTGTGCGTCTGGCTCTGGCGCAGTATCGTGAATTGGCTGCGTTCGCGCAGTTCGCTTCCGATCTGGACGAAGCCACCCGCAAGCAGTTGGACCGCGGCCGCATGTTCACCGAGCTGATGAAGCAAGCGCAATACGCGCCATTGAGCGTGTCTGACATGGCCGTTACCTTGCTGGCTGCCAACAAGGGCTACATCGACGACGTACCGGTCAACAAGGTACTGGCATTCGAATCCGCCCTGCACTCCTTCATGAAGTCCAAGTACAAGGCCCTGCTGGACAAGATCGAGTCCACCAAGGACCTGGCAGGGGATGACGAGAAGGCCGTGGAAGCTGCTATCCAGGACTTCAAGGCAACCAACGCTTACTAAGCGGTGTGCAAGACTGATTGCGAGAATAGACAGGCAACCGAACAATGGCCAATAGCAAAGAAATCCGTACCAAGATCAAGAGCGTAGAGAATACGCGCAAGATCACCAAGGCGATGGAGATGGTGGCTGCTTCCAAGATGCGGAAGGCGCAGGACCGTATGCGTCATGCCCGTCCGTACGCGGAGAAGATCCGCAACGTGGCAGCCCACATGTCCAAGGCGAACTCGGAGTACAAGCACCCGTTCCTCATCAAGCGTGACAAGGTCGCCAACATCGGCCTGATCGTCGTCACTTCCGATAAGGGCCTGTGTGGCGGTCTCAACACCAACGTCCTGCGTCTGTCCCTGAACCAGATGAAAGCCTGGGAAAGCGAAGGCAAGGGCGTAGCAGTGACGGCGATCGGTAACAAGGGTTTTGGCTTCATGGGCCGTGTCGGCGCCAAGGTCAAGTCTCATGTCACCGGTCTGGGCGATGCTCCGCACATGGACAAGCTGATCGGTCCGGTCAAGGTCATGCTGGATGCTTACATCGCTGGCGAGATCGATCAACTGTTCATCTGCTACACCAGCTTCATCAATACCATGAAGCAGGAACCGACCATGCAGCAGCTGCTGCCCTTGGCCGGTGAAGCGTTAGGCAGTGCAGAAGGCCATTGGGATTACATCTACGAGCCGGATGCCAAGAGCGTGATCGACGAGCTGATGATGCGCTATGTCGAATCCCTGATCTTCCACGCCGTCGCCGAGAACATGGCGTCCGAGCAGAGTGCACGTATGGTGGCCATGAAAGCCGCTTCGGACAATGCGAAGAACGTCATCGGCGAGCTCAAGCTGGTTTACAACAAGGCCCGTCAGGCTGCGATCACCAAGGAGATCTCCGAGATCGTTGGCGGCGCGGCGGCAGTGTCCTAAAGATAACGATTTACCCAAAGCAGTAGCGGATCAAGTTCAGCGAATCAAGTTTGGATAAGGAATTTAAAATGATTACAGGTAAAGTAGTTCAGTGTATCGGTGCGGTGGTTGACGTCGAGTTCCCACGTGACCAGATGCCGAAAGTGTACGATGCATTGATCATCGACGAAGAGAACTCCACCGCAGAAGCCGGCCTCACGCTGGAAGTGCAGCAGCAACTGGGTGACGGCATCGTGCGTACCATCGCCATGGGCTCCTCCGACGGCTTGAGCCGCGGCATGAAGTTCAAGAGCACCGGTGGCCAGATCACCGTGCCGGTAGGTGAAGGCACCCTCGGCCGCATCATGGACGTGCTGGGTCGCCCGATCGATGAAGTCGGCCCGATCGACTCCGACGAGCGTCGTTCCATTCACCAGCCTGCGCCTACTTTCGAAGAACTCTCCCCTTCCGTCGACCTGCTGGAAACCGGCATCAAGGTGATCGACCTGGTATGTCCGTTCGCCAAGGGCGGTAAGGTCGGTCTGTTCGGCGGCGCCGGTGTGGGCAAGACCGTGAACATGCTGGAACTGATCAATAACATCGCGAAGCAGCACTCGGGCTTGTCCGTGTTCGCTGGTGTGGGTGAACGTACCCGTGAAGGTAACGACTTCTACCATGAAATGGCAGAAGCCGGCGTCATCAAGCTGGACAACATGAAAGAATCCAAGGTAGCCATGGTGTTCGGTCAGATGAACGAGCCACCAGGCAACCGTCTGCGCGTGGCGCTGTCCGGCCTGACCATGGCCGAGAAGTTCCGTGACGAAGGTCGTGACGTGCTGTTCTTCGTCGACAACATCTATCGTTACACCCTGGCCGGTACCGAAGTGTCCGCGCTGCTGGGCCGTATGCCTTCCGCCGTGGGTTACCAACCTACCCTGGCTGACGAAATGGGCCGCCTGCAAGAGCGTATCACCTCCACCAAGGTCGGTTCGATCACCTCGATCCAGGCCGTTTACGTGCCTGCGGATGACTTGACTGACCCGTCCCCAG
>CBFGLF010000002.1:0-43455 GCA_965649545.1 uncultured Methylotenera sp.
GTGATCGGCAACGATGTCTGGTTATGTACCGATAGCACCATCTTATCCGGCGTGACGATCGGACATGGCGCCGTGATCGGTAGCGGCGCCGTGGTCAGGCGCGATGTCGAGCCCTATGCCATCATGATCGGCAATCCTGCACAGGTGGCCGGATGGCGTTTCAACGAGGCGCAACGACAAGCGTTGCTAGAAGCGGCCTGGTGGGATTGGCCGGAAGACGAGATCAGGGCTGTCGTGGATAAATTATGTTCATCTGATATCGAAGCGTTCCTGGCTTACGCACGGCAGCGTCAAAAGACGTGACCTGACTACCTCTGTCGGGTTTTCTCAAGCACTTCGCTGAATGTCATCCTGGCACTACGCTGCACTAGCCTGCGGGCGCGTAAAGCCGAACCTAACCGGATGACGGCATTGCCAAAACCCTTCAGATTCACCCGATCCAGCAGGATCGCTTCACCCATCAATTGCCACAGGCTCAACGGAATCACCGTCAACCACAGGCGCCTGGCGGGAAAATGTATCCATTCCAGCAGGTATTTGTTACGCCGCCGCACCTGTTTGACGTAGGCACGCTTCACATGATCCTTGATCGAGCCCCGAGACTGGTGGATGACACTGGCACCAGGCTCGAAATAGGAAGCCCATCCCTGTCGCCATGCCCGCAAGCCTAGGTCGTAATCTTCCCCATAGAACGGCTTGAAGATCGGGTGGAAGCCGCCTAGCGCGAGGAACATCGAACGCCGGACCATCATCGACCCCCCTGAGGTATAAAAGGTGGCTAGCCAGCCCTGCCGGCGTGCATCGAGCGCCGACTGCAAATCCCACTCGACAGCCTTCAGATTGCCCCGCTGGAAACTGCGCAGATTCCAGGAATGCCGATTGACCGAACCATCCTCATCCAGGATGGTGGGGCAGACGGCGAACGTATCTGGGCTCTCAAAATAGGGGACGAGTTTTTTGAGGCAGCCGGGAATGAGTTCCACATCGGAATTCAGAAGCAACATCAACTCGCTTTCAGCCGCTTGCACCCCGCTCCATATCGCCTCGGAGAACCCAAGATTCTCGGGGTGCGCTATGACCCTGACTGCCGGGAAGCGCACCTGTAATACGTTGAGGCTCGCATCGCGGGAACCGTCATCCACCACGATCACCTCGGCGTTGAGTCCATCGACCTCGATACAGTCCAGCACCGACGGCAGATTACGTTCCAGCAGATGCGCCCCATTATAGTTGGGGATGATGATGGTGATGGGCGCACTCATGCAAGGCCGCCCCTGGGCATGGCCTTGAGCCACAAAGCGCCACCGATCACCAGACCCAGCAGGTTAAGGTTGTAACTGGAGAAGGTGGGAATCGTGATGCTGATGAACAGCAGATTGAAGGTCACCGCCGCGATCATCAATCCAGCGGCCGTCGGGATCGCAGACACGCGAGACAATTTCAGCAGCTGGTAGTACAGCAAGAGATAGAACAGGATGAAACATGCCAGGCCGATCACACCGCTGGTGTAGAGAAGCTCGAGAGCGGAGTTATGCGGTGAGTTGAATTCCAGGATGCCGTGGTAGCTCGAGTATTGCTTGAAGGCTTCCTGAAAACTGTCTAGCCCGTGGCCCCATACCCACTCTCCATGGGTGCTGACCTTTTGCATGTCCCAAGCGTTCTGCCAGATCACCACACGCTCCTCGCGATCGATGTTCTCGATCAACTCGGTCAATCGACTACCGAAATTGCCTGCATTACTGACGAACAGCACGGTAGGCAACAGGATCAGCACAGCCAGCATCAATCGCTTGCTGCGCACCCTGGCTAGCATGAGCACCACCAGCGCGGCGCAGATCAAGGCGATCCAAGCCGGTCGCGAAGAGGTCGTGAGCAACAGGTAGCCGAGTACCGGGCTCATGAGCACCAGTGACGCACGCCACCAGCCGCTGGTACGGTAAAAGAGGTACATGGCGAGCATGAGTCCCATACTGCAGTAGAACGCCAGATAATGCGGGTTCTTGTTGGTCCCATACGGTCTTGAGAAGACCGCCAAAGCGATCACCTGCACGACAGCATAGACGATCAGGAGGATGACCAGGGCGCGTTCGAGTTGAGGTTTCTTGATACCGATACGATGCCGGTCGAACGCCCATACGCTGATCGCCAGGAACACCGCCAGCCACATCTGCCGGATCTCCTTGATGATCTCAAGCTGTCCGACCGCGACCCAATGCAACAAGGTGAAGGTCACCGGCACCGCCAACAGGCTCCACGCTATCGGGGTCATGGCAGCGGCCAACTGACGCCAATGGAGCAGGCAATAAGTCAGCACGGCAAAGAAGTTGATATAGAGTAGCGCACGATAACCGACACCCCAGTTGAGCATCAGACTCAGGACGATCAGCCAGAGCAACGGGAAATGCAGCGATTTGAAGACGTGGGTCCAGCGCGTTGGAGACATAGACGTCATGGTTATTATTATGTCGGGCTAAGCAACGATGCCGAAAGCTTGGCCAGTTGTCCAGCCATTTTATCGTGGCAGCGCGTGCTCAACCCGGCACGCCCAAAATAGCCTTGCCACAACGTCTGCCACTGGCGTACGTCAAGCTGGCGGATATCCTCCTGCAAACGACACACATGGTAGAGGTTGCGCAAACGCCGCCCACAGCGTAACGACCATGGATAGATGCTCATATCGGCCACATCAATCAGACCGAAGGCGCCATCCTCGCGTTGCACGATGTTGCCCATGTGCAGAGAGCGGAAATAGATGCCCTTGTCATGCAGGCCACCGATGAACTCGCCCAGACGCCTCAGCCCGGCATCGTCAAGCGATCGACTGTAGGCAAGCTGACGCACCGTGCTACCTGGCAGCGGCTGGTAGAGGACGGCGGAGTTAGCCGAGTCGGTGAAATGGTAAAGCTCACTGATCCTGACCGTCGGGACGCCGAGCACCTGCAATCGTTCGGCGTTGCGGCAGAATTGCCGGGCATAGGAGTAGATGCGTGCACTACTGACCAGGTGTTTGACGCGGAATATCTTGAAGATATCACCGTTAGGCAGGCGCAAGACCTTGAGGCCGCGCGCATCCTGCTCGAGGATCTCCGCACCCTCGCACAATCGCTCGAACGCCTGCGGTGTCAGCGCTTTGCTGATACGTCTGGAATACCATAAAGGGAGCATCATGCGCTGGGGATGAGATCACTCAAGCTTTCGACAATCCGGATATTATGGCTTGCGCAGTAATCTTGCCAGCCCTCAAAGTCGGTCCATGCGCTGAGGAATACGAAATCCAGTCCCGCCTTGATTGCAGCCTCGTGGTCGTAACGGCTGTCACCGACGAACAAGCCGGGCTTTTTCAGTGCACCCTCCGCAGTCTCACGGGCCAGGATGTCGTCCTTGTAATCCGGGCTGCCGAAGATTCCGGCATCGAACAGGTCAGCGATGCCTCTTGCCGCGAAGACTTCGCGCTTCTCCGACTGGTCTCCGCCAGACACCAGCATCCAGCCAGCCTGGGGCGTCGCGTCGCGCAAGGCTTGCAGACCCTTGGCCATCTCGCAATGGATCAAAGCCTGCTTCACCTCATAGGAGAACTGTGCGATCAACGCTTGCAGCTTGTCTTCATCGACAGGCGCACCGACGATCTCGCGCAGGAAATACTCGAACTTGTGGTACCGGGAGATACCGCCGAGCTTGATGTGGTACTTGACCAGGGCCTGCGCCTGCGACTCGCTGTAACCGAGATGGATGGCCGTATCGTGGTAGGCCTGGATCTTCAGGGGATTGGAGTCGAGGATGACCCCATCGCAGTCGAAGACGATGGTCTTGTATTGAGTGATATCCATGGCTTGAAATGAAAACGGCAGATGCATAGGCACCTGCCGTGATGGGTTGCGCGGATTAAGCCGCTGGCTTGATCGCGCTGGCTTCCTTCGCCAGCTTGGTGATCTTGGCCCAGTCCTTGGCGGCAACGGCGTCTGCCGGGGTCAACCAGGTACCGCCACAGACCACGACGTTAGGCAATGCCAGGAACTGCGGCGCGGATTCGACCGTCACGCCACCTGTGGGGCAGAACTTGACGTCGCCGAATGGGCCTGAGAAGCCTTTTAGCAGGTTGATACCGCCGACAGCTACGGCTGGGAACAGCTTGAGAAAATAGTAATCGTCAGCATTGGCTTGCATGATCTCGCTGCCCGTGGAAACACCTGGTAACAGCGGCAGGCCCATCGCGCGGGCAGCCTTACCCAACTCGGAGGTATAACCGGGGCTAACGCCGAATTTGCAGCCTGCATCCTTGGAGGCTTGCGCATCGGCGACGCTACGGATGGTACCGGAACCGAGGATCGCGTCAGGCACAGACTTGGCGATGGCTTCCATGGCTTGCAGCGCGCAGGAAGAACGCAGGGTCACTTCGAGCACCTTGATGCCGCCTTCGAGCAAGGCTTCGGCCATGGGCACGGCATCTTCGACCTTG
The DNA here is from genome assembly GCA_965649545.1 of uncultured Methylotenera sp. GTDB lineage: Bacteria > Pseudomonadota > Gammaproteobacteria > Burkholderiales > Methylophilaceae > CABHOJ01. Next base: position 4,457 of record CBFGLF010000002.1, read on the forward strand.
TTGATGACAATGACAGGGATCACCGGGCCATGCTTGGCCAAATCTAAAGTGTTCATACTTCTCTCTCTAAAATTGATTCAAATTTTTTAGTGCAGCCATGCAAACGCAGACTGTTACAGAATCACGCGAGAACGCGGCGCCTGAGTGCAGACAGTACAGTTGCGTACGGCAGGCGAAGGCAACAAAGTAATCGCGTGATTCTGGAAGAGTTACAGCCAGGTGACTGCGCCTTCTTCGGCCGAATGTACATTACGACGCATGCCGCCAAACAACTCGCGACCGATACCGTGACCATTGTTGTTACGTTGTGCTTCCGTCATCTGCACGGGGACTCGGGCTTGCCATTCGTCTTCATCGACCAGCGCGTTCAAGGTGCCGACAATGGCGTTCAGGCGGATGATGTCGCCGTCGCGGATCTTGGCGATGGCGCCTCCTGCAGAAGCCTCGGGGCTGACATGGATGGCGGCCGGGATCTTGCCCGACGCACCGCTCATGCGGCCATCGGTCACCAGTGCGACCTTGAAGCCCTTGCCTTGCAGCACGGCCAGCGGTGGCGTGAGCTTGTGCAGCTCTGGCATACCATTGGCGCGCGGCCCTTGGAAACGGACGACGGCGACGAAGTCTTTCTCCAGCTCGCCTTTCTCGAACGCTGCCAGCAATTCTTCCTGTGCATTGAACACGATGGCCGGTGCTTCGATGATCAGACGATCTTCCGGTACTGAAGAAGACTTGATGACAGAACGACCAAGGTTACCCGTCAAGAGACGCAGACCGCCTGAGGAGCTGAAGGGCTTGCGTGGCGTCCGCACGATGCTCTCATCCGGGCTGTCTGCGGGCAAGTCGACCCAGATCAGGTCTTCGCCCTTCAACTCTGGCTTCTTGCAGAAATCTCGTAAACCGCCATAGACGACGGAGGGCACGTCCTCGTGCATATACCCGCCTTCCATCAGTTCACGGATGATGAAGCCGGGGCCACCTGCAGCCTGGAACTCGTTGACGTCCGCGCTGCCGTTCGGATAGACACGCGCCAGCAGCGGTGTGTCTTGTGACAGCTTGGAGAAATCAGACCAGTCGATGAGGATACCGGCGGCACGTGCCACGGCTACCCAATGGATACAGTGATTGGTGCTGCCGCCGGTCGCCAGCAAGGCGACGATGGCGTTGACGATCACGCGCTCGTCGACCATGCGGCCGATCGGCATGAATCGCTGAGTCTGGATATTGGAAAGCACGGTACGCACGGATTCGCGTGTCAATGCCTCGCGCAAGCCTGCGTGCGGATGCACGAACGCCGAACCGGGCACATGCAGGCCCATGGCTTCCAGCAGCATCTGGTTGCTGTTGGCGGTGCCGTAGAACGTACAGGTGCCTGCGCCGTGATAGGCGGCGGATTCGGAGGCGAGCAGTTCGTCACGGTCGCACAGGCCTTGTGCGAATTTTTCGCGCACCTTGGATTTCGTGGTGTTATCGATACCGGTACTCATCGGGCCGGCCGGCACGAACACGCAGGGTAAGTGACCGAAGTGCAACGCACCGATCAGCAGCCCCGGGACGATCTTGTCGCAAACACCCAGTAACAACGCGGCATCGAACACATCATGGGATAGGCCGACCGCCGTACTCATGGCGATGGTGTCGCGCGAGAACAGGCTCAATTCCATGCCGGGCTCACCCTGGGTGATCCCGTCACACATGGCCGGTACGCCACCCGCGACTTGCACGGTTGCGCCGTGCTTGCGGGCTTCGTCACGGATGATGGCCGGATAGGTCTCGTAGGGCTGATGTGCCGACAACATGTCGTTATAAGCGGTGATGATGCCGATATGTGGCGCCTTCTCCGCTACGACTCGGAATTTGTCATTCTCCGGCAAAGCCGCGAACGCATGCGCCACATTGGCACAACCCATGCGGTCTGAGCCCCGCGGACGCTTGATGATCTGCTCGATACGTTGCAGATAAGCCTTGCGCGTAGGGGTACTTCTCTCACGGATACGCTCCGTGACTTCATTCAGGATCTGTCTCATGATGCGACCAACTATATGTAAATTAGAAATCGATTATCCGGAATGCCCCGGATAGCGTCAAACCAAAAGCCCCGATTCAACCACAATAAATGGTTGATAACATTGATTCAAATCAGGGAGTGCGGTCAGCTTTTGGTGACCAGTACGTCTTCCATAATGAGGTACTGCAGATCGCAACCGTAGAACATGTTGAGTGCATCGGTGGGGCTGCATATCATGGGTTCGCCACGACGATTGAGTGATGTGTTCAACACCACGGGAACGTTACGCAGACGCTCCAGTTCTTCTATTAACGCATAGTACCTCGGATTGGTGGCTTTCGTCACTACCTGCGCCCGCGCCGTACCGTCCTCATGCACCACTTCGGGGATGCGCGATTTCCAGTGTTCCGCGACGTCGAAAGTGAAGGTCATGTAGGGTGCCGGGTGGGTGGTCTGCAGGATGTCAGGCGCAGCCCGGTCCAGCATGCTCGGGCAGAAAGGCCGCCAACGCTCGCGATACTTGATCTGGGCATTGATGCGGTCGGCCACGCCGGGGTGGCTGGGGTCCCCCAGGATACTGCGACAACCCAAGGCTCGCGGACCGAATTCCATGCGGCCTTGCAACCAGGCCAGCGGATTGCCGGCCGCCAGCAACTCGGCGCCCTTTTGCGGCGCGTTCTCGATGCGCTGGAAGATCGGTTTGGCGGGATGCGCCTCACAGGCCGCCAGACATGCTTCTGTCGTGAAAGCCGGCCCGAGATAGGCATGCTGCATAGGCTCGACCTGCTCACCCATCTCGGCCGCGACGAAACTGGCGGCACCGAGTGAAGTGCCGGCGTCGCCAGAGGCGGGCTGTACGAACAACTCTTTCACGCCAGGCATGGCGATGATGCGCTGGTTAAGCTTGACGTTGAGTGCCACGCCACCTGCCATGGCAATACGGCCAGTCTCGCGGATGATATCGCCGACGTAGTAGTCGATCATCTCCAGCGCCACGTCTTCCAGCAGCTGTTGAACCGCAGCCGCGTAATGGATATAGGGATCGTCGATCTCGTCGCCATGGCGCTTGGGGCCTAGCCATTCGACCAGCTCGGGCGTGAAGTAATAGCCTTTGCCGTTCTCCTTGTAACGACGCAAGCCGACCACATTCACCAGCTTGGTGTTCACGCGCAGGTCGCCGTCCTTGAAGCTGACTAGCCGCGACAAGTCATACTTTTTGGGATCGCCGTAAGGCGCCATCCCCATGACCTTGAATTCGCCATCGAGCATCTCGAAACCCAGATACTCGGTGATGGCGCCATACATGCCGCCAAGCGAGTCAGGATCATAGAACTCCTTGATCTTATGGATCTTTCCGTTCTCGCCATAGCCGAAGAACGTGGTGGCGTACTCGCCCTTGCCGTCGATGCCGACAATGGCCGTCTTTTCCTGGAAACCGCTCAGGTGATAGGCGCTGCTGGCATGGGCCAGATGATGTTCGACCGGCACATACTTGGCATTGACCAGCCCAAGTGCGTTCATCAATTGCATCGCCTTGTCGCGATTGCGGCGGAAACGGCGATTGCCGTTAAAAATGGCGTCCAGCGCGCGGTCAGGCGCATACCAGTGACGCTTGGCATAATGCCAGCGCGCATTGGTGCTCAGCGGAATCTCGGCGTAAGGGAATGCGACCACATCGACCTGGTCCGGCCGCACACCGGCTTCTTCCATGCAATATTTGGCGGCCTCATAGGGGAATTTGTTCTTGGCGTGCTTATCGCGCAGAAAGCGTTCTTCTTCCGCCGCTGCGATGATCTTGCCGTCGACGATGATGGCGGCAGAGGCGTCATGGCCGACCGCACCGGATAATCCCAAAATAATCATGCTAGATATTCACCTATCTACTTATTGTTCCCGACCAAGGCGACACCTGCGCTTTTCAAGAGCGGGTCGTTCCCGTAACGCTGTTGCAAGGCCTCGATCAGCATACGCTGGATGTGTGGCCGATCCGCCCAGTTTCGGACCAGGCGTTTCAGGTCCTTCACATGCTGCCGCTCGAACCGACGGCGGCTGACATGATGCCGCAGACTATCCAGATCGATCAGTACGGGCATTTCGCCTGCCACATGGATGTTGGTGGCCTTCATGTCGCCATGCGCGATCTGCAATAGGCGTAACTTGTACATCAGTGCGGCCAGCTTGTCTGCCAGCGACTTTTTCAATACCTGGTCGATGGACTTATCGCGCATCCACTCGGCGATGTCCGGCCCCTCGACATGCTCGGCAAGGAAATATCCCTGTGCACGACAGGGCCCGAAACGCCGCTCGACCAGTGCCAGAGGCTGGGCCGTAGCGATGCCATGCATACGAAGCCGATGGGCATTGGCCCATGAGACCGAGGCACGAGAGCGTCTCAGCAGGCGGCCTAAGCCGTGCAACCAACTCTTGATATTGTACCTTTTAACGACGACATTCCGCCCAGCGATCGTCGCGCGCGCCACAGTGCAGGTATTGCCGCTCTTGAGGCGCGCAGCTGCGTTCCCAGCGATCGCCGCATCCAGCGCACGCGGCTCCAGCGCGACGGACGCCACTTCCAGGTCCCGCGATCGGGCCGAATACAACCGCCAGGTATGGGTCACGGCCACATCGGTACAGTTGCGGAACACCTTGCTGTCGGCATAGGCATCGATGACCCGATGTCGCTCCGCTTCCGCCAGCCTAGAGAGGCTACCCAGCGGGATCGCCTGACAACCTCGCTCGCTGATATACGCTTGCATGAGCTCAGGGAGCCAGGCATCGAGTTCCAGCACATCGAACTTGGATAGCAGCAAGGCGAGGTTCTGCCATGCAGCCCGCGTAGGGAAGAGCCGCGGCGATCGGCGGATGCCGTCACCATCCAGGGTATAGAGCGTCTCGCCTTGCAGGAGGAAATTCTTGAGATAGAGGTCGGTCTGCATCAGACCCGCACGATGATGGCGGGCCACCTCGCGCACCAAGGCGACGGCCAGGGTTTGGCGCTGATCGAGATCCAGCGCCGACCATAGAGACTCGGCGTCGCGGCTATCCTTGATCTCGGCGAAGATCAATACCTCGCAGGAACCGTCGGCCGCCTGGCCTGCATGCAACAAGGCTGGTGTCGCGATGCCAGCCTCGGCCAGAAGCGCAACCCCCTCCGAATCTCGTTTGGCATGGCGCACGGCGTGGCGACCGCTGAACAACTTGGCATAGACGTCGCGGCCAGCCCATGTGCCACGGCAGACCAGACGCTTGTCCGGAACGCTGCGCACGACCTGATGGCAGGTTAGTGCTTCGTTATCTCTCAGCGCCAGGGTGAAGGGGGCGTCACTGACGACGCCGGATCCGAACGGACTGTCCATCAATCCGCCATCCCTTGCCAATCTGTCGCGTGGTGCAAACCTGCTATTCGCTGCAAAACCGCGACCGCTCTATTCCGGGATACGCTCGAAGACCGCGAGATGCAGGGATTTGATGTAAGGCAGTTGACCGAAATCCTTGACCAGACGAAAACCGCTTTTCGCGAAATAGCCTTCGACCTCGTTGAGCGAGGTGGGGAACTTGCGTAACTTCCTGCCGCCCAGCTTCTCGCGCAGGATCAGTTTTGCCTGGGTCCAGGAGAACGGGCTGAAATAGGACAACACGACATACTGTTTCGATACGCGGCACAATTCGCTCACGGCGCGCTGCCGGATGGCAGGCGTCGGGAAGTGCTGGAACAGCCGGAAACAGACCATGGTATCGATACTCCGGTCCGGATGCGTCAGATTCTCCACATCCGCCTTTTCGACCTTGATGCCCAGGCCGGCCTTGTCGGCATTCTGTTGAGCGATGGCGATCATGGCGTCTGACAGATCGCCAGCCTTGACCTTGTAACCCTGGCTGGCGAGGCGTAGGAACACGCGCCCGCCACCGCACGGCAGGTCCATCACGGTATGCGATTTCGGAATCAGCTTGAATGCGCGGTCGAGCAGTTTCATCTCGCCGGCATGCTTATGCGCCTTGCGCTGCTGATAGATGGTGGCTTTATGTTCGTCGTAGTTGGTACGGGCGCGATAGGTGGTCGGTTCAGACATGCAATGATTCCATGCAGGATAAATCGGAAATTATACTACTTAAGAGAGTGATGACTAACTTCGGTCTTTGCGGCGCATGCTGCGGCGAACGATCAGTCGACACATGACTTTGTGCCAGAGGCCCAGCCGCTCGATACCGTAATATTGCATGAAGAAATAGAGACGGCGGCTCCTGCTCCAGTGCTTGGCGTGGCGGTTGAGCGTAGCGAGATCGTACAGCGCGCGGATGGCGGGGAATAACTTCACCCGCGACTTCTCGAGATCGATGACCACGACGTCCGGGTCGCCACTTTGGCCGGTATGCACGAAGAGGTGCTTGGGATAGAGCGAGCGGTGCTGGATACGTGCGCCATGCAGCATACGTACCGTAGCGGCGACGCCACGGATCACGCGATTCTGTTCTTCCAGCGTCGGTCTACCGTTCGCGAACAAGGCCTCGGTGATGTCTTCCAATGGGCGGTAGTCGACCAGTTCTTCCGTCATCAAGGTCGCCTGATGATGACCGTCGATGACCTGTTCGCCATAGAACACCGGCTTGGGCGCTGGCACACCGTGCTTCTGCAGATAGCGCATCATCTTGAATTCACAGGAGAAAGTCGGCTCCCCGGTGAATGGGTGACGGAAGGTGCGACGCTGATGGTTCTGCTGACGCTTGAGGAAGACCCCGAACTGTCCGCCCTCCGGCAGCTTTAGTCCGAGCCGGCCGACCCCACTCCAGCCGCCCCTACGCTCGTTGGGCGCTTCGAACCAGTCCGCCTCCTGCTTCCATACCGCCTCGAAGCTCAGCAACCGGTTCAACTCGAGTAAGTGCCGTCGTTCCGGCGAGATAAACACTGACACGCGCGCTCTCCATACACCTAAATTGTTACAGGCATTTTGCCATGAAATTTCAGGTATAGGCGTTCCGCGCGCACGTTCACTTTGCGCCAGAAACTGGCGTCGTCCGCTAGCGTCGCCCTTAGCCCCTGCGGACGGTAATGCCTGAGGAACCGCAGGATGTCGCGACGGCTCAGGCCGCAATGCATGGCCGAAAAATAGAGCGCGGCGATATCCTTCATGCGGTCGACTTCGCGGATCTCGGATCGGATACCGACGCGGTGCAGGTCGATGAGGTACAGGCGGAGCGCTTCCTTCGTCACCTGCTGGCGGTCCATACAGAGATGGCAGAGATAGAAATCCCGATGATTGAGGCCATGGTCATGTAGCTTGCGCGCGAGTTCGGCCACGGCCACGATCAGCCTGCGCCTGAAGCGCCCATCCGGTGGCGCGCTCGCCCAGTCCGCGCATAAGGTCTCGAGTGAGACGATGTCCCCCAGATCCTGCGTGATGACGAAGGAACGCAAGGCAGCCGGACTCAGGCCCTGGCAACCATAAGCCACGGCCGGCGTCGTCGGGATGCCGATCTGGTCCAGGCGGTGGATGGCGTCCCATTCGGTCTTGGCGCTGACGATCGGCAAACGTAAGGTCAGCAGGTTCTTGAAGATCTCGCCCCAGCCCACGCCGTAATGCAACTTGGCAAAATAGGACCGACCTTTCGATTCGAAGCGGATGGTACGACGACCGCGCACATCGCGGAACACCTCACCTTCGAGCGCCATCACGCGCTCGAAGGCATCCTGGGTACCGAACGCATCGCCCAGTTCAGGCGGCATCTGCAGCGTATTACAGCCCAGGCCCATCGATGCCTCCCCATTTGTTTCGCGCGATATCCATAAGGATGTTCGCCTCGGCATTGCCCTGATTATTGGCCATGATCGCCTTCGCATAGCCCAGACCGTTCGCCGCCCAGGTCTCAAGATGTTCGGAATCGAGCATGCTGGCCAATGCCTTGTTCAAGGCCGCCTGATCGAACGGCGAGTGCATCACGACACCCGCTTGGGCTCGCTCGATGTGGAAGGCGTAGCCGCAGACATCGGTCACCAACACGGGCAGCCCGCTGGCCATCGCTTCCAGCAAGACATGTCCCGCAAGCTCATTGCGCGCGGGATGGATGAGGAGATCGGCGCCCTGCATCAGTTGCGGGATATCACTACGTCCCGGAGAGACGTGGACCCGTTTGCTGAGGCGCTTGTCCGCGGCCATGCGCATGAAGGCCTTTGGGTTGTCCTGGCCGACAGCCAGCAAACGTGTCTTGACCCGTTGTTTGCCGGGCAGCGCAGCCAACGCTTCGATCGCGCGATCCAGCCCCTTGGTGCGGAAACCCGAGCCGACCAATAGCAGCACCCGATCATCCTCGTCGAATCCGAATTCTCGTCGGAGTCGCTGACGCATCTCTTCCTTATCCTGCAGGGCCATCCGTGCCGGCGAAAGATACGGAGGCAACAGATGGAAGCGATGCTCCGGCGTGCGATACCAGCGCTGGAAATCCGCTTTCTCGCGCTCGGAGAGCAATAGCACCTGACAGTTGGCGTCGGGCGTGAACACGGCACGCTCGCATTTGGAGAACCAGCGGAAGCGCCCGGAGAGGCGATAGAAGAAGCCGCGCTGGTTCTGGGCGCGCTCGGCGAAACAGGGGTCGGCGGCGAAATAGGCATCGAGGCCAGGCATACGGTTGAACCCGACCACCAGGCTGTAGTTGACTTTGGCGATCTCCTCGCGTGCCTGGCGGATGAAATTGTCGTAACGCTTATGGTTGATCATGCCACGGGCATTGATCAGCCTGAGCTTGATACCGTTCTGCGGCGCCTCACCCTCCCAGGACATGGTGAAGATATCGACGCTGTTACCGGCAAGGGCCAGCGCATTGGCGATGCGCAGCATGTCGCGCTGCACGCCGCCATACGGAAAGTATTTGAAGATGATGAATGCGAAGCGCAAGTGGGTAAGCTAAATAATGAATATCTAATTGTATGCGAAAATATGCGTAAAGCCTCTGACCATGCCCCATAAACAATGCCACGACTCCTGATCATCAAGACTTCATCGCTGGGCGATGTCGTCCATAACCTGCCCATCATCCAGGATATCCTCACGCACCAGCCGGGGACCGTCATCGACTGGGTGGTCGAGGAGTCGTTCGCCGATATCCCTGCCCTGCATCCCGCCGTCGACCGCGTGATCCCGGTCGCGATCCGGCGCTGGCGCAAGCACCTGTTCAGCCGGGGTACATGGCATGAGATCGGGGCGATGCGAGCACAAATCAAGCAGGATGCGTACGATCTGGTGCTAGACACGCAGGGGCTGGTGAAAAGTGCCGTGCTGTGCCGTTTGGCCCATGGCGCGCGTCATGGGCAGGATAGGCGCTCGGCTCGCGAGCCACTGGCAGCCTGCTTCTATACCCATGCCCATCCGATCGCCAGAGGCCAGCATGCGGTCGTGCGTAACCGCGCCCTGGCCGCCGCCGCATTCGGGTATGCCATGCCGGAGACGGCGCCGGATTATGGTATCCAGGCGCCAGCCGCCATGCCATCGGTGGCTGGCGGAAGACCCTACATCGTCGGCTTGCATGCCACCAGCCGTGACAGCAAACTATGGCCTGTCGATCGCTGGATCCACCTCGGGCGGCATCTCGCTTCAAAGGAACATGCGCTGTTGCTGCCCTGGGGGAACGCCGCGGAACAATTGCGCGCGCAACAGATCGCCGAAGCCGTGCCCCATGCGGCCGTCCTGCCTAAACTCAGCCTGAGCGACCTGGCTTCCACGCTGGCTGGTAGTCGTGCCGCGATCGGCGTGGACACGGGCCTCGTGCACTTGGCGGTGGCGTTGAACATCCCGACCATCGCCCTCTATACCGACACCGACCCGGCACTGACCGGCATCTATCCTGGCGCCGGTGGCGTCGCCGTCAATCTCGGCGGCGTCGCCGACAGCCCTTCCACGGAAAGCGTGATCCAGACCACGAACGAGATCCTCGGTCTGTGACCAGAAATCGCAGCTTGTGCACTTGAAATCAAAAAGCCCATCCTCATTTAAAAAGTTGATGCGCTCATTTTTTAGAGGGAAACCCATGCAGAAAGACAATCAGAACCCAGAGTCCTTTGAGGAAGCCACATCAGAGAACCTGCAGAGCGGCGCCGCCGGATCGCTGGACGAACGCATAGGCGAGCTGGAGAACCAGCTGTCGGAAGCGCAGGCCGCCGTACTCTATGCCAAGGCCGAGGGCGAGAATATCCGTCGCCGCGCCCATGAAGATATCGACAAGGCCCGCAAATTCGCGCTGGAGAAATTCTCCGGTGAACTGCTGGCCGTCAAGGACAGCCTCGATGCCGCACTCCATGTTGAGAACGCCACCGTCGAGAGCTACAAGAACGGCGTGGAACTCACCGCCAAGCAACTCGGTAGCGTATTCGAGAAATTCCATATCATCGAGATCAACCCGGTCGGCGAGAGATTCGATCCCAATCTCCATCAAGCCATCAGCACAGTCGAGTCGGACCAGGAACCCAATACCGTCGTCAGCGTCCTGCAGAAGGGCTACACGCTCAACGAACGCGTGCTGCGCCCGGCGCTCGTGATGGTCGCTAAAGCCAAGGCCTGAGGCCGCACATCGTTCAAATACACAGCGTCAAAAGAATTTATGCCGGGTGGGGTTGAATTACTGACGGTAATCCCCACTTTTGCAACATCGGTATTCATCATTCAAGTATTCGTTATAGGAAGACATCATGGGAAAAATCATCGGTATTGACTTGGGCACCACCAATTCCTGCGTGGCCGTCATGGAAGGCGGCAAGCCGCGCGTGATCGAAAACGCTGAAGGCGCACGCACGACGCCTTCGATCATCGCTTATCAGGATGACGGCGAGATCCTGGCTGGCGCACCTGCCAAGCGTCAGGCAGTGACCAACCCAAAGAACACGCTATATGCAGTGAAGCGCCTGATTGGTCGTCGTTTCGAAGAGAAGGAAGTCCAGAAGGACATCGGCCTCATGCCCTACACCATCAGCAAGGCTGACAACGGCGATGCCTGGGTGGAAGTGCGCGGCGAGAAGATGGCGCCTCCACAGATCTCCGCAGAAGTCCTGCGCAAGATGAAGAAGACCGCCGAAGATTACCTGGGTGAAGAAGTCACCGAGGCCGTCATCACCGTACCTGCCTACTTCAACGACTCCCAGCGCCAGGCGACCAAGGACGCCGGTCGTATCGCCGGCCTGGAAGTGAAGCGCATCATCAACGAGCCGACCGCAGCCGCACTGGCCTTCGGTATGGACAAGCAGGAAGGTGATCGCAAGATCGCCGTTTATGACCTGGGTGGCGGTACCTTCGACATCTCCATCATCGAGATCGCCGAGATCGACGGCGAACACCAGTTCGAAGTGCTCTCCACCAACGGCGACACCTTCCTCGGTGGCGAAGACTTCGATAACCGCCTGATCGATTTCCTGGCGGACGAATTCAAGAAAGAGAACGGCCTCGACCTGCGTAACGACCTGCTGGCCAAGCAGCGCCTGAAGGAAGCTGCCGAGAAGGCCAAGATCGAGCTGTCCTCCAGCACCCAGACCGAAGTCAACCTGCCGTACATCACGGCTGACGCTTCCGGTCCCAAGCATCTGGTGGTCAAGATCACCCGTGCCAAGTTCGAATCGCTGGTGGAAGACCTGATCGAACGCACCATCGCCCCATGTCGCACCGCGATCAAGGATGCGGGCGTCAAGGTCGAGGACATCACCGACGTCATCCTGGTCGGCGGCCAGACCCGTATGCCCAAGGTGCAAGAGAAGGTGAAAGAGATCTTCGGCAAGGAGCCTCGCAAGGACGTCAATCCGGATGAAGCCGTGGCCGTCGGTGCCGCGATCCAGGGCGGCGTGCTCAAGGGCGACGTCAAAGACGTGCTGTTGCTCGACGTGACCCCGCTCTCCCTCGGTATCGAGACCCTGGGCGGCGTCATGACCAAGCTCATCAAGAAGAACACCACGATCCCGACCAAGGCCTCGCAAGTGTTCTCCACCGCCGACGACAACCAGTCCGCCGTGACCATCCATGTGTTGCAGGGTGAGCGCGAGATGGCGTCCGGCAATAAGAGCCTGGGCCAGTTCAACCTCTCCGACATCCCGCCGGCACCACGCGGCATGCCGCAGATCGAGGTCACATTCGACATCGACGCCAACGGCATCCTGCATGTCTCGGCCAAGGACAAGGCCACCGGCAAGGAGAACAAGATCAAGATCCAGGCCAACTCCGGTCTCTCTGAAGAAGAGATCAAGCGCATGGAAGAAGAAGCCGCCCAGTACGCGGATGAAGACCGCAAGCTGCGCGAACTGGTCGATGCCCGTAACGCCGGTGAAGGCATGATCCACAGCGTGAAGAAGTCGCTGGCGGAACATGGCGACAAGCTGGAAGCCGACGAGAAGGACAAGATCGAAGCCGCACTCAAGGAGGCTGAAGAAGCCGTCAAGGGTGATGACAAGGATGCGATTGAAGCCAAGACCAACGCCCTGATGGAAGCCTCGCAGAAGCTGGGCGAGAAGGTCTACGCCGAGCAGCAAGCCCAGCAGGGCGCGGCAGACGCACAACCACAGGACGAGAAGACCGTCGATGCGGAAGTGGTCGATGCCGAGTTCGAAGAGGTCAAGGACGACAAGAAGTAAGCGTTTCGTGATGCAATCGCCAGAGGCACACCCGTTGCGAGACGCGGTGTGCTTCGGCACATTCGGCAGGAAATAAATGGCAACTAAAAAAGACTATTACGAAGTGCTGGGCGTCAATCGCGACGCCTCGGACGACGAGATCAAGAAAGCCTACCGCAAGCTGGCGATGAAATACCATCCGGACCGCAATCCGGATAACCCCAAAGCCGAGGAAAGCTTCAAGGAAGCCAAGGAAGCATACGAAGTCTTGTCCGACGACCAGAAGCGCGGTGCGTATGACCAATACGGCCATGCCGGGGTCGACCCGAGCATGGGTGGTGGCGGTGGCGGCGCGCAGGGCTTCGGCAACTTCTCCGATGCCTTCGGCGACATCTTCGGCGACATCTTCGGTGGTGGTGCCGGCGGCGGCAGACGCTCCAATGTCTATCGTGGCGCGGACCTGCGCTACAACATGGAGATCACGCTCGACAATGCCGCTCACGGTACCGAGACCAAGATTCGTATCCCGGTCATGGCCGAATGCGAGACCTGTCATGGCGACGGCGCACGTCCCGGCACCAAGCCGGTCACCTGTACCACCTGCGGTGGCCATGGGCAGGTACGGATGCAACAGGGGTTCTTCTCGGTACAGCAGACCTGCCCGAAATGCCATGGCACGGGCAAGATGGTCAAAGACCCCTGCCCCACCTGTCACGGCGGCGGGCGCGTCAAGCAGCACAAGACCTTATCGGTGAAGATCCCGGCCGGGGTGGACGAGGGCGATCGTATCCGTCTCTCGGGCGAAGGCGAAGCCGGCGTCAATGGCGGGCCACCGGGCGATCTGTATGTCGTGGTCCATCTGAAACCGCACGAGATCTTCCAGCGCGAAGGCGGCAACCTGCATTGCGAGATGCCGATCAGTTTCACGACGGCAGCCCTCGGCGGCGAGATCGAGATCCCGACACTGGATGGTCATGCCCGCATGAAGATCCCGCCTGAGACCCAATCGGGTGCGGTCTTCCGCCTGCGCGGCAAAGGCATCAAGCCCTTGCGTAGCAGCGAACACGGCGACCTGATGTGCCATGTCGTGGTCGAGACGCCGGTCAAGCTGACCGATCGTCAGAAAGAACTGCTGCGGGAGCTTGAAGAGATCAACCAGCAGGACTCAGGCAAGCATAGCCCGCGATCCAAAGGCTGGATGGACAAGGTCAAGGACTTCTTCCAGTAAATCAGACGCAACGCAAAAGCCCGCATCAGCGGGCTTTTCGTTTTACGTTGTCCCATAGCTTATCCCAGGTACCACTTGGCTTTCAGGCTTGGACACCCAGATGCTTGCGGATCTCCTGCGCGGCTTGCGCGATGGCGTTCTTCGATGCAGGCGTGATGGCCAGTGCGTTCAGCAGTCCGAAATCATGGATCGTGCCCAGATAACGCGTTGCCGTGACCTCGACGCCTGCTTGCATGAGTAGATGGGCATAATGCTCGCCTTCGTCACGCAGTACGTCATATTCGGCAGTCTGCAACAGCGTCGGCGGCATCCCTTCCAGCTTACCTAGCGGGGTACGCAGTGGCGACGCGTACATCTCCTTCTTGGCATCGACATGGGAGGAATACTGATCCCAGAACCAGCGCATCATGTTGCGTGTCAGAAAGTAGCCCTCTTCATAACGGCGATAGGACTCGGTATCGAATTCCGCGTCGGTCACCGGCCAGAACAGCGTCTGGTGCTTGATGGCCGGGATGTTGCCGTTCTCCTTGGCCATCAAGCAAACCACCGTCGCCATGTTGGCGCCGGCGCTGTTGCCGGCGACGGCGATATTCTTGCCATCGACCTTGATCTCTTTTCCGGATTCGCTGACCCACTTGGTGGCGAGGAAACATTCGACCACGGCGGAAGGGTATTCGGCCTCAGGGGAGCGTCCGTAGTTGACGAAGATCATGGCGCAGCCCGAAGCCAGGCACAGGTCGCGCACGAACCGCTCATGGGTGGGGAAATCGCCCAACACCCAACCGCCACCATGAAAGAACATCACGCCTGGCAAGGTGCCCTTGGCTCCAGTAGGACGCGTCACCGTCAGGCTCACCATGTGACCCTCGATCTCGATCACCCGGTGCTCGACGTCGATGCCGCTGGTATCGACGTTGATCGACTTCTGCGCCTCGCTCAACACCTTGCGTGCTTCCTCGGGCGCGAGCTGTTCCAGCGGCGTGCTATCCGCTGCCGCCAGTTGATTGAGGAAATGCCGCGTGATGGGATCCATGTCCCGGTAGGGGTCATCGCTTTTGGCGAATGCGTCACTGAAGGGATTGAGGATATTCATAAGCGCTCCGTGGGTTCTTGATGGCAGAGCCCAGGCACAAGCAGGTTGGCACGTTGAGCGCTTGCCGATTTTAGGAGCTGATGATTGTGCGCGATGCGGGACGGATACGATGTCGGACATCCGCCGATTCTGTTGTCAGAGATCGCCCCCCAGTGAGTGGGGGCGGCTTCTCAGAAATGCGATGGGATCAAAAAGGGGTGCATGGACAGGGCGCCATGCACCTGAGTTACAACACCCGGCGACTAGTAAGTACCCTTCTGGATGAACTCGATCTTGTAACCGTCCGGGTCCTGGATGAAAGCGATCACGGTAGTCCCGTGCATCATCGGGCCTGCTTCGCGGATCACTTTGCCACCCGCCTGTTTGACCTGATCGCAGGCCGCGTAGGCGTCATCCACCTCGATCGCGATGTGGCCATACGCGTTGCCCATCTCATAGGTCTCGACGCCCCAGTTATGGGTCAGCTCGATCACCGTATGGTCCTTTTCATCGCCATAACCGATGAAGGCCAGCGAGAATTTCCCATCCGGGTAGTCGTGCTTGCGCAGCACCTTCATGCCGAGGATCTTGGTATAAAAATCGATCGAGCGATCCAGATCGCCGACACGCAACATGGTATGCAGCATTCGCATGAGGTTTCTCCTAGAGTGTATGTCTGATTATTTGGCTGCGATGAGTCGCAGGTATTTCTGGTGCAGTTGTTCCTTGGTCTCGACGACATCCGGATCCAGCGGGATGCAGTCGATGGGACAGACTTCCTGGCATTGCGGCTTGTCGAAATGGCCGACACATTCGGTGCACAGATTGGGGTCGATGACATAGATCTCTTCGCCTTGCGAGATCGCGCCATTGGGACATTCCGGCTCGCAGACGTCGCAATTGATACATTCATCAGTAATCATGAGTGCCATACAGCGTCCTGCCTAGCTCAGTTTTTCAGCAATACTCTGCTTGATCATCGGTGAGACGAACTGGCTGATATCGCCGCCCAGTTGGGCGATCTCGCGCACCAGGCTGGCGGAGATGAACATGTATTGTTCGGCTGGGGTCAGGAATAGCGTTTCCACCTCGGGATAGAGATGACGGTTCATGCCGGCAAGCTGGAACTCGTATTCGAAATCCGAGACCGCGCGCAATCCGCGGATCACCACCCTTGCGCCCTCTTCGCGGGCGAACTGCATGAGCAGGCCGGTAAACCCCACCACTTTCACATTGGGGCAATCCGCCAAGACCTTGGAGGCCAGCTCGACCCGCTCCTCCAGGCTGAACAAAGGCCGCTTGCTGTGGCTTTGCGCAACCGCCACCACCACCTCGTCGAACAATCGCGCGGCGCGGCGCACCACATCCTCGTGACCGAGGGTGATGGGGTCGAACGTACCGGGGTATATGGCTTTGATACTCATCGCTTGGCTTTGATATTCAGGGCACGACTCTAGTCGTCATGCGGCGATTTTAGCAGGTGGAAGAAAACATTGCCCGCCTTCCCCTGCTTGTGGACACGCCACGCGTCAGAATCCTGGATGGCGAACTCGGCCTCCGCATACACCACGCCGTCTTTCGCGAGGTGGGTCGTGAGGCTGGGCAGCAGTTTATCCATCCAGCCCTGCTGATAGGGCGGATCGAGAAAGATGACATCGAAAGTCTGTTGGTTGCCGGCGAGGAATTGCATTGCGTCGCGTTGCAGGATGACCGCATCGGTCGCGGCGAGTTGTTGCTGGTTATCGACCAGCGCACGGTAGGCTTGTGCGGATTTCTCCACCATGACGACCGAGCGGGCACCGCGCGACAGGGCTTCGAAACCCATGGCCCCGGTCCCCGAGAAGAGATCGAGGCAAGTGAGGCCATGCAGGTCCTGGCCCAACCAGTTGAACACGGTTTGCCTCACCCGATCCGGGGTGGGGCGCAAGCCCGGCACATCGGGGAATGAGAGCAAACGGCTGCGCCAATCCCCACCGCCGATACGTACTTTATTCTTCTGGATCGCCATGGGCGACAGTGTAGCGAATATTCAGTACGCGAATGAATCGCCTGCGCGATTATTTCGCTGCCTGCGTGGCCTCCGTGGCGTCACCGCCGACGACGATGGTCACCAGCTTGTCGGTCTTCACGCGACGCTGGAACGCATCCCGGATCTGCGCCGTGGTGACGGCATTGACCTGTTTGTTGAAGTCCTCCAGATAGGTCAACGGCAGTTTGTAGAAGCCGATCACGGCGAGGTAATCGAGGATCTTGCTGTTACTGTCGAGCCGCAACGGGAACCCGCCGGTGATGTTTTGCTTGGCCGCCTTCAGCTCGGCTTCGGTCGGACCATTCTTCATGAACTTGTCCAGTGTCTCGTGCACCACCTTGAGTGCCTGTTCGGCTTGCTCACGCTTGGTCTGCAGGCCGATCTGGAAGGGGCCGAGTTCGGCCATGGGCATGAAATAGCTATAGACGCTGTACACCAACCCGCGCTTCTCGCGCACTTCTTCGGTCAGGCGCGAGACGAACCCACCGCCGCCCAATACATAGTTACCGACATACAGCGGGAAATAATCGGCATCGCCGCGCTTGAGCCCGGGGTATCCCAGCAGGATATGCGACTGCTTGGCCGGGTGCGGGATGCGCTGCTCCACGGCACGGTCCGGATAGCCGACGCTTGGTAGCGGCACCACCGCTGGCGACTTAGGCAACCCTGCGCTGATGCGATCGGCCAATTTCTCGGCCTGTGCACGGTCCATGTCGCCGATCATGGCGATCACGGCATTGCGGGCACCGTAGTAGGTCGTGTAGAAATTCTGCAGGTGCTCGCGCTTGAGCGTGGGGATGGTGTCCAGTTCTCCGCTATCGTCCAGCGCATAAGGGTGATCGCCATACAGCGCCTTCATGAAGGCCTTGTTGGAGATGCTCTCTGGCTGGGTCGCAGCTTCTTTCAAGCCGGCGATGATGCGGGCCTTTTCCCGCTCCAGCACCGCCTCAGGGAAGTCCGGCTGTTGCAATACCTTGATGTAGACGTCCAGTGCCGCCTCGCGCTCCTTCTCGCTGCTCAGGGTGCGCAGCTTGAACGCGGCGCGGTCGACATCCAGCTCGCCCCCCATGATAGCCCCGGTATCGGCCATGCGCTTGGAGATCTGTTCATCACTCAAACCGCCGGCCCCCAGGCCCATCAGATGCCGCGTGACCCCAGCCAGACCGGAAGTGGCCTTGTCGTCACGCGAACTGCCTGCAGCGAAATTGACGCTAACGTCGAGGATAGGCAGATCGTGGTTCTCGACAAAATAGACGGCGGCACCGCTAGCGGTCTGCCACTGCTGGATCTTGACGGCCGCTTGCGCTGGCAACGCCAATCCGGCGACCAGCGCAACAAGCAAGGTCATGACTAAATTAGTGCGCATGGGGTTTTCCTTTTGGTTTCTCATTCGGATCGATCGGTTGCGGGTCGAGCACGGCGACCGTCAGGTTGTCGCGATTGAAGTATTTCTTCGCCACGTCCTGCACCTGTTGCGGGGTCACGGCGCTGAGCTTGGCCGGGTAATCCTTGAGGATGCGCCATGAAAAACCGCTGATCTCCAGTCGACCGATCTGCATGCTCTGGTAGAAGGTCGAGTCACGTTGATAGACATCGGCCGCGATGACTTGCGCCTTGACGCGCTGCAACTCCTCCTCGGTCACACCGGATTCCTTGATGCGCTCGATCTCCTGCAATAACGCGGTCTCCAGTTCTTCGATGGTCTTGCCTTCGCTTGGCGTGCCTTCGAGCTCGAAGGTGCTGCTGCGGCTACGCTGAATGATGTCATAGCCGGCACCGACATCGACCGCGATACGCTGTTCGCGCACCAGCGCCTGGTTGAGACGCGCCGAACTGTTCCCGTCGAGCACACCCGCGAGTATCTGCAAGGCGAACGGCTCCCAGTCCTTCTCCGGATCCTTCAGACCAGGTACGTGATAGCCCATCTGGATAGACGGCAACTTGGCTGGCGCTTTCACGACCACGCGCCGTTCACCCTTTTGCTCGGGTTCGGTTTGCGGTTTGCGTTCGGGCAACTTGCGCGATTTGATCGGCCCATAATATTGCTTGGCCAGGCGATAGACTTCCTGCGCGTTCACATCGCCGGCGATCACCAGTACCGCATTATTGGGGGCGTACCAGGTGCGGTACCACTCACGCGCGTCCTCCGCCTTCATGTTCTCGAGGTCGTTCATCCAGCCGACGATGGGACGGCCGTATGGATGGGCCGTGTAGGCCGCCGCGTTGAACTGCTCGTTCAACATGCCGGCAGGTTTATCCTCGGTGCGCCAGCGCCGCTCTTCCATCACGACCTTGATCTCCTTGGCGAACTCTTCGTCGGTCAATCGCAGATTCGCCATGCGATCGGCTTCCATCTTCATCGCCAGCGGTAGCTGGGATTTCTCCAGCTGTTGGTAGTAGGCCGTGTAATCCTGTCCGGTGAAGGCGTTCTCCCGGCCACCCGCCGCTGCGATGATGCGTGAGAACTGGCCAGGTTTGATCTTCTTGGTACCCTTGAACATCATGTGCTCCAGCACATGCGCCACACCGGATTTGCCGTTGACCTCATCGACCGCGCCTGCGCGATACCAGATCTGCTGTACCACCACGGGTGAGCGATGATCTTCCTGGACGATGAGACGCAAGCCGTTGGGCAGCTTGAATTCCTGAATATCGGCCGCACTTGCAAGGGATGGCGACAGGGCCAGGATCAGTAATATTGCTCGAATCAACACGTTGTTATTCTCCTTTTAGCTGCGGCATTATAGCCGCCGCCCTCATACGTGGTTCGCAAACCAGGCGACGCGAACCAGAGACTTACGAAAAGCCATGTTGTGACATGGCATGCCCCGCGTTAGTTCGTGGCAACCGAGACTGATTGCGTCTAAAATAAGGTTCATAGATCACGCAGGCCACCATGTTCGATTTCCTCAAAAAAGATAAGCCCACACCCCCAGCCCCTGTCACGCCGGAACCCACTGCGACCCCTGTGACAGCGACACCGGTGACAGCGACTTCAACGACAGAGAAGCCTGTACAGTCGCCGTCCTGGACCGAACGGCTGAAACAAGGCCTGGCGAAGACCCGTAGCCAGCTCGGCAGCCAGCTGGCTGGCCTGTTCGGCGGCGGCAAGATCGACGAGAACGTCTATGAAGAACTCGAGACCATCCTGCTGACCTCGGATATCGGCGTGAACGCCACACAGACCTTGCTCGAGAACATCCGCGGCCGGGTCAAACGACAGAATCTCAACGACACCACCCAGTTGCGCCAGGCATTGAAGGAAGCGCTGCTCGAGTTGCTGTCGCCACTCGAGCGCCCGCTCGATACCACAGGTGCGACCCCGTTCGTCATCATGCTCGCCGGCGTCAACGGCGCAGGCAAGACCACCACCATCGGCAAGCTGGCCCACCTGTTCCAGGCCCAGGGCAAATCGGTGTTGATCGCGGCAGGCGATACCTTCCGCGCCGCCGCGCGTGAACAATTGCAGGCCTGGGGTGAGCGCAATCAAGTGCATGTCGTCTCGCAGGATGGAGGCGACCCTGCCGCGGTGATCTTCGATGCCGTCAATTCGGCCAGGGCCAAGGGCATCGATATCGTCCTGGCCGACACCGCCGGCCGCCTGCCGACCCAGCTCAACCTGATGGAGGAGATCCGCAAGGTGCAACGCGTGATCGACAAGGCCCTGCCGGGTGCGCCGCATGAAGTGCTGCTGGTACTCGATGCCAACACCGGGCAGAATGCGGTCATGCAGGTCAAGGCTTTCGACGATGCGCTGAAAGTCAGCGGCCTCGTCCTCAGCAAGCTGGACGGCAGTGCGAAGGGCGGTGTCATCGCTGCCATCGCTCAGTCCAGGCCGATCCCGGTGCGCTATATCGGCGTCGGCGAATCGATCGGTGACCTGCGTCCTTTCAAGGCCAGTGAATTTGTGGATGCATTATTCGAATGATCAAGTTCGACCAAGTCAGCAAACGCTATCCCGGCAGCAACCAGGCCTTGACCAACATCAGCTTCCAGATCGAGCTGGGTGAACTCGTCTTCGTCACCGGCCACTCCGGCGCCGGCAAGAGCACCCTGCTCAAACTGATGGCGGCCATCGAGCGGCCGACCACGGGCACGGTATTGATCGGCAACCAGAACGTCAGCAAAGTGAAGCCTGCAGCCCTGCCCTACCTGCGCCGCAAGTTCGGCCTGGTCTTCCAGGACCATAAGCTGCTCTACGACCGCAACTGCTTCGAGAACGTGGCGCTACCTCTTTATATCAACGGCGTGACCGGTAGCGAGGCCGGTAAGCGTATACGCGCGGCACTCGACAAAGTTGGCCTGCTGAACAAGGAGAAGGCGATGCCGATCACGCTCTCTGGTGGCGAACAGCAACGACTCGCCATCGCCCGCGCCGTCGTCAGCCGTCCCTCCATCCTCATCGCCGACGAGCCGACAGGCAATCTGGACGAGACCTATGCCGGCGAGATCCTGTCGCTGTTCCATGCGTTCCATCAGGTCGGCGTGACCGTCATCGTCGCCACCCATGACGCGCAGGGCATTTCCGGCAATCACAAGATCCTGCGACTCCATCATGGGGAATTGATGCAGGCAGCCCCAGCGACCGGAGCCGCCATCTCATGAGACAGTGGATCAACCAACATGCACAGGCATTGCGCGCAGTGTTGTCGCGCATGCGCCGCAACCTGCTCGCCACGTTGATGATGTTCGGCGTCATGGGCGTCGCGCTCTCGCTCCCCGGGGTGCTCTACGTCGTTGCCGACAATCTCACCCGCCTTGCCGGTAGCGTCCAGAGCGAGCCGCAGATCAGCCTCTTCCTCAAGCTCGATATCGACGCCGAGACGACCGCTGCCATCGAGCAAAGACTCAAGACCCACGACGAAGTGGAAAGCTACCAGTTCGTGGGCAAGGACGCGGCCTGGGAGCAGCTCCAGCAGAGCGCACAGGCTGTCGCCACCAGCATCGACAAGAACCCCTTGCCTGACGCTTTCTTCATCAAGCCACGACAACTCATGCCGGAAACGGTAGAGCGCCTGCTCGACGAGATGCAGCAGTGGCCGGGAGTCGAACACGCGCAAGCGGACGCCGCCTGGATCAAGCGGCTGCATGCGGTACTGGCGCTAGGACAAAAAGCGGCTGCCGTCCTGGCGGGGCTGCTCGGCCTCGCGCTGATCGCCATCATCGGTAACACCATCCGGTTGCAGATCCTCACCCAGCGCGAGGAGATCGAGGTCAGCAAGCTGATCGGCGCCACCGACCGCTTCATCCGTCGCCCGTTCCTTTACGCCGGCACGCTCTACGGTTTGGGGGGCGGTCTGGCCGCCTGGTTGTTGCTGGCGGGGATCGTCACCCTGTTCAATTATTCGGTCGGGGACATCGCCCAGCTCTATGCCGCCAATTTCACGCTGGAACTCCCTGCCCCTGTCGTCAACCTGGCGATGATAGGCAGCGCCGTGGTGCTGGGTTGGCTCGCCTCGTATATCGCCGTCAACCGCGCACTGGCAAGCATGCAGAGCCGTTAGTCCGGTACCCGGCCCCGCAGATTGCGGTGCAGATGGATTTTTTGTGCGTCACCAGAGTCTGTCTCACTATCTACGTTCATAGGATCACGCTTGCGCCAGACATCGGCCTCCCCTGTCAATTCAGCTTTCCAGCCCGAAGACGCGCGGGCTGCGGCTGTGCCTATCTGGGACCTGCCTAACCGGGTCGATTACACCGTACAGATCAATATCAGCCGCAACACGCTGATCGCTATCTGCTTCTCGATCCTGCTGCACCTGCTGATCCTGTTCCTGCTCAATCCCCGCGCCTTGCTGCCCGAAGGCATCGATGGCAAACCCCAGCCGATCACCGTCACGCTCAATGCGCCTGTCAAGCAAGCCGCGCCTGAGCCAGCGATCGAAACGCCACCGGCACCGCCCGAGATCGAGCGCCCGCAACCGCCTAAACCCAAAGCCCCTATCGTCAAGGCAAAGCCGAAGCCGGACAATCGGGAGGTGATGGCCGTCGAAAAACCGAGTCCGGATGTCGTGCAAAGACCGCAGGAGCCTGTCAGAGCGCCGCCGTCCGAGGTGGAATCCGCACCAACGGACATGATGTCTTATGTGAATGCGGCACGTGCGAAGCGTGAAGCAGCCGAGAATTACGCGGCACGCATCAATGCCGATGCCGCCGCCAAGGAACGTCAGCCAACCGAGGACGAACTGCGGACGGCCGCGATCAAGCGCAACCTGCAGCAATCCGGCACCAATGGCATCTTCCAGATCATCAGCAAGAACAACCGCTCGGCGGTGTTCGCCTTCCATGGCTGGAAACGCGATTTCAGTTACAACAGGCGTGAGGTGGTGCAAGTGGACGCTGGGCCGGGAGAAGATATCGAACGCCTGGTCATCCGTCGCATGATCAAGCTGATCCGCGAGCACGAGCAAGGCTATTTCACCTGGGAATCCTATCGCCTCGGCCGTACTGTCACGCTCTCCGCGAAGCCTGAGGATAACGCGGGGCTGGAGGACTTCCTGATCCAGGAGATCTTCGGCACTGCCCAACGCTTCCCGCTCGGCTAGCAAGACCAATCAGTTGAAACTTTCCACGACTAGCACTCTCTAAACGAGAGTGCTAAAATTGTCTTCATGAGAGGAACGCATCAATGAGCAACGCTTTGACCCTACCATCTGTCGCTTCGCTGGATAGCCTCGATCAGTACATGCGTACGATCAGGAGCTTTCCCGTGCTTAGCGCCGATGAAGAGTACGACCTTGCCACGCGCCTGAAGAAGGATAACGATCTCGAAGCCGCACGTCAGCTGATCGTCTCCCATCTGCGCCTGGTCGCAAGCATTGCACGCGGCTATGCAGGCTATGGCCTGCCGCAGTCCGACCTGATCCAGGAAGGCAATATCGGCCTGATGAAAGCGGTCAAACGCTTCGACCCGGAACGGGGTGTTCGTCTGGTGTCCTTCGCCATGCACTGGATCAAGGCCGAGATCCATGAGTACATCGTGCGCAACTGGCGCTTGGTGAAACTCGCTACCACGAAGGCGCAGCGCAAGCTGTTCTTCAACCTGCGTAGCATGAAGCAGGGTGCCGGTAGCCTGCATCCTGACGAAGTCGCGCACATCGCCCGCGAGCTCAAGGTCAAGCCTGAAGAGGTGTTGGAGATGGAAGCCCGGATGAGCGGCCATGAGATCTCGCTGGAAGGTAACAGCGATGAAGAACATGAGGACACGTTCAGCCCGATCGCTTATCTGGAAGACGAGCAACCAGAGCCTTCTGAACGCCTGGCCCAGCAAGAGCAGGAACATCTGCAGACCGTAGGCTTGGCCAACGCGCTGGAAAGCCTCGACGAACGTAGTCGTCGCATTGTACAGGCGCGCTGGTTACAGGAAGGCAACAGCTCCACCTTGCATGAACTGGCTGCCGAGTTCGGCGTATCAGCCGAGCGCATCCGCCAGATCGAGCAAAAGGCCATGCAGAAGATGAAGCTGGCCTTGAGTGCGGCTTAACGCGCTGAACACTACCCGCTCGGTGGTGTTAGTCCAACAATAAAAAAGGCTGCCTAGGCAGCCTTTTTTATTGCACTTGATTCAGTCCGAATGCATCAACCGAAGATGATGACTGACAACGCGCTCAACCAGGACATGATGATCAGACCGACAGTGATGGTCAGTGGCAGATTATCAAAAGTGAAATGGGATTTCATAACGACCTCTTGCATTAATTTCCGTCAATTTTAGTCTGTTCTGGCGGCTGCTTCAAGCGATTGAACGGGATCATCGGATCATCGTCATCCATCAGGATGCGCTGAGCCGGTCCCTCCATGTCGTCATATTGCCCGTTCTTGATGGCCCACAGGATGCCTGCCGCCGCGATCGCAACGAACAACACGGTAACGCCCAGCAAGAACAGCGTGGTGGTGAGGGTCATGCGGCTTTAGCGGCCTTGCCTTCCGTGTCGAACTCCAGGGCATTCTTCATGTGCTGGCGCAGGATCTTGAGATCCGCCACCTGTGCCTGGATGCTCTTCTCGATGCTTTCCAGTTCGCCGATACGGTCTTCCAGCGTGTCGGTCGCCTTATAGATGCGCTTGATGCTCTCAAGGCGACGGCGCAACTGCAGCTGATGTTCCCGCACCTGCGATTCCATGGGGGCGATCACCGCCTTGAGCCAGTTCTCGACATCGCGATTGGCGACCTCATAGACATGGATGACACGACTCGCCAAGGTCTCGAAGAACTTGGAGGTCAGGGTCATCTTCTCGTTGGTGATCATGTTGAGCGCGGTATTGAACTGTTCCTTATAGGCACGCTCGAGCTTGGCAAGTTCCTTCTGGTAGCGCAGGGTCGAGAATGAGGGCGGCTCCGCCTTGCGCAGACCGTGCTCCTTGGAGAACTTCTCGTACATCGCGTCCATCATCTTCTTGATCTCGTCCACTTGTGCGTCCGATTTCACCAGACGTGCCTTGAGGTCAGCGAAGAAGCTGTCCATCGCACCGCGGATGCTGCGGGTGAAATTCGCCGCGATCATGGTATCGCGAGTCTTGGTGACCTCACTCTTCAATGCTTCCATGCCGAGCAACGTGAACAGCTGGTTGGTCTGTTGCGAGAAGACGCTACGTAAGGCCTGGAAGCGCTGCAGGCCTTTCTCGAAGTTCTCCTTATCGATCTTGACCTTGTTCATCATGTGTTCGACAACGTCTTCGTTCTTGCCGCGCAGGCCGCGCAACTCTTCAAGCTGTTCAGCCAGGCCGTGCAGCCGAGAATCTAGGATCAGGTGAGAACCGCTCAGCAGATCCTCGATCTCACTTTGGGTGTTGTCCCGAACGATCTCCTTCTTGGAGGGGATCAGTTCCTCGGACAATGCCTTCTCGAGCTCAGGCAGCCGACTCTTGAGCAACAGCGTGTCATCGCCGCTGACCTTGGCCAGCAGGCCCTTCTGTGCGGAGATCGGGAAGATCTGGTTAGTGTTGAGGCCAAGCAACTCGGCGCTGGTGGAGACCTGTTTGACGATCTCCTTCTCGATCTCTTTCTCTTCTTTCAGCTCGTCCCACAAGCCGTCGATCTTGTTGAGGACGGCGAGGCGGCCCTTCTGTTTCCAGCGCGTGCCGCTGATGTACTGACGCCAGACGTCGATCTCGGATTTGGTGACGCCGGTATCGGCGGCCAGGATGAACAACACCGCGTGGGCGTTCGGCAGCATGTTGAGAGTCAATTCCGGCTCGGTACCGATGGCGTTGAGGCCAGGGGTGTCGAGGATCACCAGCCCCTGTTCGAGCAAGGGGTGCGGGAAATTGATCATGGCATAACGCCAGCTCGGGATATTGATGCTGCCGTCGCTATTGAGACTCATGGCGTCGTCGGAACTGGTGGGGTCGAACAAGCCGTAGCGCTGCGCTTCTTCCTGCGATACGGTCTTGGTGCTGCTGACTTCCTTGAACGCTTCGATCATGCTGTCGCTGGAATCGACATTGAACTCGAAGACTTTCCATTCCTCGGGATAGCGCTTGTATTCGGTGGTGGTGGCATCGGACGCACGCGTCTCGATCGGCAGCAACTGCACGGATGTCGGCTTGCTGGGATCGTACATCAGTTCTGTCGGGCACATCGTGGTACGACCCGCACTGGAAGGCAGCAGGCGTTGGCCGTAATCCGCGAAGAAGATGGCGTTGATCAGTTCGGATTTACCACGGGAGAATTCAGCGACGAAGGCGACGTTCAGGCGATCTTCACGCAAGCGTTCGAGCAAGTGCGAGATGCGCTGATCGATCTGGGCATCGTTGAGCTCTTGCTCGTTGAGCCAGCTGCGATAGTCGCAGATGGTATCGACCAGTGCTTTGCGCCACTGCGTATATGCAGCGAACTGTTGTCCTAGCTTATTCTCAGCCATGCTTATCCCTGACACCCTTATTTGCTGCAACTGTAGCAGTTTGCCTAAAATAGTCAAATTAATCATACGGCTAATGGCTACATTTCATGCGGATTTCAGATAAACGGATTCAAAATTGCGATTAACGGTTGAAAATGCCCCGCAACGGCCCTTGCCGCGACCCGCAGTACGCATTCTGCTATCATCGAAGTTTTATCCATTCGCAGTCATATGAGCGGCCTTAATCCCACGACCCCGCGACCCGTCGATATCCGTTTACACCAAGCCTCGCGCCGGCTCGAGATCAGTTTTGACGACGGCAGAACGGCCATGCTGTCTTGCGAATACCTGCGCGTCTATTCACCCTCGGCTGAGGTTCGCGGCCATGGCGCAGGCCAGGAAGTGCTGCAGGTGGGCAAGGAGTCGGTCAACATCACCGGCATCGAACCCGTCGGCAATTACGCCGTCCGCCTGACGTTCTCGGACGGCCACGATACCGGGCTCTATTCCTGGGACTATCTGTATGACCTGGCGGAACATCAGGACACGCTCTGGCAGGCTTATCTGGAACGCCTTGCCGCCGCCGGTGTCCAGCGTACACCCGAGTCTGTTTAGCAAGGAAACCGCATGAGCGATAACACCACCCACTTCGGCTACAAGACCGTGGCAGAGCAGGAGAAAGCGCAGAAAGTCGGCGAAGTCTTCCATTCGGTCGCACGCAAGTACGATTTGATGAACGACGTCATGTCCGCTGGTATGCATCGTGGCTGGAAACGCTTCGCCGTCGAAGTCAGCGGGGTGCGCCAGGGTGATCGCGTACTGGATATCGCCGGCGGTAGCGGCGACCTTTCCAGGCTGTTCTCCTCCAAGGTCGGCGAGACCGGGGAAGTCATCCTGACCGACATCAACGCCTCCATGCTCAGTGTCGGTCGCGACCGCATGATCGATGCCGGACTGGCCGTCCCCACCATGCTCTGCGATGCAGAAAAACTGCCCTTCCCTGACCATCATTTCGATTGCGTGATCGTCGCCTTCGGTTTGCGCAACATGACGCACAAGGACCAGGCGCTGGCAGAGATGCAGCGCGTGCTCAAGGTCGGCGGCCGGTTGCTGGTACTGGAATTCTCGCAGATATGGAAACCGCTGGCGCCGCTCTACGACGCCTACTCGTTCAAGCTCCTGCCGCTGATGGGCAAACTGTTCGCCAAGGATGCCGACAGCTATCAATACCTCGCCGAATCCATCCGTATGCACCCCGACCAGGAGACGCTCAAGCAGATGATGCTGGACGCCGGGTTCGCCAAGGTGGATTACTACAACATGGCCGCTGGCGCCGTGGCGCTGCACAAGGGCTGGAAGCTCTAAGCCGCCATGGTCAAACACATCCTCACACGCCTGCTCAACCACCTCGTGAACCAGAACGCCTGGGCCAGGGAACAACTGGCGCCTCACGGTGGCAAGAGCGTCTGTTTCAACATCCCGCCGGTCAGCGCCACCCTCACGGTCCTCGAAGATGGCGGCCTCGCCATGGCTGCCGATAGCGCGATAGCTGACGCCACGGTCCATATCCCGATCCCTGTCGCCCTGCGCCTGCTGGCGAACGACGAATCGGCGACCACCCTCGCCACGCTTGAGGGCGACACCGAACTGGCGGCCACGCTGGCCAAGGTGCTGCGCGGCATGCATTGGGAGTATGAAGAAGACCTTAGCCGGGTCATCGGCGATGCCCCGGCACACGAGATCTCCGAGTTTGGCCGCAAGGCAGTCGCCGGCGTCAAGAAGCAGACGCTGAACGTGGCCGGCATGTTCACCGAATACTGGCAGGAAGAGCAGCCCCTGATCGCCAAGAAACGCCATGTACTGCACTACATCCAGGAAGTGGACGCTTTGCGTGACGATACGGACCGCCTGGAAAAACGCCTGGAGAAGCTGGCAGAAAAGCTCAACCACACTTCGCAACCCAGCCAAGAAAGCTAGGCGCTGTGCGTTTCCTGCGACTCTTCAAAATCTTCTCGGTCACCCTGCGTTTCGGCCTCGACGAATTCATCTTGGGCCATACCAAGCTGCGACCCCTGCGCAAGCTCATCCACGCCCTGCTGTTCTGGCGCAACGTGAGCCGGCCGCGCGGCGAACGCCTAAGACTGGCGTTCGAGGCGCTCGGCCCCATCTTCGTCAAGTTCGGCCAGATGCTCTCCACACGGCGCGATATCATCCCGCTCGATATCGCCAACGAACTGGCCAAGCTGCAGGACCGCGTGCCGCCGTTCCCTTACCCGCAAGTCGCCCAGACCATCGAGCTCGCGTTCGAACAACCCGTCGAGACCCTGTTCAGCCAGTTCGACCAGACGCCCGTCGCCAGTGCCTCGGTCGCGCAAGTGCACTTCGCGCACCTGCCGGACGGTACGCCGGTGGCCGTCAAGGTCCTGCGACCTGGCATCGCGACCGTCATCGAGAAGGATCTCGTCCTGCTCGACACCGCCGCCTGGCTAGTCCACAAGCTATGGAACGAAGGCAAGCGATTGAAGCCGCGCGAGATCGTCGCGGAATTCGCCCGGCATACCCACGCCGAGCTCGACCTCATGCTGGAAGCCGCCAACTGCAGCCAGCTCCGGCGCAACTTCGCCAAGAGTGACCTGCTGTTGGTCCCGGATGTCCACTGGGACTGGTGCCGCCATCAGGTCATGACCATGGAGCGCATGCAAGGCACGCCTGTGAGTCAGGTCGACGCCTTGCGAGCGGCCGGGGTCGATATCCCCAAGCTGGCCCGAGACGGTGTCGAGATCTTCTTCACCCAGGTGTTCCGCGACGGTTTCTTCCATGCCGACATGCATCCGGGCAATATCCAGGTCGCTACCGACCCGGCCAACCTGGGGCGCTACATCGCGCTCGATTTCGGCATCATGGGGACGCTCAACGACATCGATAAGGAATACCTGGCGCGCAACTTCCTCGCCTTCTTCCGCCGCGATTACCGTGAAGTGGCCAAGGCCCACGTGGAGTCCGGCTGGGTGCCGGCCGACACGCCGATCGACGAGTTCGAGACGGCCATCCGCGCCATCTGCGAGCCGATCTTCGACAAACCCCTGAAGGAGATCTCCTTCGGCCGCACGCTGCTGGCCTTGTTCCAGATGGCGCGTCGGTTCGGAGTCATCATCCAGCCACAACTCATCATGCTGCAGAAGACCCTGCTCAATATCGAGGGTCTTGGCCGCGATCTGGACCCGGAGCTGGACCTGTGGAAGACCGCGCGTCCCTACCTCGAACGCTGGATGTCGGAACAAGTGGGCTGGCGCAGCGTATTGCAGAACATCAAGGCGGAACTGCCGTTCTGGGGCAAGATCCTGCCGCAGATGCCGCGCATGTTGCATCAGCAACTACAACGCGACCACGACACCCCGATCAACGAAGACCTGTTGATGCTGGTGCGGGAACAGCAACGTCATACCTGGTGGCTGCGACTGATCGCCGTCGCGCTGGTCCTCATCGTCACTTTCCAGTTCGCAGGTATGTATCTGATCTGGCTCGGCATGGCCCACTGATCAAAAGCGATCGAATCGCTTCGAAATCGTCGGTTTTTGCTAGAATCCACGCATTGACCGTCATCCCAGCGAAGGATCCCACACTGTGCTTATCTGGTTCGTTGTCGCCTACCTGATGTTCTCCATCGGTATCGGCCTCTATGCCGCTACCCGCGTCAAGAACACCAAGGATTACGCTGTCGCCGGCCGGCACCTGCCGCTGCCCGTGGTCATGGCCACGGTGTTCGCTACCTGGTTCGGGGCCGAGGCGGTCTTCGGCGTGTCGGCCACCTTCGTCAAGGAAGGGCTCAACGGCGTGGTCGCCGATCCGTTCGGGTCCAGCCTGTGTCTGGTCATCGCCGGTTTCTTCTTCGCCACCCAGCTCTACAAGCTCAATATCATCACGCTCGGCGACTTCTACCGCATGCGCTATAACCGCACGGTCGAAGTGCTCACCACCATCGCCATCGTCGTCTCCTACCTTGGCTGGGTCGCCGCACAGATCAAGGCACTGGGGCTGATCTTCAACATCGTCACCGACGGCGCCATCAGCCAGGAAGCCGGCATGATCCTCGGCACGGCCATCGTCCTGACCTACACCACCTTCGGCGGCATGCTGTCGGTCGCCGTGCTGGATTTCGTGCAGATGATCGTCGTCATCGGCGGTCTGCTGTTCATCGGCTATATCGTGTCCGGCATGACCGGAGGGGTCGCGCCTGTGATCGAACATGCCCGAGCCGCCGGCAAACTGGACTTCTTCCCCAAGGGCGATATCTGGATGTGGATCACCTTCATCGGGGCCTGGATGACCATGATGCTGGGGTCGATCCCGCAGCAGGACGTCTTCCAGCGCATCACCTCGGCGAAGAGCGCGAAGATCGCCATCTGGGGTTCGGTGCTGGGCGCATCGGTCTATTTCTGCTTCACCTTCGTCCCCATGTTCATCGCCTACTCGGCGACGCTGATCGACCCGGTCTTCTTCAACAAGCTGATCAACGAGGACTCGCAACGCGTCCTGCCGACACTGGTGTTGCAACACACGCCGCTGCTGGCGCAGGCTATCTTCTTCGGCGCGGTCATCTCGGCCATCATGAGCTGTTCGTCGGCGACACTGTTGGCGCCTTCCGTCTCCTTCGCCGAGAACATCGTACGCGGCTACATGCCGCATCTTAGTGATCGCGGTTTCCTCAAGGTCATGCGTATCTGCCTGGTCGGGTTCGCCTGCTGCGTCCTGCTCTACGCCCTCAACTCGGAGATGTCGATCTTCGGCATGGTGGAATCGGCCTACAAGATCACCCTGGCTGGTGCCTTTGTGCCGCTGTTCTTCGGGGCATTCTGGAAACGCGCCACCAATCAGGGGGCGCTGGCCGCCATCATCGGCGGGATCACTGCCTGGGTACTGATCGAGGTGCTGGTAGGGGAAGCGAGCCTGGTGCCGCCACAGT
The DNA here is from genome assembly GCA_965649545.1 of uncultured Methylotenera sp. Lineage (GTDB taxonomy): Bacteria > Pseudomonadota > Gammaproteobacteria > Burkholderiales > Methylophilaceae > CABHOJ01. Next base: position 36,171 of record CBFGLF010000002.1, read on the forward strand.
TGATCGGCCTCGGCGTCAGCATCGTCGGCATGGTCGCCGGTTCGCTATTGCCGCAGAAGATCGCGGCGCATACCAATCCGCCTGCGGGCTTCCTGCACGAGCATGCTGCGCATCTGCATACGCCGCACGCCCACGGCAGCGCCCCGCATCACTAGAGAGCGCGCTGACGCGACTCAGGCTAGCTAGCGCTGGCAAGTCCCGCAATAGAAGGTGGAGCGCTGCCCCAAACGGACGAGCTTGATGGGGGCAGCACAGACCTTGCAAGCCTGCCCTGTGCGGGCATAGACAAAATATTCCTGCTGGAAATATCCGGGGTTGCCATCCGCGCCGAAGAAATCGCGCAAACTGCTGCCCCCTGCTTCCAGGGCGTCGCGCAAGGTAGCCTTGATCTCGATCGCCAGCTTTTCACAACGTGCTTTGCTGATCTTGTTGGCCGGGGTGTTGGGATGGATGCCGGCACGGAATAGCGATTCGCTGGCGTAGATGTTCCCGACGCCCACGACGAGATGACTATCCATGATGACGTTCTTGATCGGGGCGCTGCGCGTGCGGATCTGGCTATATAGCCAGGCGCCGTTGAACATCTCGTCCAGCGGCTCAGGCCCCAGCACTTTCAGGAGCACGTGCTGTTCAGGCATCGCACCTGCCCATAACACCGCACCGAAGCGGCGTGGGTCGCGCAGGCGCATGACCTGGCCGTCGTTGAAATGGATATCGAAATGATCATGCTTGGCGGGCGGTTCGTCTCTTGCCAGCAGACAGATCCGGCCCGACATGCCGAGATGCAGCAACAAGGTGCCGCTATCGAATCTGGCGAGGATGTATTTGCCACGACGGTCGAGCGCCAGCAGTGTGGTGCCGGTCAGCAGTTGCGGCAACTCCGCCGGGATCGGCCAGCGCATGGCCGGATTGCGGATCACCACCTTGCCCACTCGCTGTTGCAGCAAGGGCAGTAATCCGCGTTTGGTGGTTTCGACCTCTGGTAGTTCAGGCATACCAGTCAGCCAGGGTTATTTGGGCAGATTGATCGGCGGGTTGAGCATGACGAAGCCTGCATCCTGCGGGAAGTGGTAGATCAGGCCTTCATCCGGGCGCGCCAGCAACAATTCCGGCGATTCCTGGATCTTGTCGAAATGCACTTTCTTGCCGTCCGCCAGTTTCACTTCGAGGGAGGGGTAGGTCGCCTTGCGGTCCGGCGTGTACGGCTCGACGGAGGTCACCGAAGGATGCTTCCAGCTGGTATCGAACCATTCGTTCATCTCGTTCTGGTCCGGTTTGGCATTGGCAGCGGAAGCTTTCCATTTACCGTCGACCAGATCCACGATCAATCGGATGTCTTCCCATTGCTCCAGTCGGGAGAGATCGAAGCCTGCCACTTTCTCCCTGGGCCCGAGCGGGTTCTTTTCCAGGAACTCGACCACCTGTGTACCTGCAGCCTCGGAATAGGTGACCGGCAACAGGTAGACCGCGTCCTTGTAGGCCACGTACTGTTCCGAGGTCAAGGTGTTGTAAGTGCCGAACAGGAACTCTTCATCGTTGAGCTTGACCTTGAGCTTGGGCGTATCCAGGCCGAAGCGTGCCAGGTCGTCCGCCGGGAACTTGTGGATGGTGGTGCCGGCGATGATGGACAACACCCCCTGCACCATGCGCTGCTCGGCCCTGGCCTTGTATGGCTTGACCAGATACCAGTAACCGTCGATCTTCTCGAAGGCTACCGGCGCTTTGGTCGGGAATTCGATGGTGACGCGATCGAAGCTACCCATCTTCAGGGTCGAGACTTCATAGGTCGGCGTATCGCTTTCCTGGGTCTTGGGGCGGAGATACAGGAACGCGACGATCCCGACGATCAGCGCGAGCAAAACCAGATTGAGCAGCCAGCGTGACTTCATGATGCCCTCTTACGCTTTACGGCGCTTGAACCAGATGACGAAGCCCAGGATCAGGAACAGCGCAGGCAGGATGATCTGGAACCCGTAACCGATGACCAGCGCCACCAGCGCGCCCATGCCGGTGCTCGGGATGGTCATGTTGATGTCTTTCTGCACCATCGGCTGGATGGTGATGAGGTTATCGTCGCCGGTCAGCCAGTTGATGACGTTGACGCCCAGATCCAGATTGCCGCCGTTGGTGATGAAGGTATTCGACAGGAAGTTGGCATTGCCGAACACGACCACGCGCTGGCCTTTCTTGCCGTACTTACGCTCCAGCGCCACGGCGATATTGATCGGGCCGCGCACATCTTCCTTGTCGTCGAAACTGACTTTCTTGCCGATCTTGCCGTTCTCCAGCCAGCCGTTAGGGGCGACTTCCACCAGCTTGCTGACTTGCCAGCCATTCTCGAAACTGTCCTTGGCGTCGACCTGGCGCGCTTCCGGGAATAGTGTCCTCAGCATGAAGTTCTTGGTGATGGCGTGCTCGCCATAGAGGCTGGCGAAGGCGACCTTGGCATCGGCCCCGTATTGCGCTGCGGTGGTATCGATCACCATACCGGGCGAGACCTTCAGGCCCAGGTACTCGGCGACCGACTCCAGGCCACGCAGGTTGTTGTCATCCAGCAGCCACAGCAGGTTACCGCCTGCCTCAAGGTAAGCCTTGATCTTGGCGGCCTCGACTTCGCTGACGTTCACTTGCGGGCTGGCGATGACCAGCATGGAACCGTTGCTTGGCACTTCCTGGGCGATGGTCAGATCCGGGTTGGCGAACTTGAACCCCTTGGATTCGAGCTGTTTGCCGAACTCGCCGATGTCATGGTTCTTCACGCCCAGCAGGTTGCGTTCGCCATGACCGTCGAGGTACATCACCGGACGCTGGTTGCTGCGCGACAGGCGCACCAGCAGGTTGGTCATCTCCTGCTCGGCGAATGGCGGCAGGATGTGCTCGGTACGCTTGTTATATTCGACCACCACTTCGCCCTCGACCTTGATACCGGCCTCCTGCGTCAGCTTGGGCTCTTCCGCCGGGCTGATGAACGTGACCTTGATATCGGGCTTGGTACGCTGGTAACGCGCGATGAAGTTGGACATGTCGCGACGGAAGGTCTCGCCGTTGGCGGTGTTGTCCTTGGACGCGAACACCGTCATGGTGATCGGCCCCTGCATCTGCTTGAGGACGTTCTTGCTGCCTTCAGTCAGGGTGTTGCGGTTGCCCTGCGTGATGTCGCGCGAATAATGGTATTGGTAGGTCAGGTAGGCGACCAGTGAGATCAGCACCAGGAACAGCACGACGAAAAAGCTGTTCTGGACGAACAGTTGCAGGCGTAGTTTGCTATTGATTTTCATAGATTCAGTACTCGATTATCCACGCAGGCGGTCAGCATCGAGGCGACGCACGGTTAAGGTCAGGAAAGTCAGGATGAACAGCGCGAAGTAAGCGATGTCCCGCGTGTCGATGAGACCGCGCGAGAACGGCTGGAAGTGCTGCACCAGCGAGAGATAGTTGATGGTATTGCTGGGGTCGCCTGCCAGGAACCGGTCCAGGATCATCAGCATGAACAGCGCGACGAAACTCAGGATCGCGGCGATCACTGGCTGCTGGGTCAGGCTGGAGAAGTACAGGCCGAGTGAGGCGAACGCGGCAGTCAGCAGCCACAGGCCCAGCGAATTGGCGATGATGAAGCCGAAATCGATGTCCGCCCAGATATTGAGGGTGGACAGCATCAGCGAGAGATAGAGCACCAGGATGGAGAGGAACAGCAACAGGCCGACGAACTTGCCGACCACGATCTCGATGATGGACAGCGGCGCGCTGATCAGGAACGGCAGCGTCTGGTTGCGACGTTCCTCGCTGATCAAGCGCATGGTCAGCAACGGTACGGCGAACAGCATGACGAAGGAAGCCAGGCCGTACACGCTCTGACCGACGAACATGGTCACCCCGACACGCTCTGCGGGGCGAATCGCTCCCGACATGACGTCGAAGTACTGACCCACGGCGGTGGAGAAGTACAGACCGAAAGCGAAGGTCACCAGCGCCAGGATCACCCAACCCATGGGCGAAGCGAATACGCTGCGGAGCTCTTTTCTAGCAATGTTCAGAATCATGATGGCACACCTGTGTGCGGCTTAGGCCGCTTGTTCTAGATAAGTCAGCTGGACGAAGACGTCCTCGAGACTGGTCTGGTCGGGATTGATCTGATGCAGGCCCCATTGGTTGGCGACGGCTGCCTGCACCAACGCCTCGGCCGGGGTACTGCCTTCTGCGTGCTGGATGCGCAACAAGCCGTTGGCCAAGGCTTCGACGCCGACGATGCCCGGCACCTTGAGCAGTTCCGATTCCGCCGGCGGGTTGTTGAGGCCGACCAGCAGCTTGTTGCCCTGACGCTGCTGCTTCAGCACATCGATGCCGCCGTTGAAGACGAGCTGGCCCTTGTGAATGATCTGGACATGGTCACAGACCATTTCGACTTCAGGCAGGATGTGGGTGGACAGGATGACGCTGTAGGCGCCGCCCAGCTCCTTGATCAATGCGCGGATGTCGCGGATCTGGATCGGATCGAGACCGACGGTCGGTTCGTCGAGGATGACGACCATGGGGTTGTGGATGATGGCCTGGGCGATCCCTACACGTTGCTGGTAGCCCTTGGAGAGGTTCTCGATCAGGCGCTTGCTCATCTCGGTCAGGCCGCAGCGCTCTTTTGCCAGTTCGACGGCACGCTTGATGTGGCGACCGCTGACGCGGTGCAATCTTGCGGCGATGGTGAGGAACTCGTCCACCGTCATCTCGCGATACAGTGGCGGCTGCTCCGGCAGGTAACCGATCAAGGCTTTCGCTTCACGCGGGTTCTCGATCATATCGATACCGCATATCTTCACCGAGCCGGAACTCGGAGCCAGATTGCCGGTGATCATCTTCATGGTGGTGGATTTGCCGGCGCCGTTAGGGCCAAGGAAGCCAAGGACTTCGCCCTTGTTAAGATTGAAACTTACTTCGCTAACTGCTTTGCGGCCACCATAGATGCGCGTTAATTCGCTCGCCTCAACGGTTATAGTCGTCATAATTTGGGTATGGGTATCTGTTAATTAAAAAAACGCCTGACTGGTGTCAAGCGCTTGTTTTTCGCCCTGCTTTGAGACGCTTCCGGTGTCGAAAGTTCTACTTGGCAAAGTTCTATGCAAAAAGCTATAGTCAGGCTTAATTATGGATGAACTTGCATCCAGTGTCACGGACTAAGCTTTAGGCCCGATGACTGCCGGATTTTCCATCATCTAACATCTGTATCGAGAACATTCTGAACATGCCAAACCCTAAGACTCTCCGCCTTGCTGTCGCTATCGCTGCGCTTTCGCTTGCCGCGACCTCAGCCAGCGCCGAGAGCCCTGCCGTCAAGCCGCAAGCCGCTCCAGCCAAGGCGGCCATGCAGACCCAGCTCAGCAGCGAATTCGTATATAAGTATCTGGTAGGCGAGATCGCCGGCCAACGAGGCGACCTCGGCCTCGCCAGCACCATCTTCCTGGAGCTCGCCAAGACCAGCAAGGACCCACGCCTGGCCGAACGCGCCGCCAAGGCTGCCGTCTATGGCAACAAACCGAAGATCGCGGTACAGGCCACGTCGCTCTGGGCCGAACTCGACCCGGCTTCCATAGAAGCACAGCAAGCCACCACCCAGATGCTGGTCTCCAGCGGCAAACTGCAGGAAGCCAAGCCGCATCTGCAAAAACTGCTGGCCAAGGAAGATACCCGTGCCAACGGCTTCCTTTACCTGAACGGCTTGTTCGCCAACCAGCCTGACAAGAATGGTGTGCTCGCCCTGGTGCAGGAGCTGGCCAAGCCTTACCCAGAGCTGCCGGAAGCCCATTTCACCATCGCCCATTCCGCCTGGGCGGCGGGCAATGACGATCTCGCCATCAGCGAACTGGTGATCGCCGACAAATTGCGTCCCGGCTGGGAGACCAGCGCCATCCTGCAAGGCCAGGTGCTGTACCGCCAATCGCCGGACATCGCCATCGGTTTCTACCGCAACTTCCTCAATCGTTACCCCAATGCGTCGGAAGTCCGGCTGACTTACGCGCGCCTGCTGGTCAACGAGAAGCAGTTCGTGCCGGCCAAGACCGAGTTCATCAAGCTGGTCGAGGCATCCAACAACAACCCCGAGGTATTGGTGGTCGTGGGCCTGCTGTCGTTGCAATCCATGGATCTTGCCGATGCCGAGAAATATTTCCTGCAAGCCGAAAAGGCCGGCTTCAAGGATCCGGACCAGCTCTATCTCTATCTAGGCCAGATCGCAGAGAAGCAGAAGAAGGATGACAAAGCCCTCGCCATGTACGGCAAGGTGCAACCGGGCAATCACTATCTGGACGCTAAACTCAACATCGCCTCGGTCACTGCCAGAACCAAGGGTGCGGATGCCGGTATCGCCATGCTCACTAGCCTCAAGGAAGTGAACAGCGAACAGCAGACCATCGTCGCGCAAGCCCACGCCGGCCTGTTGACCCAGGCCAAGCGTTACCAGGAAGCCTACGACGTCCTCGACAAGGCCGTGAACACGCTGCCCAATACGCCAGAGATCATCTATGACTACGCCATGGCAGCGGAGCGTGTGCAGAAGCTGGACGTGATGGAGCGTGAGTTGCGCAAACTGATCAGCCTGAAACCGGACTTCGCCCAGGCCTACAATGCGCTAGGCTACACACTGGCCGATCGCAACCTCAAACTCGAGGAGGCACGTAGCCTGATCGAGAAGGCGCTGGCCTTGAGTCCTAACGACCATTACATCCTCGATAGCATGGGCTGGGTCCATTACCGCCTGGGCAAACTCGATGCCGCCGCCGACTACCTGCGTCGCGCCTACACCGCCCAGACCGATCCCGAGATCGCCGCTCACCTGGGCGAAGTGCTCTGGAAGCAAGGCAAGTTCGACGAAGCCCTGCAGACCTGGGAAGAAGCCCTCAAGGTGCATCCGGATAACGAAGTCCTGATCAACACCACCAAAAAATTCAAGCAATAGCATGGTGACAGCCTTCCTACGCTGGCTTGGGCTGGCTGTCCTGCTTGCGCTATCCGGTTGCGCGGGGCTGCAGACCGCGCCACAACAGTCCGCCAGTTCCCCTGAAGTCCATCAGCAACACCTCGCCACCCTGGCCGACATCCAAGCCTTCGACATCCAGGGCCGCATCGGCGTACAAGCGGAAGGCAAGGGCTTCTCCGGCGCCACGCGCTGGCACCACGCCGGCGAGCGCGATACCATCGGTCTCTTCTCTCCACTCGGCGGCCAGGTCGCCAACATCGAAAAAACCGCATCGCGCGTCGTCCTCACCGATGGCGATGGCAAGACCTACCAGGCCAGCGA
>CBFGLF010000003.1:0-38240 GCA_965649545.1 uncultured Methylotenera sp.
AGGCTGCTCTTGAACGGTTTGACGTGTGTGCCATCCGTTGTCGTCCCCTCCGGGAAGAAACAGAGGTTATCCCCAGCCATCAGGCTCTCGCTCGCAAGCTCGACGATGCGGCCCGTATCGTGCCGTTTCGTGCGCTCGATGAACAGAGTATTCACTTTCTGGGCGAACCAGCCGAAGATCGGCCAGCCGCGAATCTCGGCCTTGGCGATGAAACGCACTGCGCGGATGCTGTTGAGGGCATGGATATCGACCCATGAGATATGGTTCGCGATGAACATCGTCCGGTGACAATCGATGTCGGGCGGCGACCCTTTGACGATCACCCGGATGTTCAGGCATGACAGCAGGCCTCGGCACCAGTGACTGATCAGGAGATCTCGCCGCCTCGGCCCCACCCAAGGCAGGACCGTCACGGCGATCAGCGCGCCGTAGAGCGTGTGGACCACCATGCGTGCAATACGGAACAGGCGGATGTAACGAGGGGTGGGTCTGTGATGCAAGCGTGCCCTTTATTTGAAAAAGTGCGCCGCATATCTCCTGTTCAACCGTGACAGCGGCAGCATGACCAGCATGTCGGCCGTATTGAAATCCGGATCCCAGGCGGGTTCCCCACAGATATAGGCACCCAGTCGCAGATAGCCTTTGATCAGTGGCGGCAGGCTGACTTCCATGTCTGACCTGAGCGCCTCGAGCGGCAGGGGGCAGCGCGGGAACACACGATACTCGGGCGGCGATAAGTAATCGTTGCGCAACGTATTATAGAGACTGGCTGCCATGTGTCCACCATCCGCCATGCCGACGCTGCCGCACCCGATCATGTACTCGTAGCGATTGATCTGCATGTATTTGGCGAGGCCGGCCCACAGCATGGTGATAGTGCCGCCATGGCGGTAGTTCGGGTGGACGCAGGCGCGACCGACTTCGACCGTGCGGTCGAACAGGTGGGATAGGCGGCTGATGTCGAATTCGCCGGAGGAGTAATAGCCGCCGGCTTCATTGGCCATCGCCGGGCTGAGGATGCGGTAGGTGCCGACGACTTCGCTGGTCAGGCTGTCGCGCACCAGCAGGTGGTCGCAGAAGACGTCGAAACCGTCGCGGTCGTGACCGTCCTTGTTCGGGATATTGGCACCCATCTCCTCCGCGAAGATCTTGTAACGCAAGCGCTGGGCTTCCGCGACTTCGGAGGGGGTGCGGGCAAAACTGAAATAGAGCTGGCCAGATTCGTGTTGCAGGCTGGCCGAGGAATGCCGTTCAAGCATCGTGTTCCCCTGACTGGAATTTAGGACAGGGGAACTTTACGAAGCTTGCGTGACGGATTAGTGACTGATTCTTTAAGCTTAGATGACTAAGGCGGCGATGACGATAGCCGCGGGATCAGCGCTAGTGACTGACGCGGGTGGTGCCGCCGCTTTCGATCAGGCGCACCTTCTCGCCTGGCTGGAAGACCTCGTCAGCCTCTTGCACGACGGCGACCAGTGGGCCGCTATCGAGTTTGACGGTGATCTCCACGCCGTCCTTGCGCGTGATGCCTTCTTCGGCCGCCGCGCCGGCGATGCCGCCGACGATAGCACCCAGCACGGTAGCGATCGCCTGGCCTGCGCCACCGCCTACCTGGTTGCCGGCGATCCCACCCACCACCGCACCGCCCGCAGTCCCGATCGGCGTCTTGGTGCCTTCCAGTTTGACCTGGCGCACGCTTTCGACCACACCGGTCTTGATGGTCTGCACGCGTCGCGCTTCATCGCGGCTGTAGACGCTGCCCGACTTCGAGCCGGCGCATCCTGCGAGCACGAGGGCGAGGGCGGTGATAACGATGATGGTGGTATGGCGCATGATGGACTCCTTATCCATTCAGTCTTTTCTCTTCCGACAACACTTCGTTGACCAGTGCCTGGCTGTAGATCGCCTGGATCTCTTCGCGCGTCGGCTTGTGGTTCTGTGGGCCGCGGCTGGCGATCTTGATCGCACCCATGGTGGAGGCCAGCCTGCCACAGGTCGGCCAATCCCATCCGCGGGCGATGCCATAGAGCAACCCGGCGCGATAAGCGTCGCCACAGCCGGTCGGGTCAACGACTTCTAAGGCTTCAACGCAGGGGATGTCAAAACGTTGACCGTCCGCGTAGATGGTCGATCCCTGGCCGCCCAGCGTCACGATCAGGGCTTTCACCTTGCTCGCCAGCACTTCAAGACTATGACCCGTTTTCTCCTGCAATAGTTGTGCCTCATAGTCGTTCACGGCCATATAGTCGGCCATCTCGATGAAGTGCATGAGTTCTTCGCCATTGAACATCGGCAGCCCCTGGCCAGGGTCGAACAGGAAGGGGATGCCCGCTTCGTGGCATTCACGCGCATGCTGGAACATGCCTTCACGGCCATCGGGAGCGATGATGGCGAGGCTCACGTCTTTCGCGTCCTTCACGCTGTTCTGGTGCGATTCGTTCATCGCGCCCGGGTGAAAGGCCGTGATCTGGTTGTCGTCGAGGTCGGTCGTGATGAACGCCTGGGCGGTGAAACTACCGGGAATGGTCTTGATATGGCTGGTGTCGAGCTTGTTGCTGGTGAGCCAGGCATGATAGTGACCGAAATCTTCACCCACCGTCCCCATGATCAGCGGGTTGCCCTCGAGCAATTGCAGGTTATAGGCGATGTTGCCGGCTGTGCCGCCGAACTCGCGTCGCATCTCCGGCACCAGGAAAGCGACATTGAGGATGTGGATCTTTTCAGGCAGGATATGATGCTTGAAACGGTCCCCGAACACCATGATGGTATCGAATGCCAGTGAGCCGCAGATCAGAGTATGCATGTGGGTGCTTTTCAGATAAAACCTGCATTATCCCGAGCGTCAGGCTCACGGGCAAGCTTTGGGCCTTGATCCGTGAATAATCTGGCCGAATTGCTGCTCCATTGGGTAGCGTCCCCGCAAAAGATCCTCTACCGCCAGTATCAGGAAGGCATCTGGCAATCCTACACGGTGGCCGACCTGCTCGCGGCCACGGCACGCTGGCAGGCGGCATACCGACGCTCCGGCTTGCAACCGGGCGATCGGGTCGCCCTCTGCATGAAGAACGGTGTGCATTGGGTAGTGGCCGACCTCGCCGCCCATGGCTGCGGATTGGTCGTCGTGCCTTTATATGTCGATGACAACGCGGACAATCTCAGCTGGTGCCTGCAGGATGCCGGGGTGAAACTGGTGATCGCCGACCATTTACGCTTCTTCGCCCGTATGCAGCAATCGGGTTCCCCTATGCCTGACATCATCCTGGTGCGGGGTGAGGCCACCGAACCTGTCATCAGCGTCGAGACGTGGTTGCCGGACACCGCGCCGGCATTTAGCGTGATCGAGCAGTCGGCGGAGACCCTCGCGACCATCGTCTATACCTCGGGTACCGTGGGACGCCCGAAAGGCGTCATGCTCTCCCATCGCAACATCCTGGCCGATATCGCAGCCATTCTCGGCGCTTACGATGTCTACGAGAGCGACCGCCTGCTATCGGTGCTTCCCCTGACGCACATGTTCGAGCGCACGGCGGGCTACTACCTGCCATTGCAGGCAGGTGCGGAAGTCACCTATTGCCGCAGCATCAACGAACTCGCCAATGACCTGGCCGACCAGCGACCGACGGTGATCATGGCCGTCCCGCGGCTATTCGAGCGCATCCTCGCCCGCCTCGATGAGCGCCTCGCGAAATCCTGGATACAGCGCCACTTGTTCAAGCTGGCCATCGGCGCCGGCTGGCGGCGTTTCAAGGGCACGCCGCGGGCATATGACGCACTGCTTTTGAAGACTGTCTATCCCAAGGTCTCCGGGCCGTTGTTGCAAAGGCTGGGTGGACGGCTCAGGCATGCCGTGGTGGGTGGGGCCGCACTGGATCAACGGGTTGCCGAGACCTTCATCGGCCTTGGCGTGCCGCTGCTGCAAGGCTACGGTTTGACGGAGGCTTCGCCCGTGGTGGCGGTCAATCGCCAGGGCAACCACGATCCTGCGTCGGTCGGCGAGCCTTTGCCTGGTATCGCGACCCGGCTGAGCGCATCGGGGGAGTTGCTGGTCAAGGGCGAGACCGTGATGCTGGGTTACTGGAACAACCCTGAAGCGACCGCGCAGAGTATCGATACACAAGGCTGGCTGAACACAGGCGATATCGTCGAGATCCATGATGGACGCATCTATATCCGAGGGCGCAGCAAGAACATCCTGGTGTTGTCCAATGGCGAGAAGATCTCCCCCGAGGATATCGAATCGGCCATCCTCCATGATCCGGTGTTCGAACAGGTCATGGTGGTCGGGGAGGCGCGGCCTTACCTGGTGCTGCTGGTCGTCAGCAAGCACACGGACCATGCGGCCCTGCTACACAAAGCCAATCAGCAGATACGCCATTTGCCGCGATATGCGCGCATCCGGCGCGTCGTGGTCACGGATACGGCATGGGATGTCGAGAACGGATTGATGACGCCGACCATGAAGGTCAAGCGCAACCGGGTGGTCGAACGCTATCGTGAGCAGATCGAAGCGGCTTACAGCTAGGCCTAACTGCGGTGACCCAGTGATGGTGTGAATCGCATGAGAGGCAAGCCATCACTGGATTGCCGATAGGATGGCCCGGACGGCGTGAGGTCTAGCGTGAATCCTTGAGCGCGCTGTCGATGAGGATCTTGGCGGCTTTCTTGGCGTATTTGACCGCGCCGGAACCGCGCTTCATCTGTTCTGCCTGGATCGCCCCCTCTATCAGCAAGGACAGTTGCAGCGAGAGGCTATCGGCATCCTTGACACCGGCTTCGGTGGCGAGGCTGGTCAAGTACTGGCGGAATTGCCGGGAGTGTTCGGCGGACAGCCGGTGAACGGCATTCTCTTCGTTGGGGAATTCGGCCGACGCCTTGAGGAACGCCATGCCGCGAAACTCTGGGGCGCTCACCCATTCTTCGATGAAGTCGAACAGCTTCTGCAACTTCTCAGAGGGCTTCTTGGTGTTGCTGGTCAGTTTGTCGCTCAACCAGGTCTGAAAATCCTGATGCCCTTTCTGCAGCACTTCCAGGATCAGGTCTTCCTTGCTGCGGAAATACTTGTAGAGCGTCATCTTGGTCGTGCCAGCCACGGCCACGATGGTGTCGACCCCGGTGGAGTTGATGCCCCGTGTCTGGAACAGATCGGTGGCGACGTTAAGTATCTTTTCCCTAAGCAAGGACATGATGTGATTCCGGATTTTTTTGCAGTCTAACCTAATGCAATGGAAAAATATATACCGTGCAGTATACCCGCCGACACGCCGGGCCAGAGCGACTCGGGGTGGTGGTTGCAAGTAGCCATGGAACCACCACGCTAGCCTTGCTGTATCTGGGTTCTAGCCCTTTACAGCGAGAAAAAATCCTGTAGATTATGCGCACCTGTCGAAAGCGATATGGTTTCAAACATCCCAAATCAATATGAGGTTAAGGTTCATGAATAAAATGCTAATCAAGCTGTTGTGCGTCGCTTTCTGTTTGCCTGGCGTCGCTGCAGCCGCCATCGACGAGACCATTCGCGTCAAGGAAAGTATCGAGATCAATGCCCCGGCAGATGTCGTCTGGGCCAAGGCAGGTAATTTCGGTGACATGAGCTGGCATCCCGCCATCGCCAAGACCGAGATCACCGGCGGCAAGAACAACGAAGTGGGCGCCACCCGCGTGCTGGTGCTGCAAGATGGCGGCAAGATCAATGAAGTGCTCACCTCGCGTGATGACGCCAGCATGACCATCAAGTACGAGATCACCGAGAGTGTGCTGCCGCTACGCGAATACAGCGCCACCCTGACCGTGCAGACCAAGGGCGACAAGACCGTGGTCACCTGGAAGAGCATGTTCAAGCGCAAGGATCCAGCGCATGAACCCAAGGCAGGCGAAGACGACAAGACTGCGAAAGATACCATCACCAATATCTTCACCAGCGGTCTCGCGAACCTGAAGAAGATCTCCGAGAAGTAAGCGCGTCACACCCAATAAAAAAGGCCAACATCGTTGGCCTTTTTTATTGGGCATCGCTCTTTCAGCTGATCGAATTCGACATCAGCATCGGTGTGTAATTGCAGCGGACTTTCTGGATGAGGTCGCGGGCGATGGCCTGGTCTTCCATCGTGGTCGGGATCAGGCCGTCCACGACCAGTTCCACATAGACCTTCTGCTGCGGCCCCGGCAGCTGCAAGGCTTCGGGGAACTGGCAGACACCCTTGCGCATCTGTTCCATGACCGCATAGATCTCGGCTGTGCTGGCCGGGTTCTGTGGCTCGGCACGGGCGCTGCTGATCGAGGCCTGCCCGAGGGACTGGGCCAGTGTCTGGGTCGGGCCACTTTGCCAGAAATGCAGCAACAGGCCGCCGCACAAGCCGCTCACGACGAGCAGGCTGGCCGCGATGGCGTAGGCCTGTTTGCGCGGCTGCGGTTCACGTTCGGATTGCGCACGGATCAGCGCGCTGGCGGCTTCCTTGGCATTCTCGAGGGTGGAAGCCATATCGGCAGTCAGGGCTTCCTGGATGGCGCCCCTGGCCATGAAATAGAGCTGCTGGGCCAGCAGTTCCGGCATCTGCACACCGCATGCCCGTGCCTGGGTGGTGAGGTAATCGAGTAATTCGCCGCTAGGTTGCGCCGCAAGCGGCTGCTGCGAAACCAGTTCGCGCATGTTCGGTGCCTGCAGCCAGTCGCCCAGGATATCGAACATGCTGAGCAGCCTGGCCTGCGGTGCAGTGCCGGACTTCTTCAACATGCCGACGAACCAGGCTGAATTCAGGATATCCATGGTTCACATTCTGTCAAAAAGGCTTGAGTTCGACCAGCAATATGATCGCGATGAGCGCGATCACCGGCACTTCGTTGAACCAGCGGTAATAGACATGGCCATGCTTGTTGCGGTCGTGCTTGAACTCGACCAGCAGCACGCCGCAATAGAGGTGATAGATCACCAGGCCGACGACGAGGAGCAGTTTCGCCATCAGCCAGCCCCCGGTGATACCGTAGCCCAGCCACAGCCAGACACCGAAGACGATGGTGAGGATCGCGCCCGGTGTCATGATGCCGTAGAACAGCTTGCGTTCCATGACCTTGAAACGTTCCTGGCTGATGGCGTCCTCCGACATGGCGTGATAGACGAACAGGCGAGGGAGGTAGAACAGCCCGGCGAACCAGGTGACCATGAAGATGATGTGCCAGGCCTTGATCCAGAGCATCACACAGGCTTCCTCAGTTGTTCGTCGAGCAGTTGATGCAGGTCGGGGAAATTCAATTCACCCACCACCTTGCGGATGACCTTGCCTTCCTTGTCCAGGATATACGCGGTAGGCGTCACGCGCACCTCGTTGAATTGCCTGGCGATCTCGCCATAACCGTCATGCATCACCGGGAAGGGCAGCGCATTCTTCTTGGTGTAATTGAGCACCTGGCTCGGTGGATCGTAGGACATGGCCACCGCGATCACTTCGAAGCCCCGGTCGTGATAGTCGTTGTAGGTCTTGATCAGGCCTGGCATCTCGGCGATGCATCCGGGGCAATCGGTCGCCCAGAAATTCACCAGTACGACCTGCCCGTTCAGCGAAGAGAGGGGGATGGTCTTGCCTTCGATGGTGGTGAAAGTGACTTCCGGCGCCTTGGCTTTATTGGTCAGCGAGATCGCCAGGAAGGCCAGCAATCCGAGGATGGCGATCGGTAAAATCCATTTGGTGGTTTTGCTTAGCATCTAGTCCGTCTTTTTCCTGTGAAAGCCACTTGGCGAAAAGGGGCAATTGTCGTGTCTTTTCCGTGATTTGTCATTAGCTGACAGGAACCGGAGGGTTATCGTGAAGGTCTCTCGCCATGATACAATGACATCTTTATCCATCAGCCGATTCATGACCGCCCGATTACGCGAAATCCCCTATAACTACACTTCATTCTCTGACCGTGAAATCGTCATTCGATTCCTTGGTGAAGAGATCTGGAATGTACTCAATGAACTCCGCGACGAACGTAAGACCGGGCGCTCCGCCCGGATGCTGTTCGAGGTCCTCGGCGATCTATGGGTCGTCACACGCAATCCTTACCTGCAGGACGACCTGCTAGCCAACAAGAAGCGCCGCAAAGCCCTGGTCGATGCCTTGCATCACCGCATCAAGGCCATCGACGAGCGTAGCCATGGCAATCCCAAGGTGCTCAAGCTGGTCATCGCCGCGCGTCAGGCAGTCACCGAATTCGAGAACGACTTCAAGCTCTCCGAGAACCTGCGCAAGAAGACGCTGGCCAAGCTCGGCAAGATCACCCGCAAGGACAACATCCAGTTCGACGGCCTCGCGCGCGTCTCGCATGTGACCGATGCCACCGACTGGCGCGTCGAGTATCCCTTCGTCGTGGTCAATCCCGACACTGAAGAGGAAGTCGCGGCCATTGTCAAAGCCTGTATCGAGCTTGGCCTGACCATCATCCCCCGTGGGGGCGGTACCGGGTACACCGGCGGCGCCGTGCCGTTGACCAAGCTGTCGGCGGTGATCAACACCGAAAAGCTCGATACGCTGGGCCGGGTCGAGATGCGTACCTTGCCAGGCGTCAATCGCCAGGTGCCGACCATACGCTGCGGTGCAGGCGTGGTGACGCGCCGTGCCATGGAAGCCGCCACCGAAGCCGGGCTGGAGTTCGCCTGCGACCCGACCTCGGCCGACGCCTCGTGCATCGGCGGCAACGTCGCCATGAATGCCGGCGGCAAGAAGGCCGTGCTCTGGGGTACGGCACTGGATAACCTCGCCTCGTGGCGCATGGTGACGCCCGATGCCACCTGGATGGAGATCGAGCGCCTCGACCACAACCTCGGCAAGATCCACGACATCGACGTCGCGCGTTTCAAGATCAGCCGCTACGATGCGGACGGCAAGACCATGCGCGCCGAACCTGAGATCCTCGAGATCCCGGGCCCCAGCTTCCGCAAGGTCGGCCTCGGCAAGGACGTCACGGATAAATTCCTCTCGGGCCTGCCGGGCATCCAGAAGGAAGGCTGTGACGGTCTCATCACCTCCGCCACCTTCATCCTGCATCGCATGCCCAAGCATGTGCGCACCGTCTGCCTGGAGTTCTTCGGCAATGTCGCGCTCGCCGTGCCGGCCATCGTCGAGATCAAGGACTACCTGGACGCCACCGAATCCACTCTGCTCGCAGGGCTGGAGCACATGGACGAACGCTACATCAAGGCCGTCGGTTACGCGACCAAGGCGAGCCGCGCCGAGCGTCCGAAGATGGTGTTGATCGCCGATATCGCCAGCGATGACGAGAACGCCGTCGGCGAAGCCGCCTCGCATATCGTTCGCCTGGCCAACGCCCGCGGCGGGGAGGGGTTCATCGCCGTCTCTGCCGAAGCGCGCAAGAAGTTCTGGCTCGATCGCGCGCGTACCGCCGCTATCGCCAAACATACCAACGCTTTCAAGATCAACGAGGACGTGGTGATCCCCTTGCCGCGTCTCGGCGATTATTCGGACGGCATCGAACGCATCAATATCGAACTCTCCATCGGCAACAAACTGAAGCTGCTGGATGAGTTGCAGGCCTTCTTCGCCGGTGACTTGCCCCTGCATCAGGACGAGGACACCAGCGCCGATGCCGATACGGTCGAGACCAAGCGCATGCTGTCACTGGGCTTGCTGAACCAGCTGCGCGAGCGCTGGACGACGATCCTGAACAATCTGGATGCCCCCGTCAGCCTGCTCGGCGAGGAGGATGCCGCGCGTTACGGGCATTACGAGAATATCTTCCGTGCGGTGCAATCCTACGAGTTGCGCGTCTCCTGGAAGCGCGAGCTGAAGAAACCGCTGCAGGAGATCTTCACCGGACGTGCTTACCAGAAGATCCTCGAAAAGTGCGAGGAACTGCAGAAGAAGATACTGAAGAGCCGCGTCTTCATCGCGCTGCACATGCACGCGGGTGACGGCAACGTGCATACCAATATCCCGGTCAATTCCGACGATTACGGCATGATGCAAGATGCGCATGCCGCGGTAGCACGCGTCATGGCGCTGGCCAAGAGCCTCGATGGGGTGATATCGGGTGAACACGGGATCGGCATCACCAAGATGGAGTTCCTCGACGAGAAGACCATCGCCACCTTCGCCGAATACAAGCAGAAGGTCGACCCGGAAGGCCGCTTCAACAAGGGCAAGCTGATGGCCGGATCCGGCCTGGACAGCGCCTACACCCCCTCGTTCGGCCTGCTGGAGCAGGAATCCATCATCATGGAGCAATCGGCCATCGGCGAGATCGCCGACTCCATCAGCGACTGTTTGCGTTGCGGCAAGTGCAAGCCCGTGTGTACGACCCATGTGCCACGTGCCAATCTGCTCTATTCGCCCCGCAACAAGATCCTCGGTACATCGCTGCTGATCGAGGCTTTCCTTTACGAGGAACAGACGCGCCGCGGCATCTCGCTCAAGCATTTCGATGAATTCAACGACGTCGCCGACCATTGCACGGTCTGCCACCGCTGTTTGAATCCGTGCCCGGTCGATATCGATTTCGGTGACGTGTCGATCGCCATGCGTAATTTCCTGCGCGAACAGGGTAAGAAGCATTTCAACCCCGGCACCACGCTGGCCATGACCTTCCTCAATATCAAGGATCCGGCGACGATCAAGGTCATGCGCGCCGCGATGGTCGGGTTCGGTTATCGCGCCCAGCGACTGGGTCATGCCGTGTTCAAGAAACTCGGCCTGTTGAACGCTTTCAAGAAGCGGCCACCCGCCACGGTCGGCAAGCCTGAGATCAAGGCGCAGGTGGTGCATTTCCTCAATCGGCCGATGCCCAAGAACATGCCGACCAAGACCTCGCGTGCCTTGCTGGGGATCGAAGACGACACCATGGTGCCGATCATCCGTAACCCGCAAAAGACCAACGACGATTCGGATGCCGTGTTCTATTTCCCGGGCTGTGGTTCGGAGCGGCTGTTCTCGACCGTGGGTCTGGCGACCCAGGCCATGCTCTACGAGGTTGGCGCGGTGACGGTGCTACCGCCGGGATACCTGTGTTGCGGCTATCCGCAGACTTCAGCCGGCAATCACGACAAGGGCCAGCAGATCACGGCGGAGAACCGCGTCCAGTTCCATCGGATCGCCAACACGCTGAACTATCTGGACATCAAGACCGTGATCGTCTCTTGCGGCACCTGTATGGATCAGCTGCAGAAGTATGAATTCGAGAAGATCTTCCCGGGCTGTCGCCTGCTCGACATCCATGAATACCTCATGGAGAAGAACATGAAGATCGAAGGCGTGACCGGGGTGCGATACATGTATCACGACCCATGCCACACGCCGATGAAGACCTATGCGCCGCTCAAGGTCACCAATGCGCTGATGAACACCGAAGTCGCATTGAACGACCGTTGCTGTGGCGAATCCGGTACGTTCGCCGTCGCACGTCCCGACATCGCGACCCAGGTCAAGATGCGCAAGCAGGAAGAGCTGGAGAAGGGTATGTCCAAGCTCGGTCTCACGCCGGGGGCGCCTGAACAGGATGTGAAGATCCTGACGTCGTGCCCATCTTGTCTCCAGGGGCTCGCTCGCTATGGCGAGGATACGGGTATCCAGGCGGATTACATCGTGGTGGAGATGGCGAAGCACATCCTCGGTGAGAACTGGATGCAGGATTACGTGCACAAGGCGAATAACGGCGGCATCGAGAAGGTGCTGCTGTAATAGTCTTGAGAATAAAAAAGCCCGCGTCAGCGGGCTTTTTTTATGACCCTATCGGAAGGTTGACCTACTCCCCGACATGCAAGAGCAGGCCACGTTGCCGTGCCGCCCTGAAATAGCCCAGGAAGGTGGCGATACCGCCCGCCAGATAGACGATGTTCAAGCCTACGGCATAGGCCAGATGGTGCCAATTGAAGGTCTGGTGCAAAAGGAGTTCGCGCATGCCTTCGAACACATGGCTGGCGGGCAGCGCCCAGGCCACTGGCTGTAGCCACCCCGGCAACACCTCGACCGGGTAGTAGATGGCGCACAGGGGCTGGATGGCGAATACCGCGATCCAAGCCACACTCTCCGCGCCCAGGCCGTAGCGCAGCACGATGCCGGAAACGATCAGCCCGACGGCCCAACCCATGATGACGAGGTTGAGGAAGAAGGCGATCAGCGGCAACCCCAAATCGAAGATGTTGAAGTGGAACAACGGGATGGCGACGATGGCTGCGCCGCCGACGCCGATCAGCGTGCGGATCAGGCTCATGAGGATGAGCGAGGCGACCATCTCGTAAGGTCGCAAGGGGCTGACGAAGAGGTGCCCCAGATTGCGCGACCACATCTCCTCCATGAAGACGAGCGCGATCCCCAGTTGCCCCCGGAACAGTACATCCCAGAGCAGTACGGCAGACAGCAGGATGCCCGCCGCTTGGGCGATGTAGCTGCTATTCGTTTGCAGGAACAGGGTGATGAAGCCCCACAGGACCATCTGCACCGTCGGCCAGTAGACCATCTCCAGCACGCGTGGCCACGACTTGCGCATGAGGTAGAGATGGCGCAGCACCAGAGCGCCGATGCGGCGGGTGGAGAAATCGATGTCTTCGTGGCTCATTTCGTGTGCAGTTCCCGGTTGCGCGCGACGTCGATGAACACTTCTTCCATGCTGTTGCGGCCGTAGCGGTCGATCAGTCGATCGGGCGAGCCGGCGTCGACGATCTTGCCACGTCGCATCATGATGACGTCGGCGGCCATGCGTTCCACTTCCGACATGTTGTGCGAGGCGAGCAGGATGCTGGCGCCAGTACGTTTCTGATACTGCTCCAGGTGGGTGCGGATCGCATCCGCGGTATCTGGATCCAGCGATGCGGTGGGTTCATCCAGCAGCAGCAACTCAGGTTCGTTGAGCAGCGACTTCGCCAGGGATACGCGGGTCTTCTGGCCGGCGGAGAGTCGGCCATAGCGGCGGTCGAGCACTTCATCGAGGTTCAGTTCGCCAGCGATCCGGCGGATGCGCTGCTTGAGATCAGACAAGCGGTAGAGATGCCCATAGACCGTGAGGTTCTCGCGCACGGTCAGGCGTTGCGGCAGATCTACATACGGCGAGGAGAAGTTCATGCGATGCAACAACCGGTAGCGATGTTGCAGCATGTCCTCTCCCAGGATCCGGATGCTGCCGGTCGTCGGCAACAGCAAACCCAAAAGCATAGCGAGGGTCGTGGTCTTGCCCGCGCCGTTGCCGCCGAGGAGGGCGGTGGTCACGCCTTGGCGTATCTGCAGACTGATATCGTCTACGGCACTGACTTGGTCGAATACCTTACTGAGGCCGTGCGCCTCGATCACGTATCCCTGGTGCGATGCATTCAAAACAACCCCCAACACATTTTCACGCCGACTGCGTATAAAAGAATGGCAAACAGGCGTTTGAGTCGTTTTGCGGAGAAACGTTGCGCGAGGGTCGCACCTAAAGGCGCCGTAAAGCTGCTGGCGAGCGCGACGCCGGCGAATGCCGGCAGGTAGATGAAGCCCAGGCTGTGAGGCGGCAGAGCTGTGTTGCCCCAGCCCATGATGAGGTAACCCAGGGCACCGGAGACGGCGATCGGCAGGCCGATCGCCGCAGAGGTCCCGATGGCGCGATGGATCGCGACATTGCAATAAGCCAGGAAGGGGACCGACAGCGTGCCGCCGCCGATGCCCACCAGGCTGGAGATGACGCCGATGCCCCCGCCGATTAACCCTGTGCCGGCCTTGCCTGGTAACTGACGGTGTGGCGAAGGCTTGAGATCCAGCGCCAGTTGGGTGGCTACGATCAGCACGAAGAGCGCGAAGATGCCCTGAAGCGACGTACTATGGATGTGCGTCGCGAGCAGGCTGCCGAACAAGGTGCCGATCACCACGCCAGGGGCCATGGTGCGCACGACCGTCCAGTCGACATGCTGCTTGCGATGGTGCGCCCGGGTCGACGCGATCGAGGTGAAGATGATGGTCGCCATCGAAGTCGCCAGCGCCATGTGCATGACGTGGGCTTCGTGGAACTGCAGGCTGCTGAAGATCACGGCCAGGATCGGGACGATGATCAGGCCACCGCCGACCCCGAACAGACCAGATAGCAGGCCAGCGATCGCGCCGCCGACCAGATAGAGCAGATATTCCATGGTGAGTGATGCTGAACGCGCTGGCGCGTCTAGGTCCTGCGGGCCAGTCTAGCGAGCACTTCGCCCAGCGCCGAGCCTTCGAGTTCTCCAGCCAGGGAAGCCAGTTCGGAGGCGCCTTTAGCACTGATTTTTCGATGGATTTTAGGCTTTGCAGGGGGCTCAGATTTGACTTGCACTTGAACGCGAATTGCAGTAACTTCGATTCCTCGTTTTTGTAGCTTGGCCATCAGGCTGGGCAATAATAATTTGATCTTGGCCGCCACGGCGCCATGATCGGTGTAGACCGTCAGCGCGCCTTGTTTCACGGCGCCTGCACGCGTGAGTGGCTTTAGGGAGTCTGGGCAGATCTCGGCCCATATTTTTTGCATGGCAGTCAGACTGCCTGCATGGTCGTATAGCGCCATGAGTCCGGCATCGTTCTTGAACAATGCATTGATACGACGCATGCTGTTGTGCCTCCCAAAGGGGAATGAATGAATATCATCTTTGTCTCGAACAACATGGCAAAAGCAAAGACCCTGACGCTGGCGCAGGCGGTTTTGCTGTTGGTCGCTATCGTGGCGATCGCGGTTGTCCTGACACTCGCAATCATTCTGCCACAGGCCGACGGCAAGCACCAAGGCGTCAAGCACCTCCTCCCCAACCCGCTCAACTTCTCATTGCACAATCCCCAGGAACACCTCGACGCACTGGCTCTCCAGTTGGGTGAATTGCAGGCGCGTGTCATGCGGCTCGATGCCCTGAGCGACCGCCTGTCCAAGCTGGCCGGCGTCAAGGAGAAAGACATGGCACAGGAGCCAGCGCCCGGACGCGGCGGTCCTGAGGTCAACGCGGAAGGCATGACGGAGGCGCAGTTGCAGCAGAAGATCAGCGAGCTGACACAGGAGATCGAGCAACGCAGCGACCATTTGAGCATGCTGGAGGCCCTGTTGCTGCAACAAAGCATGAAGAAGAACACCTTGCCCAGCAATACGCCGGTGAACGTCGGCTATAACTCCTCCAGCTACGGCTGGCGCATCGATCCCTTCACCGGCCGTACGGCGTTCCATGAAGGCCTCGATTTCACCGCCGAGACCGGCACCCCCATCTACGCTTCGGCAGACGGCATCGTGGTCGCGGCGGAGCACACCCCTGACTATGGTAAAATCGTGAAGATCGACCATGGTTCCGGCCTGGAGACCCGTTATGCACATGCCTCCGCACTTCTGGTGAAGGTGGGCGAGCGTGTCAGCAAGGGCCAGGCGATCGCCCAAGTCGGCAGCACGGGCCGCTCGACGGGCGCGCATCTCCATTTCGAAGTACGACTCAATGGCGCTGCGCTGGACCCGAGAAAATATTTACGTAAAGTAAACTAAGCAGGAATATACAGGTACTAAGTCGTTGTATTTCTAATCTTCCAAAGTCAACCTTAAGGCTTCCGCATCGGCGGAAAGTTGGTGTTCTTTCATGTTATCCACGTTGTTCAAGAAAGTATTCGGTAGTCGCAACGAGCGGCTGGTCAAACAATACTCAAATAATGTTCGGCTCATCAATGAACTCGAGCCTGCCATGCAAGCGCTCACCGATGAGCAGTTGCGCGCCAAGACCGACGAATTCAAGCAACGTTACCAGAACGGCGAATCGCTGGAGAAACTGCTGCCCGAAGCGTTTGCCGTGGTGCGTGAAGGCGGCCGACGTGCGCTGGAGATGCGCCATTTCGATGTGCAGCTGATCGGCGGCATGGTGCTGCATGCCGGCAAGATCGCCGAGATGCGCACAGGTGAAGGCAAGACACTAGTCGCCACTTTGCCTGCCTACCTCAATGCCCTCACCGGCAAAGGCGTGCACGTGGTGACCGTCAACGATTACCTGGCCAAGCGCGACGCCGAATGGATGGCGCGTCTTTATAATTTCCTGGGCATGACGGTCGGCATCAACCTCTCCCAGATGCCGCATGCCGAGAAACAGCAAGCCTATGCGGCGGACATCACCTACGGCACCAACAACGAGTTCGGTTTCGATTATCTGCGCGACAACATGGTCTACACCGCGGATGAACGCGTGCAGCGTGCGCTCAACTACGCGCTGGTGGACGAAGTCGACTCCATCCTCATCGACGAGGCCCGTACGCCGCTGATCATTTCCGGCCAGGCCGACGACAGTGTCGATCTCTATACCCAGATGAATGGCATCGCTGCGCAACTGATCCGCCAGGAGACGGAAGACGGCGAAGGCGATTTCTGGGTCGACGAGAAATCCCAGCAGGTCTTGCTCTCCGAGCAGGGCCACGAGCACGCGGAGAACCTGCTTTCGGAAGCCGGCCTGTTGCCTGAGGGTGGTAGCCTCTACGATGCTGCCAACATCACACTGGTCCATCACATGTATGCCGCCCTGCGTGCGCGTTCGCTGTTCCACCGCGACCAGCATTACGTGGTGCGCGACGGCCAGATCGTGATCGTCGACGAATTCACCGGTCGTATGATGACTGGTCGCCGCTGGTCCGACGGCCTGCATCAGGCAGTCGAGGCGAAAGAAGGCCTGGCGATCCAGAAAGAGAACCAGACGCTGGCGTCGATCACCTTCCAGAATTATTTCCGCATGTACGGCAAGCTCTCCGGCATGACCGGTACCGCCGACACGGAAGCCTACGAATTCAACCAGATCTACGGCCTCGAGACGGTCGTCATCCCCACGCATCGCGTCATGCAGCGTAAAGACCACATGGACAAGGTCTACCGCACGGCGAAAGAGAAATACGATGCGGTGATCGCGGACATCGTCGAATGCAAGAAACGTGGCCAGCCTGTACTGGTCGGTACCACCTCGATCGAGAACTCCGAGCTGATCTCGGAGTTGCTGAACAAGGCCAAGCTCGAACATCAGGTGCTGAATGCCAAACAGCACGAGCGCGAGGCGCAGATCATCGTGCAGGCAGGTCGTCCCGGCGTCATCACCATCGCGACCAACATGGCGGGCCGTGGTACCGACATCGTCCTCGGCGGTAACCCTGAACCGGATATCGCTGCTGTCCGTAGCGATGAGAAACTCAGCGATGCCGAAAAGGAAACGCGTATCGCCGCCATCAAGGCCGATTGGCAAAAGGTGCACGAAGCCGTCCTAAATGCCGGCGGCTTGCATATCATCGGTACCGAACGCCATGAGTCGCGCCGTGTGGACAACCAGTTGCGCGGCCGTTCCGGTCGTCAGGGCGACCCCGGCTCCAGTCGTTTCTACCTCTCGCTGGAAGACCAGTTGTTGCGCATCTTCGCTTCCGATCGTGTCTCCGCCATCATGGAGCGTCTGAAGATGCCAGAAGGCGAGGCCATCGAGCATCCCTGGGTGACCCGTGCCATCGAGAACGCGCAACGCAAGGTCGAAGGCCGCAACTTCGATATCCGGAAGCAATTGCTGGAATATGACGATGTCGCCAACGATCAGCGCAAGGTGATCTACCAGCAACGTAATGAATTGCTGGAAGCGACTGACGTCGCCGAGACCATCGCCGCGATGCGCCAGGACGTCATCATCGACGTCATCGCCACGCATATCCCGCCCGGCAGCGTAGAAGAGCAATGGGATGTCGAAGGCCTTGAAAAAGCCCTGCTGGCCGATATCGGTCTCGAGATGCCTGTGCAGAAGATGCTGGAAGAGAATCCGGACCTGCACGAAGAGACCTTGCGCGAACGCATCCTGGAAAAGGCGGAAGCCAATTATGCCGCCAAGGAAGCGCAGGCATCCGCCGACGTCATGCGTCAGTTCGAGCGTGCTGTCATGCTGCAAAGCCTCGACAACCACTGGCGTGAGCATCTGGCGGCGCTGGACCACCTGCGCCAAGGCATCCATCTGCGCTCCTACGCACAGAAGAACCCCAAGCAGGAATACAAGCGCGAAGCCTTTGAACTCTTCGCTGCCCTGCTCGACACCGTGAAGCGTGAGGTCACCCAGGTCACCATGCTGGTGCAGGTGCGCAGCGAGGCGGATGTCGAAGCGGTGGAGAAACCCGCCGAGCCGGAGAACGTGCGCTATCAGCACGCCGACTATGACGATGCGCTGGGCAACACCGCCGAGCCGCAGGATGCGATCCGCCCGTTCGAGCGCGAAGGCATCAAGGTCGGCAGGAATGAGCCATGCCCTTGCGGGTCCGGCAAGAAATATAAACAGTGTCACGGTAAGCTCAGCTAAGCCTAGTGGCGCACTGAGCAAGTCCCGCCTAAAACCCCGTTGCGCGAGTAGCGGGGTTTTTTATCGTCTGCGATCGCAGGCGTTTCCAGATACGCTCCCCAAAACAAGGCGCAAGCACCATCAAGGCTCTTGGCACAAGTCTTGCGACTTACCCATCGTAACGTGTGGCTGATACCTAATGGCGGGTATCGGAATGCCACCAGATGCGGCGTGAACATTGGCCTTGTGCGGATACGGGACGAAACGACAGGCGTTCGATTCCGATCAGGACGCAGTGCACGAGAATCGCGCAGCATCTGCAAGACCCCGCCACAAAATGGGGCATGTTGTTAAAAGACAATGCCGTTTTGATAAACAACAAGGTAAACGTGGTAACAATGGAAAATAACGTCAGTACCGAATTCCTGCGTCAACGTCGCGCAGTCCACCATGGTCTTTGCTCCGTGCTGAGCGAAGACGAAGCGATCACCGTCCTCAATCAGTGGGTCAGCCACATCGGCAGTTCGGGTTCCGTATTCAATGGCCTCAATGTCTTCGTCCGCAATGTCTGTACGCAGCTTGGCAAGAGCGAACTGCAGCGCGAGATGCTGCAATCCATCAATCGCGCCCTTATGGCCAAAGAGGAAGAGCTGCGTGCTGCGCCGGATCTCTCTGGCGTAAAGCCCATTCCAGAAAAAACCAAAGCCAAGCCGGTCAGCCCGAAGGAGGCGGTCGTCGACGTCACCGAGAACGGTATCGACACTGCCGAGTTCGACAGCTTCCAAGGCCTATTCAACGCGCTTATGGAACAAGTCGCGAGCCAAAGCGACAGTTTGGCGCTGGACCTGCGCGTCTTCGTGCAACAAGTGGTCGAGAACCTGCCCTGGTCCGAAGCGCAGCATGAGCAGATGCTGAAGTTCATGGAATCCGGACACACCGTCCAGACCCGGACTTACCGTCCCGGCCAGCTCAAGGCGCTGATGGGGCATATCCGGATCTGGCTGACGGATAACCTGGGTGAAACGGCAAGCGGGCGTACCGTAGACATGGCGATCAGCCAAGCCGAACAAGCAGCGACCAGTAAGCGCTACCCATGCAAACAGTTTTTCTAACCTATTTTCCGGGCAGCAATATTTTTGAGAAGTATCCATCTATGAGTAAGCGAGGCCAGCAATGAACGTTTTCAAGCAATCATCGGGGAGTGGCAACTGGCTGCTGTTGCTAGGGGTGCTGGGATTCAGTCTGTGGATGCCCATGCAAACACAGGCTGAAGAGTTTGCGGCAGGCGAACCGAAATCGCTTTATCGCGAGGCGTTCACCCGGTTCGAGAGTTCCGTCAAGCCGATCCAGGTCGCAGCCGCGGACACGACCCTCGCAGCCGCTGAAGAGGTCGTCGTGGAGCAGGAAGTGCCTGCGGACGGGGCGGAAGCCACGCCACCGGAGATGGAGAGCCCGGTCGCGGCAGAACCTGCGCCTGTGCCCGAGCCCATGCCAGTGGCAGAACCTGAAGAGGCCGCAGCACCCAGTGCGCCTTACATGGTCGCCGCCGATCAGATCGATGCCGGCAACACGGCCTGGATGATGACCTCAGCAGCGCTTGTGCTGTTGATGACGATCCCTGGCCTGGCGCTCTTCTATGCCGGCATGGTGCGCAAGCGTAACGTGCTGTCCACCACCCTGCAAAGCTTCACCATCTGCTGCCTGATCACGGTGGTCTGGGTGATCGCAGGGTACAGCCTGGCCTTCACCCCGAACAACCTGTACATCGGCGGTTTCGATCGCATCATGCTCGACGGATTGTCGTTCATGAACGCCGAAGGACAGATGTCCGTCAGCCATATCGCCTCCACCATCCCGGAGTCGGTGTTCATCATGTTCCAGCTGACCTTTGCCATCATCACCCCGGCGCTCATCACCGGCGCATTCGCGGAACGTATCCGCTTCCCGGCGATGGTGGTCTTCATGGTGCTGTGGTCCTTGCTGATCTACGCGCCTGTCGCGCACTGGGTCTGGGAACCGGGCGGCTGGCTGGCCAGCCAAGGTGTGCTGGATTTCGCCGGTGGCACCGTGGTCCACATCAATGCCGGTGTGGCTGGCTTGATGTGCGCCTATGTCCTGGGCCCGCGTCATGGCTACGGCAAGGAACCGTTCCCACCCTATAACCTCATCTATACCCTGATCGGTGCTTCCTTGCTGTGGGTGGGCTGGTTCGGCTTCAACGCCGGTTCCGCTGTCGCCGCGGACGGCCGTGCCGGCATGGCGATGCTGGTGACGCAAGTCGCGACTGCTGCCGCCGTACTGACCTGGATGGCGATCGAATGGATCCGCCGCTCGCGTGCCACCCTGCTCGGCGCATGTTCCGGCGCCATTGCCGGCCTGGTCGCCATCACTCCGGCCTCCGGTTTCGTCGATCCGAAAGGCGCACTGATCATCGGCGTCGCTGCCGGTCTCTTCTGCTACTGGGGCGCGACGGGGCTCAAGCGTGTACTGGGCGCGGATGACGCGCTGGACGTGTTCGGTATCCACGGTGTCGGCGGTATCGTCGGCGCGATCCTCACTGGCGTGCTCGCCAGCAAAGCCATCGGCGGTGTCGAGGGTGACCCGATGGTGCAATGTATCGGCGTGATCGCTACCTTGCTGTACAGCGGTATCGGTACGCTGATCATCCTCAAGCTGATCGACTGGACCATGGGGCTGCGCGTCTCGACCGAAGACGAACAGGATGGTCTCGATATCTCCCAACATGCTGAAAGGGTGCTGTGATGACTGAAGCTGAAAAAACCGGGATCGCTGCTCACCTCTATGTCACCTTGCGTCGCAGTGCCAATCGGGTGATCGATGTCGAGTGGATGAGCAAGAACGAAGAATATGCGCGCGAAGTGATCCATCTGGCGCGCCAGCAGGGCTCGGAGGAATTGAAGCATTATGCCGATCGCTATGAGGAACTGATGTTCGGCGCACCGGCACCGGTCGCACCCATCGTCAAGCCCGCCGTGGTCGAGACGACAACGGACGTCGGCAACATGCCGGTGTTTGAGGAGCCTGCTGAAGAAGACCTGCCGTCTACTGCCAGCCGCTATATCGGTGCCTTGAGATAAGCCGCGACGACGCCGGCCCGGAACAGGGCCGGCATTTTCGATATAATGGCGTTTTGTTAATCCTGAATTGGCGTTGTCATGAGCGTGCTGGAATCGAGCGGTGAAGAAGTGCAATCCCCCTGCGTGGGCATTTGTGCGATGAGCGAAGAGACGGGATATTGTCTCGGCTGCTATCGGACGATCGACGAGATCCGTCAGTGGTGGGATATGAGTAACGCCGAGCGGCGTCAGACCGTCTCGCAATGTGAGCAACGTCAGATCGACCTTGCCGTGTTCGACTGAGCGAGGCCCAAGGGCTGACACGCTGAACCATGCAAGCCTGAAGTGATCTACAGAAAGCCGGACTCGTCCGGCTTTTTTGTTTACACTGCCGCATACTCGATCAGGACATCGCCCATGCTGAAATTCGTCATTACTTTTGTCATCCTGCTGACTGCGTCGAGCGCGCAAGCCGCCGACGGGTATGTTTCCGGTCTCGGTACCCAGACCTGCGCCGAAGTGAATGCCGGCTTGCAAGAGAAGACCTTGACCGCACAGGAGGCCCGTCACTGGGTCCAGGGGTATTTCTCCGGGGCCAACGTCGTGCATGGTGCGCGTTCCAAGCGCGGTAACGTCAATGCCGGCAGCACCCTGTTGCCGGACCGCATCATGCAGATGGTCATGGCCAAATGTGAGGCCAATCAGGCCGAGGTCTTCTCGAAAGCCGTCAACGACGTCTATTTCGAACTGGTCAGTACTGACCGCTAGCCAAGCATTCGGCTAGGGTCGATCACTCGGCGAGTTTCACGCAGTTCCTGCCCGCAGCCTTGGCGTCATAGAGCGCCTCGTCAGCACTCTTGATCAGGCTCTCGCAGCTTTCACCATCCGCCGGGTAATTCGATACCCCGAAGGACGCCGTCACGTTGTCCAGCGGTTTCCCTTTGTAGATGAACTCGTGCTGGGCGATCGCCGCGCGCATCAGCTCCGCCCGGTTCGCCGTGATCTGCTTGGTCGCCCCCGGCATGACCATGATCAGCTCCTCGCCACCATAGCGGCAGGCGATATCGCCGAGCCGCAGTTTTGAACGCAGCAATTCAGCCATCTCCTGCAGCACGAAATCCCCTGCGTCATGCCCATGGGTATCGTTGTACCTTTTGAAATGATCGATATCCAACATGATGATGCCGAGATTCTGGTTGTTACGCTGGCTGTTCGAGAGTTCGCGTGTCAGGGTCTCTTCGAGGTAACGGCGGTTGAACAGCGTGGTCAGCGGGTCCCGCACGGAGCGGCTACGCAGGGCTTCGCGCAGCTTCAGGCTGACCAGCGCCATCGCCAGGTTATCCGCTGCCATCGCGATCAGGCGGGTCACCGATTCTGGTGACCGGGGCACCACTGCCGCCTGACCATCACCTAGCGTCACCGACAATACGCCGATCATTTCCCCTTGGGCGATCACCGGCGCACAGACATACCCATGCTCGCAGCGCCCTTGGATATGGTTGCAGACGATGACGTTGTCCGTTCCGTCGGTGCTATGCAACTTTCCCTGCCGCAGGCCCCAGCAATCGTCAGGTGAGATGACAGGGGGCGGCGGTCGCTTCTCGTTACCCCAATGCACCACCGCTTCGACGGTGGTATGGCTCTCGTCGAAGAGGTAGAGCACACCCGAATAGTCGGCGAAGATCTTCTTGGCGTAGTGCTGGATGATGGAATGGGTCTCTTCCAGCGAGCGACAGACCTGCAGGTAGGAGTTGAGCTCGTTGATGAACTGCATCTCCCGGTTGTGCTGCGCCATCTCCAGCTGCGAGAGCCGCAGCTGGTTCTCGTGGTTCTTGCGGTCGGTGATGTCGGTCGAAGAGCCGATGAAGCCCGCAAACTTACCTTCCTTATTGATATAGGGTTCGCCGGTATCCAGTACGTAGCGGTACTGGCCATCGGCGCGGCGCAACCGGTATTCCATATCGAAATGCTGGTGATTGGCGAATGCCTCGTTGAAGATGGTCATGCACGACTCGAGGTCATCCGGGTGCAAGGCCTTGATCCAGGCATCGCCGCTGATCTGGCCGGCTTCCTTCTCGCGGCCGACGAAACGTTTCCATTTGGAATTGGTGAAGACGACCTTGCCATCGGCATTGGTGAGCCACAACATCACCGGCGCATCTTCAGCGACGGTACGAAAATCCGCTTCCTGTACGCTCTCTGCCGGTTTGGCGATCGGCGTGATCTTGTTCTTGTCCATCAAGTCTTCTCCTCTACGACTTAAGACTCCCCGGAGATTTTAGGTACTGACTTTTAACTAACTGTGCAGGTATTCATCGCAGGTCGATCAGATAACTTAGGTAGTCGCCTTACTTGATACAAACGGCACGCACCTGCTTCATGTCCGTGATGCCCTGCAGTACTTTTTCGATGCCATCCTGCTTCAATGTGCGCATGCCGTCTTCCAGCGCTGTGGCGAACATCTCGGCCACCCGCGCATGTTCCTGGATGTTCTTCTTGACGGCATCCGTCCCTTCCAAGAGTTCGTGCAGGCCGACCCGGCCCTTGTAACCCGAGCTATTGCACTTGTCGCAACCGGTTGCCTTGTAGAGAGTGAGCTGGCCCTTGTCGTTGCCGAAACTCTTTACCCAGTTCTGGTAGACCGCCTTGTAGGCAGCTTCCGGATCCTTCTTCCATGTAGTGGTGTTCTTCAGTTCCTCGCAGTACTCGTTGAGCATGCTCTTGATCTCTTCAGGCGCTGGCGTGTAGGGCTTCTTGCATTCGCAAAGGCGTTTGCCCAGGCGCTGTGCCAGGATACCGAGCAGGGCATCGGCGAAATTGAACGGGTCCATGCCCATGTCCAGCAAGCGCACGATGGATTCCGGCGCGCTGTTGGTATGCAGTGTGGCGAACACCAAGTGCCCGGTGAGCGAGGCCTCGATACCGGTCGAGACCGTCTCCTTGTCGCGCATCTCACCGACCATGATGACGTCGGGGTCGGCACGCAGGAACGCCTTCATCACCATGGCGAAATCGAGGCCGGCCTTTTTGTTGACCTGCACCTGACGCAGGCCTTTCTGCGTGATCTCGACCGGGTCCTCCGCCGTCCAGATCTTGGTCTCTGGCGTATTGATGTAGCCGAGCGCGGAATGGAGCGTCGTGGTCTTGCCGGAGCCGGTTGGGCCGCAGACGAAGAACAGGCCGTAAGGTTTGGCGACCAGCTCCTTCAACTTCTTGTTGTTGTGTTCCGACAAGCCCAGCTTGTCGAGCGGGATCGGCTTGCCGGCAGCCAATATCCGCATGACGATATCTTCGATGCCGCCTGCCGTCGGGATGGTCGCCACCCGTAGTTCGATATCGAGCGGACCGTATTTCTTGAACTTGATCTTGCCATCCTGCGGTTTGCGCCGTTCCGCGATATCGAGGTCGCACATGATCTTGATGCGGGCGATGATGGCATTGCGGTAACTGGGCGGGATCTCGATGTAATTGACCAGCGTGCCGTCCTTGCGGAAGCGTACCTCGGTCTTGCCTTTGTCCGGGTAGGGCTCGATATGGATGTCGGATGCGCCCTGATTGTAGGCGTCGATGATGATCTTGTTGACCAGCTTGACCAGTTCGTTGTCCGCCGCGGCCGAAATGTCCTCGGCGCCGATCCCTCCGGTATCTTCCTCATCCTCACCCATGGTCGACAGGATGTCGTCGATGTCCCCGGACAGACTGTTCACGCCGTAGAACTGGTTGACGGTATTGGAGAAGTCGCGATGCAGGCAGACTTTGTAGGTGATCTTGGCATGGCGCGGGAAGATGTTGCTGACGATGCGCGAGGCGCGGACTTTCTCGGGGTCTGCGGTCAGGATGACCAGGCCTTCTTCCTTGGTCTCGTCGATCGGCAGCCAGCCGTTGGCGATGACATAGTCCGGTTTTAGGTTCTTCAACAAATCCATCGGCTTTACGCGGTCGACCTTGAACGGTTCCAACGGTACCCCGAAGAACGTAGAGAGCGATTTGCCGATATCCGCGGGTTTGACCTGGAACTCCTCGATCAGGACTTCTTCCAGATCCTTGCCCTTCTTGCGAGCGGAGCGTTGCGCCAGTTCGAGTTCTGTACTGGAGATGATGCCCTCGGTGACCAGGGTATCGAATTTGGTCTTCACCACACCGATCGGTGCCTGGCGCTGATTGAGCGCGATGGCCAGCGTCTTGGCCAGCTCCGGCGCCCCTTCTTCCGCCATCTGTGGGAACGGCAGGCCGGACATGGTATTGATCACCTGCACCACGCCCATCAGCGCGCCATCCTCCTGGCTGAGGATAGGGAAGATCAGCATCTGCTTGGTGCGGAACCCGGTCTTCTTGTCGACTTCCTTGAGGAAATGGATCTCAGGACTGATCCTTTCCAGTTCGGCGTCATCGTAGACATCCGCGATGTTGAGGATGGTCTTGTTGTAGGCGACATAGCCCGCGATACTCTGCGGGTTGATGGCGAGCTTCAGTTCCTTGAATTCGTTGAGTCCGGTCTTGACCTTGGAGACGATGGCGGAGTTATCTTCATTGGTCACATAGAGCGTCAGTCGCTCGGCTTCGAACAGGGCGCGGATGTCCTGGCTGACCTCGAGGATGATCTCGTCGATGTTGCGTGTGGCGTGGATCTTGTTGGTGACCGCTTGCAGCTTCTTGGTGAAGGCAAGTTTGTTGCCCATCTCTGCGAGGCTGGCCGCTTCTTTTTCTTGAACAATGGCGGGATTATTCATGCACGTTAACCTCATGAGCGGAAAACATTTTTGATATGCCAACACTATCACAGCGCGCCTCAAAGTCAATTGAGCGCATGGCCTGAATAACGGCATTGAATGCGGTAAAATCGGATTTTTGCCATCCTGATCGAAAGTCACCATGCCCGTGAAATTATCTGCGCCCCTGGCGCAAGACCTTCTGCCCGTGCGCGGCGTCCAGCTGGGTATCGCCAAAGCCGGTATCCGTAAACCCGACCGCAAGGACATGCTGGTGATGAAGCTGGCCGAAGGTACGCGCGTGGCGGGGGTGTTCACCAAGAACCGGTTCTGCGCCGCACCGGTGACGCTGTGCAAGGAGCACCTTTCACAACAGACCGAGATCCGCGCCCTCGTGGTCAACACCGGCAATGCCAATGCCGGGACCGGCGAGTCAGGGATGCAGAATGCCCGCACCACCTGTGCCGAATTGGCCACCCTCCTGGGCTGCTCGACAGCGCAGGTATTGCCGTTCTCGACTGGTGTCATTCTTGAACCCTTGCCCATGGATCGCCTGCTGGCCGGGCTGCCGGGTTGCGTCGCCAACCTTGAGGAAGACCGCTGGCTGGATGCGGCGGAAGCCATCATGACCACCGATATCGTCGCCAAAGGCGTATCGAGACAAGTCACGGTCGGTGGCAAGACCGTCACCATCACCGGGATCTCCAAAGGCTCCGGCATGATCCACCCGAACATGGCGACCATGCTGGGCTACATCGCGACCGATGCCGCCGTCAGCCAGAAGGTGCTGGAAAACATCATCCACCATGCGGTGAACCGATCGTTCAACTGCATCACCGTCGATGGCGATACTTCGACCAACGACTCGCTGATCCTGATGGCGACTGGCCAAGCCGGCCATGCCGAGATCGTCTCGGAGACCGATAGCGACTTCCTGACCCTGCGGGATGCCCTGACGGAAGTGGCGACCCTGCTGGCGCAGGCCATCGTGCGGGACGGCGAGGGCGCGACCAAGTTCATGACCATCCAGGTCGAAGCCGGCAAGGACGAAGAAGAGTGCCGCAAGGTGGCTTATGCCATCGCCCACTCGCCGTTGATCAAGACCGCCTTCTTCGCTTCGGACCCCAACCTCGGCCGTATCCTCGCTGCCATCGGCTATGCCGGGATCGACGATCTCGACGTCAACAAGCTCAGTCTGTACCTGGGTGATGTCCTGGTGGCGGAGCAGGGCGGGCGTGCGGCCAGCTACGAGGAGTCGCAAGGCGCTGCAGTGATGCAGGCGTCGGACATCACGGTGCGCGTCGTGCTCGCCCGCGGTCAAGCCCAGGCGACGGTCTGGACCTGTGATTTCTCCTACGATTACGTCAAGATCAACGCGGATTACAGGAGCTGATGCATGGCGAATGCCGACGATATCCTGCAGCGTGCCGATGGCTTACTGACGCGGCTTGAAGGGCTGATGCAAGGCGCACCCACGGTCCCCGATTGGTCTGCGCTGGCCTGGCGCTGGCAGCACAACGGGGGGCGCGGCTATATGGAGCCGGTGGCATTCCCGCACCAGATCACGCTGGAAGATATCCATAACGTCGATGAGCAGAAGGCGGCCATCGTGCAGAACACCGAGCAATTCGTCAAAGGCTATACGGCCAATAACGTCTTGCTCACCGGCGCGCGCGGCACTGGAAAGTCCTCCCTGGTGAAGGCCTTGCTCAGCAAGTTCTCCAAACATGGCTTGCGGATCGTCGAGGTCGACAAGCAGGACCTGACCGATCTGCCGCAGATCACTGCATTGTTGCGTGCCCGCGAGGAGCGGTTCATCGTTTTCTGTGACGACCTGTCGTTCGAATCCGGCGAACCCGGTTACAAGGCCTTGAAAGTGGTGCTGGACGGCTCGGTCGCGACCACCTCGGATAACATCCTGGTCTATGCCACTTCCAATCGGCGACACCTGATGCCGGAATATATGGCGGAGAACCTCGAGACCAAATACCAGGGCGACGAGATCCGCCCTGCAGAAGCGGTCGAGGAGAAAGTCTCCCTGTCCGACCGTTTCGGCATCTGGCTCTCTTTCTATCCCTTCGCGCAGGACGAGTACCTGGTGATCGCCGAACAATGGCTCAAGCATTACGGCATCAAGGGCTTTGACGACCAGACGCGCGGCGCAGCCCTCCAGTGGGCATTGACCCGCGGTTCGCGTAGCGGACGTTCGGCACACCAGTTTGCCCGTGACTTCGCCGGCAGGGCAGCGTTGGCTGCCAAGAAATAACCCGCCTGCATGACACAGGACCAATTGGACATCGTGCACGCCGCTGTCGCCGTGCTGGTGCGCGGCGATGGCAGCGTGCTGCTCGGCCAGCGACCGGAAGGCAAGCCATGGGCTGGTTGGTGGGAATTCCCGGGCGGCAAGATCGAGGCGGGGGAGACACCGCTGCATGCACTGGGCCGCGAACTGCACGAGGAACTCGGCATCGAGGTCCTCGAGGCGACGCCCTGGCTGACCCGCACATTCGCCTACCCGGAACGTACCGTATGCCTGAATTTTTTCATGGTGCGGCAATGGCAGGGTGAACCGCACGGACGAGAAGGGCAGCAATTGTCGTGGCAACAGCCTGCGGCATTGACGGTCGCGCCGCTGCTGCCGGCGAATGTGCCTATCCTCGGCGCTTTGCAGCTACCCAGCATCTACGCGATCTCCAATCTGGTCGAAATGGGCGAAGCCCGATTCATGACCGCGCTGGCGCAGGCGTTCGATCGAGGCTTGCGCTTGCTGCAGTGGCGTGAGAAAGCACTGCCTGTCGAGGCGCAATCGACGTTGCTGCCGCGCGTGATGGCCATGGCGAATGCCTGTGGCGCGCGCGTGCTGGTGAACACGGATATCGACCTCGCGCGACGAGTCGGTGCCCACGGCGTCCATCTGTCCTCTGCGGCACTGATGGCCATGCGGCAAAAGCCGGAGGGGTTGCTCTGTGCCGCCTCTTGCCATAGCACAGCGGAGCTTGCGCATGCGGCAGCACTCGGTCTGGATCTCGTTGTCCTGTCACCGGTATTGCCCACTGCCAGTCATCCCGGTGTGAACACCCTGGGCTGGCCAGCATTCGCCGAGATCGCCGCGGGCATGCCGATGCCGGTCTACGCACTGGGCGGGATGCGACCACAACATCTGCACACGGCATGGCAGCACGGCGCCCATGGCATCGCCATGCAGCGGGCGGTGTGGCCATGAATAAACGATGGGTTGTCGGATTGTCCCTCGCGGTGATCCTCTCGGTCATCGGTGCGCTGACCTATCTCCGCCAGGCGCCATCTCCTACGCTCGTGCAGGCCATGGCTTGCCCGGACATCGTCCGCGGGTGTTCAGGTGCCGGGTTGACGGTGCGTATGGACCGCGTGCCGCAAGTCATGCGTCCGTTCAAGCTGACAGTGCATGCGGATGCGATGGATACGGAAAAGGTGGACGGCATGGAAGCCAGTTTCCAGATGGCCGGCATGGAGATGGGGTTCAATCGTTATAGATTACAGCAGCGCGGCGCAAACGATTGGGAAGCGGAAGTGACCTTGCCGGTCTGCGTCCGGGATCGCAAGGACTGGTTGATGCTACTGGATGTGCGTCAGGGGCAGGAGCGCCGGCAGGTCGCGATCAGTTTTAGAGCGGAGTGATTCTAGAGAGCGGAGTGACTGTTCACGCCCAATATGGCGTGCATGGCGGAACTAGTCGGCAGTCCGCTTGATCGGCGAGATCAGGTGTTGGGTGCTGGTTTTGCCGGCGCTGTCCTTGAAATGCAAGGTGTAGTCCACCGACTCTCCGACTTTCAGCGGTTTCTTCAGGTCGAACAACATCAGGTGAAAACCGCCAGGCGCCAGCTTTTCCGGTTGATGGGCTTTCAGTGGCAGGCTGTCCAGCATGCGCATCTGCATCACCCCGTCCTTCATGGTCATGCTATGGATCTCGACACTGCCGGCTACCGGGCTCTCCACGCGCTCCAGCGCCATGTCCGATTTGCTTTGTAGTGTCATGTAGGCGGCACCGACCTGTTGGCCGGGGGCCGTCGCACGGGTCCAGGCCTGAGTGATCTCCACCTCTTCCGCGGCCATGGCAGCGAAGCTGATGCAAGCGAACAGGCTGGTCGAAATAATGGCAAGACGCATCATGGCGATCCTCAATCTCAGTCTTCCGGAAAATCTTCAGGTTTGAGCGGTGCCGGGATGCGATAGTTCTCGCTCGCCCATTGCCCAAGATCGATCATCTTGCAGCGCTCGCTACAGAACGGCCTGAAGGGGTTGTCGGTGGAGTACTCGGAGACGTTGCCGCATTGTGGGCAGGTGACTAGCGGTTTTTTCTTGGGGGGCGTTACAGGTTGCACAGTGTCAGTTTGAAGTGGATGTCCATGTCGCACTGCCGCGGCTTTTGCGCAGCGTCCAGACTGTTGAAGCGGATATTGATGGCGTATTTGTTGGCGCTGACCTCGGGGAAGCAGGCGACGTCGTCATCAAGTTCGATGCGCATCATCTGGGCCGGTTTGGCACCGCCCAGCATCTGCTGGTAGCTGCCATGCAATGCGACCATCTTGGAGGTGGCGCCGCTGCCGCGCAGGATATGCAGGATGATGCGCAAGGCCTCATGCACCGGCATCAACGGTTCCAGCCATTTTTCCAGGTCGCTGCGACGACGGGTCTCATCGAGGCCGAGCCAATAATGGTAGGAGGGCACGTCGAACTCGCAGACGCCGCCCGGTATCCCGGCACGCTGCTTGATGCTCATGAGCCACTCGTTGTCACGCAGGGTCTGGCCCAGCTTCACGGTGTTGCTGCGCAAGGCCAGTGCGGTGGTCTCGATCTGGCTGATGACGTCGTTCAGCACTTGCTCGGCGATGGCAGGGTTACCGCGTAGCCCGTTCATCACGATCTTCTGGCGGTCCAGTTCCTGTAGCAGATCGGTCTTCAACTCGGCACGAT
The DNA here is from genome assembly GCA_965649545.1 of uncultured Methylotenera sp. GTDB lineage: Bacteria > Pseudomonadota > Gammaproteobacteria > Burkholderiales > Methylophilaceae > CABHOJ01. The sequence goes on from CBFGLF010000003.1 coordinate 30,963, forward strand.
CGATGACATCCAGCATCTGGAACAGCGAGATCAGGGCGCAGTGGTGATTGAATTCGTGCGATTGGTCGAGATTGTGCAATACCTTGACGAACAGATCCTCCAGCCGCAGTAGCGTGCGGATACGTTCATTGAAGGGATAGTCGTAGCTGGGCACGAGATTTATTTAAAGGCTACTGGTTAGTTAGTGCTGAAATGTTGCGGTGAATTATGAAATTTAATCGCTAAGTAAGCAAGCTTGCATGTATTTTTCATGTAATTCTTTGACTTTTTCGGCCAATGCGTCGATCGAGCCGTTGTTTTCAATAATATCGTTCGCCAGCGCACGACGATAGCTGCGGGAGGCCTGTGCCGCGATGATGGCACGCACGGTATGTTCGGTCATGCCGTTGCGGTTCATGGTGCGGCTGATCTGCAACGATTCGTCGCAATCCACCAGCAGGATCCGTTTGACCAGGCCGGAGTAGCGATTGGTCTCGAAGAACAGGGGGATGGCGAGGATCTGGTAAGGCGCTTCCCGGTTCTGGTCGAGTTCGCGCAACGCGTGACTGTGGATCACGGGATGCAGGATGGCTTCCAGTTTCTTGCGGTCTTCGTCATTAGCGAAGATGCGCTCGCGCATGGCCGGGCGGTTCAATGCACCGTCCTCCGTCAGGAAATCCCGTCCGAACGCTTCCGCGATCTTGTCCATGATGGGCTGGCCGGGACCGGTCAGCCTGCGAGAGATGACGTCGACGTCGACGATAGGCACCCCCAGCGATGCGAATATCTTGGCGGCTTCGCTTTTGCCCGCGCCGATTCCGCCAGTCAGTGCCACGACATACATGATGTTCAACCTCCCAAATAGAATTGCGACAACTGCGGCCCGAAGAAGAGGGCCGCGATACCACCTAAAGCCAGATAAGGTCCAAACGGCATGGGGATGTCCCGTCCACGCTTGGCCAATACGATGAGTCCGATCCCGATCAGCGAACCGACCAGCGAAGAGAGCAGGATCACCGCCGGCAACAGTTGCCAGCCGAACCAGGCCCCGATCGCCGCCAGCAACTTGAAGTCACCGTAACCCATGCCTTCCTTACCGGTGACCAGCTTGAACAGCCAGTAGACCGACCACAGGACGAGATAGCCTGCCACTGCCCCGATGACGGCGGATTGGATGTCGGTGAAGCCGCCGTTCAGGTTATACAAGAGTCCCAGCCACAGTAGCGGCAGGGTGATGTCGTCAGGTAACAGTTGCGTGTCGAAATCGATGAACGTGAGCGCGATGAGGGCGAACGTGAACACCCAAGCCGCGACCGCCATCGACGAATATCCGAATTTCCAGCTGATCAGTCCGGTCAATAATCCCGTGAGCGCTTCGATGAAGGGATAACGCAGACTGATCGGCTTCTTGCAGCCGGCGCACTTGCCTCCCAGAAACGCGTAACTCACCAGCGGGATGTTCTGCCACGCACTGATCGCCTGACCGCACCCTGGACAGGCCGATCGCGGCACCACGAGGTTGTATCGGGGCAATGGCGCGATCTCCTCGCCTCTCAATTCCTGACAGTTCATTTGCCACTCGCGTTCCATCATCAATGGCATGCGGTGGATGACGACATTGAGGAAACTACCGACCATGAGACCCAGCAGGACAGAAACGGTGATGAATAAAGCCGCATGCTCGCTCAGCATGGTGAAAAAATCAGTCATAAGGTGCCGTCCAGTAAACTTGCTGCATCATCCCACCGTTATACATGCAAGGCAACCTTCAGGACGGTCTGGCGGGCCTTGAAATTCCGCAATCTGTCACAAGATAAACAGCAATCGACAATCACTTGATAAAGGATCGCAAATGACCGACGTCAGCACGCAAGCGCAAGATGCATGGGAAACTCCAGTCGTTTGCCGCGTAGAGGTGGATCTGGGCGCGTGGCTGGAGCAATTGACAGGCAAGGCCAACTGGGAGCTGTTCTCCGAAGACGAGGATGACAGCTACATGAGCTTTGCCATGCGTCAGGGCCGTCAGCATGCGGAAGTCACGCTGTATCACACGGGGTATGCGGTCGTCGATGTCGATGGTCAGGCGGTGTTTGACGGTACCCTGACCACAGGCACCAATCGCTGTGCCCATCTGAGTTACTACAATGCTGAGACGGGCGAGCCGGTGACACTGAACTGATTCGCGTCAGATCACGCTTTTGAGAGGCTGCTGAAGCATTGGCTCAAGCAGCTAGAGGCTAGGGTCTCAGGAGTTGGGCTAGATCGCCGTGTTACATCGCGGCGTTAGAAAGTGCGATCGACCGCGAAATGAGCGAGGTCGATCAGCGCGGTCTGGTAGTCCGACGCCGGCATGTGGGCGATCGCTGCGCAGCCGAGGTCGGCCTCCTGCCGCGCCAGCTTGCGGACATGCTCCAGTGCGCCGGTGTCCTTGACCGCCTGGATGACCGTCGGTAGTTCCTCCAGTCCGCCCTGTTCGATCGCACGACGGATCGTGTCGCGCTGGACCTGGTTACCGTTGCGCATCGCATAGAGCAAAGGTAGCGTCGGCTTGCCTTCCGCCAGGTCGTCCCCCAGATTCTTGCCGATGGCGCCACTCTCGCCACTCAGGTCGAGCACATCGTCGATCAGCTGGAAAGCCGTGCCGAGGCGCATGCCGTATTCGGCCATCGCGCGCTCGTCCTGCGCTCCGGCGTCGCAGATGATGGCGCCGAGACGGGTCGCCGCTTCGAATAGTTTCGCCGTCTTGTAATTGATCACCCTGAGGTAGGCTTCGTCAGTCACGTCGGCATCGTGGATGTTCAACAACTGCAGGACCTCGCCTTCGGCGATGATATTGGTGGCTTCCGCCAGGACTTCCATGACACGCATGTTCTGGATATCCACCATCATCTGGAAAGCCCGTGAATAGATGAAATCCCCGACCAGTACGCTGGCCGCGTTGCCGAAGAGCGTGTTGGCAGTCTCGCGGCCACGGCGCATGCTGGATTCGTCGACAACGTCATCATGTAGTAGCGTCGCGGTGTGGATGAACTCGACGATGGCGGCGAGTTGATGATGGGTTGGGGCGATCTTGCCGAAGACGCCGGCGGAGAGCAGCACCAATGCCGGGCGCAGGCGCTTGCCGCCGCTATTCACGATATAATCCGCGACCTGGTTGATCAACGCCACTTCTGAATGCAGGGAGCGCCGGATGACGGCGTCGACGGCGCGCATGTCGTCGACGATGCGGGATTGAATGAAGTCTAGGGACACTTGGGATTCATCGATAATGGATGCGCGGATTCTAACATAGGCACATAGGAGTCTAACCCGCCAGACGCGTCGATTCCGGCAAATCGCCCACGCTTGAACAAAAGCGATATTTGGGTTTGCTAATCCGGTGATTTTACGTATAATGCGCGATTCATTTGAAAGCGTAGCGAACGAGGCTTAATCATGTATGCAGTCATCAAAACCGGCGGTAAGCAGTACCGTGTAGCCGCTGGCGATAAGCTCAAGGTAGAGAAGTTGGCGGGCGACGTCGGTTCCGACATCACCCTCGACAAGGTATTGTTGGTCGCGGATGGCGATAACGTCACCATCGGCGCGCCATTGGTGGCAGGCGCCACTGTGCAAGCCAAGGTCGTCGCGCACGGCAAGGGCGACAAGGTCATGATCTTCAAGATGCGTCGTCGTAAGCACTACCGCAAGACCCAAGGTCATCGTCAAAGCTTCACCGAGATCGAGATCGGTAACATCGCAACCGGTGGTAGCAAACCAGCCAAGGCTGCTAAGGCAACCAAGGCTAAAGCAGAAGCAGCTGCAGAGTAAGGAATAGAACATGGCACACAAAAAAGCAGGCGGTAGTTCCCGCAACGGTCGCGACTCACAGGCCCAGCGACTGGGTGTTAAGGCTTTCGGCGAGCAAGTGGTTTCTGCCGGTAGCATCATTGTCCGTCAACGTGGTACCCGCATGCATGCTGGTGACAACGTCGGTATGGGCAAGGACCACACCCTGTACGCCAAGGTTGACGGTAAGGTGACCTTCTGCGTCAAGGGCGCGCTGCGCCGCAAGCTGGTGAATATTGTCCCAGTCTAAGCCAGACGCTCAGAACGAAAAGCCCTATCAGTCCGATAGGGCTTTTTTGTTTAAGGGCCAGAGATCATGAAATTTATCGACGAAGCAACCATCAAGCTCTACGCCGGCGACGGCGGCAACGGTGTCGCCACGTTCCGACGCGAGAAATATGAACCCATGGGCGGCCCCAGTGGTGGGGACGGCGGTCGCGGCGGCTCGATCTATCTCGTTGCCGACCGCAATATCAACACCCTGGTCGACTACCGGTATACGCGGGTCTTCCGTGCCCAGCGCGGCGAGAACGGCCGGGGTTCGGATTGTTACGGCGCCAAGGGCGAGGATATGTTCCTGCGCGTGCCGGTCGGGACGGTCGTCAGCGACAAAGCCACCGGGCAGTTCCTGGTCGATCTCGCCGAGCATGGCCAACAGGCGATCCTGGCCAAGGGCGGCAACGGCGGTCTTGGTAACATCCACTTCAAGTCGAGTACCAACCGTGCGCCACGCCAATGCACCAAGGGCGAGCCGGGCGAAGAGTTCGAGCTCTATCTGGAATTGAAGGTGTTGGCCGATGTCGGTCTGCTGGGCATGCCGAACGCCGGGAAATCGACGTTCATCCGTTCGGTGTCCGCGGCCAAACCCAAAGTCGCCGATTACCCGTTCACGACCTTGCATCCTAATCTGGGGGTGGTCCGTGTCGACGCCAATCGTAGCTTCGTCATCGCCGATATTCCTGGCCTGATCGAGGGCGCGGCGGAGGGCGCCGGGCTGGGACACCAGTTCCTGCGCCATCTGGCGAGAACCCATTTGCTGCTGCATCTGGTCGACGTCGCCCCGTTCGACGATGCCGTGGATCCGGTCGCGGAAGCCAAAGCGATCGTCGAGGAATTGAGGAAATACGACGAAGACCTCTACAATAAGCCCCGCTGGCTGGTATTGAACAAGGTCGATATGGTCGAGGATCCTAAGCAGGTGGCGGCGGACTTCGTTAAGGCCTACGGCTGGGATGGTCCTTGTTTTGCCATCTCGGCGCTCAGTGGCATCGGCACCAAAGAACTGACCTATGCCATCATGGAGCATCTGGAAACGTCGAAAAAACTGGAAGCGGAAACCGCAGAGTCATCCAAAACAGAACAACCGAACCATGAGTTCCCTACTACTTGATGCACGCTGCCTGGTCGTAAAGGTCGGCTCCAGCCTGGTCACCAATAACGGTGAGGGCCTGGACCGTGCCGCGATCGCCGCCTGGGCCGATCAGATCTCAAGCCTGGTCAAGCAGGGCCGGCATGTCGTGCTGGTGTCGAGTGGGGCTGTGGCGGAAGGTATGCAACGCCTCGGTTGGCGCAAGCGCCCTACGGCAGTCAATGAACTGCAGGCCGCGGCGGCAGTGGGGCAGATGGGGCTGGTGCAGATGTACGAGACCTGTTTCGCCACCCATGGGCTACACACCGCCCAGGTCTTGTTGACCCACGACGATCTCGCGGACCGCAAGCGTTACCTGAATGCGCGCAGCACCCTCAAGACCCTGCTCGCGCTGAACGTGATCCCGATCATCAACGAGAACGACACCGTCGTCACAGACGAGATCCGTTTCGGCGATAACGATACCTTGGGCTCGCTGGTGGCCAATCTCATCGAAGCGGACGCGCTGGTGATCCTCACCGATCAGTCGGGGCTGTATTCTGCCGATCCGCGCAAGAATCCTTCGGCGGAGTTCATCCAGCAAGCGATCGCAGGCGATGTCGAACTGGAAAAGATGGCCGGTGGCGCCGGCAGCAGCGTCGGCACCGGCGGTATGCTGACCAAGATCCTTGCGGCCAAGCGCGCAGCCCGCAGCGGCGCGCATACCGTCATCGCTTCAGGCCGTGAACAGAATGTGTTGGTACGCCTGGCCAAGGGCGAGGCCATCGGCACGCACCTGAAAGCCGAGCAGTTCAAGACCCTCGCCAAGAAGCAATGGCTGGCCGATCATTTGCGCCTGGCAGGCAAGGTGGCGTTGGACGAAGGTGCCGTCAAGGCACTGCGCCAGGATGGCAAGAGCCTGTTACCGATCGGGGTGGTCTCGGTCGAAGGGCATTTCGAGCGGGGCGACGTCGTCGCCTGTGTCGATGTCCAGGGACAGGAAGTCGCTCGCGGACTGGTGAATTACAGTGCTGCCGAGACTGCTAAGATACTGCGGAAACCAAGCAGTGAGATCGAAAAGATACTGGGTTATGTCGATGCGTCAGAATTGATCCATCGGGATAATATGATTTTGCTTTAGCGAATATCCATTGCGGTGCAGGTGGGCGCGCATGCGCTTCTCACGCCGGAACTGCAACCTTGGTTCGCTTTAAAGGGGTAGATATATGAGTCAAGAACAAGCACTGGTCGCCATCATCATGGGCTCCGACAGCGATTGGCCGGTGATGAAAGCGGCTGCGCAGATGCTGGCCGATTTCGATGTGAGCTATCAGGCGCAGGTCGTCTCCGCACACCGTACCCCGGATCTCATGTTCAAATTTGCCGAAGGTGCCGCCGCCAAGGGCTTCAAGGTCATCATCGCCGGGGCCGGCGGCGCTGCACACTTGCCGGGCATGGTTGCGGCGAAGACGATCCTGCCTGTACTGGGCGTGCCAGTGCCTTCCAAGCATCTGCAAGGTCAGGATTCTCTGTTATCCATCGTGCAGATGCCCAAGGGCATCCCGGTCGCGACCTTCGCCATCGGCGAGGCTGGTGCCGCCAATGCCGGATTGTTCGCAGTCTCCATGCTGGCGCATCATGACAGTGTGCTGGCAGAAAAACTGGCCCAGTTCCGGGCAAAGCAAACCGATAAGGTCTTATCCATGGAATTGACCGACAAGCCTTGAGCGCTCGGTCGGCGGTAATTCAAATAGCGGAGTCATCTTGAGCAAGCACAAGAACACTATTCTTCCTCCAGCCATGCTGGGAATGCTGGGCGGCGGCCAACTGGGCCGCTTTTTCGTGATCGCGGCCCATGAGCTGGGTTACAAGGTCACCGTGCTGGACCCTGACAAGAACAGCCCGGCAGGCAGGATCGCCGATGTGCATCTCTGCGCGGCCTATGATGATCAAGCGGCGCTGGCCGAGATGGCCAAGACCTGTGAAGCCATCACCACCGAATTCGAGAACGTGCCAGCCGCGACCCTGGAATCGCTCGCGCAAAGCCGCATCGTGCGTCCTAGCGCCTCTGCCGTGGCGATCGCCCAGCATCGTGTGTCGGAAAAGACCTTCTTCCGCGACTC
>CBFGLF010000004.1:0-37441 GCA_965649545.1 uncultured Methylotenera sp.
CCACCGCGAGACGGACATGACGCCCGCCGGTGCGGCACTGGTTGGAGACGTCGATACTGCGCCAGCCTGCTTCGCCCAGCCAGACATCGGCCCAGGCATGACTTTCCATCAGGCTGCCATCCTCTGTGAACAGGTAACCGCTGACATAGCGGGCGGGTAGCCCGAGACGGCGGCAGCAGGCGACGAAGATATGGGCATGATCCTGGCAGACACCGTTGCCGAGGATGAAGGCATCCGAGGCGGGCGTATCCACGGCCGTGTTGCCCCGGGCATACGGCACACGCTCGATGATGGCATCCACCATACCGTCCAGCCAGGCACTGTCTTCGTTATCTACATGGGATTGGTACTGCAGCGCGAACCGCTCCAGTTCTCCGTGGGCTTCGGTCAAGGGCGTCATGCGCAGGTAGACGCCCAAGGGCAATCGGTTGTCCGTGGCGGAATATTCGAGCCCGGTCTCGACCTGACCACTGGCGACGATGTGGATCGCCTGGTGGGGGTTATCCAGCACCAGCGTGTGTGCGGCGTTGCCATAGGCATCGTCGAACCGGTGCAGATGCCCGTTGACGCGCACCTCCCAATGCTTGACGTGCTGGCCGAAGCCGTCCTGCGGCGTGAGGCGCAACTGCTGGATCGTGTAATTGACCGACTCGCTGTATTCGTAACTGGTACGGTGCTCGATACTGAGGTCCATACCGGTCAGACAGCGGGAGGGTTGAGAAAGGTTCGCTGTATTTCGAAACCGAGGTTGTTATTGCACTCGATGAACTCGCTGAGGAACTCGTGCAGGCCTTCCTGAAAGATCTCGTCCATGCGGCCGTAATGCAGTTTGGCGTGGACTTCGCCTGCCAACCGGCGACACTCGCTGTTACGTCGCGATAACTGCTCAAGGATAGGCACGATCTCGTCCAGGCAGGCGTGTAGCGATCGCGGCATGTCGTCACGCAGCACCAGCAGTTCCGCCACGCGCCAAGGCTCGATACTGTCGCTGAACACCTTCTGGTAGGCCTGGAAGGCGGAGACCGAGCGCAGGACGGCGCTCCACTCGTAATAGTCGACCGCACCGCCGACCTCTTCGTCGCTCGGCAGCAAAAGATGGTATTTCACATCCAGCAAGCGGGCCGTGTTGTCGGCACGCTCGATGAAGGTGCCCAGCCGCACGAAACGGAACGCGTCATCGCGCAGCATGGTGCCGAAGCTGACGCCACGGAACAGGTGCGAGCGCGACTTCACCCAGTCGCAGAATTCGTGCAAGCCGCCCTCGGACAGGTTGGCACCGAAGAACTGGCTGAATTCCAGCCACAAGGCGTTGATGTTCTCCCAGGTCTCGGACGACATGGCGACTCGCACGGCACGAGCGTTCTCGCGTGCACTGCGCAACGAACTGAAGATACTGGACGGGTTCTCGTCATCCATCGCCAGATAGCGGATCACCCCGGCGGCAGTCACCGGCCCGTATTCCGCTTCATAGGCTTCGACATCGCCGGCGATGCGCAGGGCGGGCTCCCATAGGGCGGCCTCGCTCTCGGCGGCATTCGGCACCAGCGACATGTTGTAGGTGACGTCGAGCACGCGCGCCATGTTTTCGGCGCGCTCGATGTAGCGGGCCATCCAGTACAAGTGATCGGCGGTTCTACTAAGCATTCAACACCCACGTATCTTTGGTACCGCCACCCTGCGATGAATTGACCACCAGCGAGCCCTCTCGCAGTGCGACTCGGCACAAGGCGCCAGGCACCAGCGTGACAGTCTTGCCGGACAACACGAACGGACGCAGATCGACATGACGTGGCGCGATACCTTGCTCCACCAGTGTCGGGCAGGTGGAAAGGGCCAAGGTCGGCTGCGCGATGTAATTCGACGGGCTGGAGAGGATGCGCAGGCGGAATTCCTCGATCTCGGCATGCGTGGCAGCCGGGCCGACCAGCATGCCGTATCCGCCGGACCCCTGCACTTCCTTGACCACAAGTTCCTTGAGGTTGGCGAGCACATACTTGAGGTCATCGGCCTTGCTCAGTTCATAGGTCGGCACGTTGCTCAGGATGGGCTCTTCATTGAGATAGAACCGGATCATCTCCGGCACGTAGATATAGGTCGCCTTGTCATCCGCCACGCCGGTACCGACCGCGTTGGCCAGCGTCACCCCGCCGTTGCGGTAGACGGATAGCAGGCCGGGAACGCCGAGCATGGAGTCGCCCTTGAACACCAATGGATCGATATAGTCGTCATCGATGCGGCGGTAGATGACATCGACGCGCTTGGGGCCTTCGGTCGTGCGCATGTAGACGGCATTGTTACGCACGAACAGGTCCTGGCCTTCCACCAGTTCCACACCCATCTGCTGGGCGATGAAGGCATGCTCGAAGTAGGCACTGTTGTAAGCGCCGGGTGTGAGCAGCACGACCACGGGATCTTGCACCCCGGGCTGGGCGACGGCGCGCAAGTTGTTCATCAAGACCTGCGGGTAATGTTCGACAGGTGCCACCGAATAACGGCGGAACAGCTCGGGGAAGAGGCGCATCATCATCTTGCGGTCTTCCAGCATGTAGGAGACCCCCGAGGGTGTACGCAGATTGTCTTCCAATACGTAGAACTGGTCTTCAGAAGTGCGCACGATGTCGATACCGGCGATATGCGCATAGACCTGTCCCGGTACATCGACACCGAACATCTCGGGGCGATATTGGGAATTGGCGATGATGCTGGCGGGCACGATGCCGGCCTTGATGATCTCCTGGCCATGGTAGATGTCGTGCAGGAACATATTGAGCGCCTTGACGCGCTGAATGGCCCCGGCCGACAGCCGTTTCCACTCGCTGGCAGCGAGCAGGCGGGGAATGATGTCGAAGGGGATCAAGCGTTCCTTGCCGGCTGTCTCGCCATAGACGTTGAACGTGATGCCGACGCGGCGGAACAGCAGCTCGGCTTCCTGGCGCTTGCTCTCCAGCTGGTGGTGCGGGATGTTACGGATCCAGTCCGCATAATCCGCGTAGATGCCCCGCACGGTGCCATCCGCCAGCCGCATTTCATCAAAAGGGAGTTTCGCTGCCGTATCCATACAATGGATTAGGCAAACTACATGCCAATTAATTAATCCATATAAATCAATATCATGGACTTATACGGTATGAGGGAAGACTTAAAACGCACCCTGCTGGGGCGCGCTAGAAAATGCACGCTCCGTCTTGGGGCCGTGGCGTATGGTGCCAGGCTTAATCCCGACCTGAACGCCAGACCGAGATCAGCAGCATGATGCCGATCACGAAGGCAAGGAAGAAGCCCATGAAGCCGAAGGCTGGCAGCCCGAACAGCGTCGGCCCGCCTTTCACGGTCATGACGATGGAGGAACCCACGATCAGGGCCGCGGTGATGAGGCCTAGCGTCAGTCGGTTGGTGCTGTGATCGAGCTGGTGACCGAAGTGATCGAGCCGCTTCAGTTCGAGGTTCAGGCGCAAACGCCCGCGCCCCGCTTCTCGCAGCACCTGCGAGACGTCTCTGGGAAGACCGGTCAAGGCGTCGAGGACATTGGCCGCGCCGCGCTTACCGCGCTTGTAGAGGTTGGCGGGCATGTAACGGTCGATGATGATCTTTTTCACGAATGGCGTCAGGTGGCCGACGATCTGGAAATCCGGATCGAGCTGACGGCCCAAGCCTTCCAGCGTGATGAGCGCCTTGAACAGCATGGTGAGGTCTGGCGGCACCGACAGGTGGTTCTCGCGCATGATGGTCGTCAGGTCGTTGAGTAGTGCGCTGAAGCGAACCTGCTTGAGCGGCGCGCTGTCGTAGTTGCAGATGAACTCGTCGACATCCGCCGAGAGCTTGTCTTCGTCGATCGGCACATCACCGGCCCAGATGACGAGGATATCGCGCAAGGTCTCGATGTCGCGTGACACCAGGGCGGCCAGCAGGTCGGCGATCTCGTCGCGGCGGTCGAGCGTGATGCGGCCGACCATGCCGCAATCGATGATGGCGAGACGATTGCCCGGCAGATAAAACACATTCCCCGGATGGGGATCGGCATGGAAGAACCCGTCGATCAGGACCATCTTCAACACGGCGTTGGCGCCGCGCTCGCCCATCAACCGGAGATCCAGCCCGGCCTCACGAGCCTGCTGCAGATCATTGCCGGGGATACCGTCGATGTAATCCATCACCAACAGGGCCTCACTGGTGTAATCCCAGTGGATGCGGGCGAACTCGACGGTCTCGTCCTCTGCGAAGTTACGGGCGAAACGGTCGGTGTTGCGGCCTTCCATCGCCAGATCGAGCTCGCGGCGCAGGGACTTCGAGAATTGCGCGATGATCTTGCCCGGCTGGAAGCGCTTGGCCTCCGGGAATTCCGATTCGACCAGCCGGCCCAGATGCGATAGCAAACGCAGGTCCGCCTCGATCTTCTCCTCGATATTGGGGCGTCGGATCTTCAGTACGACCGGCGTGCCGTCCTGCAGTTTCGCCATATGCACCTGGGCGATGGAAGCGGCGGCGGCCGGCTCGGTCTGCAGGTCACGGAAGACTTCGAAAGGCGATTTGCCCAACGCGGCTTCCAGGCCCGGTAACAGCTCGGCAAAGGCGACAGGCGGCACATGATCCTGCAGTTTTGCGAATTCGTTGATCCAGCTAGGCGGGAAGATATCAGGCCGGGTCGCCAACACCTGTCCCAGCTTGACGAAGGTCGGCCCTAGCTCTTCCATGGCCATGCGTGCCCGCACCTCGGAAGGCTGGGCAAGGATCTCAGGGGTGGCGCTGGAGTTGACGGCATTACCGGCGCGCCCGATCAAGCTACCTTTGCCGAGTCGCTTGGCGACATCACCCCAGCCGTATTTCATCAGGATGCCGGCGATCGTCCGCAGACGACTGAAGTCCCGCATCACGGAGATGGTTTCGCGAATCATTGCATGCCTTTGGCGGAGTTATTCACTGTCTTGTATCTTCCTGGCGCGACGCTCGATGCGGCTCGCGATCTCGAGCAATGTGTGACTGGCTAGCAAGGCTGCACGGACACCGATCTTCTTGACCTGGCGACGGCCGGTCAGCTTGACGTCCTTGGCCGATGCCTTCAGGCGCTGCGCCAACCCTTTGGCGACGAGCTTGATGCGTTGCCGGGCAGAGGTACCGGTATGGCTGGCGTAGTCTGACCAGGTCTCCTGCCATTCGCGGTTGTGCCACGCTCTAGGGGAGGGATGCAGGGAATGGGGCTTCATGCCCGCCTTGTGTCCCGTCATTGAAAGCGATCGATGTCCTGACATGGGCGCTCCTGTACAGCGGTTGGTTCAGACTCATTCTATACCAACTCCATGGGCCGAATGCCCGAACGAATCAGCGACCAAATGATTATGTAAATAAGTCAAAGGTTTACAAAACATACCTTCGCCTTTTAGAATGCGGCATGCGCTTTTCAATCCGTTCAACCGCTGTAGCGCTCATGATGCTCTGCCTGCCTGCCTGGGCTGCGGAATCCACGCCTCCTCCTTCACAGCCGACCGCCGAAACAGAACAGGCCGGCTGGTCGAGCTCGGCTCAGGAGATCCTCATCAATGCACTCAGCCTCACCGGCATCAAGTACAAGTACGGCGGCAATTCACCGGAGACCGGCTTCGACTGCAGCGGTTTCGTGCGCTACGTGTTCCAGCAGGCTGCGAACCTGACGTTGCCTCACGGTGCCCGCGCGCTGAGCCAACTGGGGCAGACCGTGCCGGTCGATCAACTCAAACCCGGCGACCTGGTCTTCTTCAACACCCTGAAGTCCGCCTTCTCGCATGTCGGCATCTACCTCGGCAACAACCGCTTCATCCATGCACCAAGCTCCGGCGGCGGTATCCATGTCGTCAATATGAGTGACGAGTATTGGAGCAAGAGGTTCAACGGTGCACGCAGGATAGACGGCACCGATCCCCAGGTCGCCGAAAAGACCACCGCCCAATAAGCCGCATAAAAAAACGGCCGGGCATCGCCCAGCCGTCAATATCCTTTTATTACCTTCTTGCCGATCAGTCGTGGTACACACCGACCTCGCCAGGCTTGCGCAACATCTTGTTCACTTCGCCCAGATGCAGTTCTTCGGTGTAGATCATCTCGCGCGCATATTCCTCCAGCATCACGGATTTACCCTCCACCAGCTTGAGCAGCTTGCGATAGCAATTTAGGGAGGCGTTCTCGTGGTCGAGCGACTCGCGCAGGATGTCACCGACATCGTGATTGTGGGTCTCCAGCAACGGCCCGATGGACAGCGATGGGTGACCGCCGAGGTGGGTGATAAGCTCACCAGCCTTGTTGGCATGGTCCAGGGATTCCGTCGCCTGGCCGCGCAGCCATGAGACGATGGGGATGCGGTTGTAGCCATAGACCATCAAGGCATAGTGCGTGTAACGGACGACGCCTGCCAGTTCCATTTCGAGGATGGTGTTGAGTGCCTTGATGACGGGGGTATTGATGCCGGAATCGGCTTTCTTGTCTTTAGCCATAAGTGTCTCCTTGGGTTTCTACGAAGGGCTTTGCAGCCGATGGGCGTAGTCTAGCCCACCCAAAACAAACGTGCAGAATTGCGAATAGTTCACATTGCGAGTCGCAACTACATCCGACCCGATGAGCCGGCACTTCATTGCCGGATGCGGATGTACTGCTTCGCGAACAACGCTCCCTGCACGCAATCCACGCCCATGCGTCTCGCCCATTCCAGCTCGTCGCAGCTGCTGACGCCATCGAGGATGGTTTGCACCCCTATCCTGCGTGCCGCGCTCACCAGCCAATCCAGCGTCGCTTCTGCCGCATGCTCGTTAAGCTGCTTGAGCGCCATGCCATTGAACTTGACCACGCTGGCATCGAGGAAAGCGCTGAGCGAGAACATGCCCCAGCGTACGCCGAGATCCTCCAGGGCGACCGAGGTTCCGCTGCGCTGCAGCAGTTCGATCATGCGCTGGGAGCGCATCGCGTCGGCGGTATTGTGATTCTCGACGACGTTGATGATGAGTTCGCGTTCCGACCAGGCATGCTGCTTGAACAGGGTCAGAAAGGGGTTATCCAGCGCCTCGCCGCCCTCGAAGAAGCTGTCGATATCAAGGTCCAGCATCAGATAGCCAGCACCCGGTTGATGCGCGATCTGTAGTTTCTTCATTTCCAGTTCGGTGTAATAGAGCATGAGCGGGTTCTCATGCAGCCGGGCGAACATCCGGCCCGCACTGAGTGGACTCTGGCTGTGGGTCCAGAACCGGGCGGCGGCCTGATATCCCGCGATCTCCTCCCCCTGCAGATCGATGATGGGCTGGTATTCCACGCCGAAACGACGCGTCAGGATCACGTCCAGGACTTCGTCCGCGCTCAGGTCGGCGGGGTCAGACAGGGCATGCAGAGCATGCATCTCCAGACGATTCAATGCATTCATGGTGGGCGCTCCTGTGATGGGAACCCATATTATAAATGAGAATCATTATCATTTGAAGTGTGGGTGTCATCGGCAATTGATCCCGCCGCTGGACGTCAGTCCTTCTTGTCGCTGTGCCCTAGCGGACGTTCCGGATCGATTTGGTCACGGATCAGTTGCTTGAGCTCTTTGGATTCAGGGAAACGGCCTACCTGCTTGCGCGAGAAAATCACTTCCTTATTGAGCCGCACCTCAAAAATACCGCCACTGCCCGGAACCAGTGTCAATCCGGCAATGTCCGATTCAAAGGTCGTGAGAAGCTCCTGCGCCATCCAGGCTGATCGCATCAGCCAATGGCATTGGGTGCAGTATTCGATCTCGACGTGATGCTGTCTATTGGTGGCTGACATGGTCTGACTCCGGTGGCAGTGGCGCGCGATTGCTTTGCAAGCGGCCCATAAATAGCGGAAAATGAAAGTATTGTTCGTACACTGACGTAACGCCACATTATCCCATCAAGGAAACATCTTACATGCGTGGAAAATTCGAAAAATTTGGCTTGATCACCATCGGCGCTGTGCTCGGCATCATGTTGAGCCTCAATTACTCCGCCGTGGCCGACAAGGACAGCAAGCCACAGCAATTACCGCTTGAGGATCTGCGCACCTTTGCCGAGGTGTTCGGCAAGGTCAAGAGCGATTACGTCGAACCTGTCGAAGACAAGAAACTGCTCAGCGAAGCCATCAATGGCATGCTGTCCGGCCTGGATCCGCACTCGGCTTACCTCGATGCCGATGCCTTCAAGGACCTGCAGGCCGGTACGCAAGGTGAGTTCGGCGGCCTCGGTATCGAAGTCGGCATGGAAGACGGCTTCGTCAAGGTGGTCTCCCCGATCGAAGACACGCCCGCCTACAAGGCCGGACTGAAGAGCGGCGACCTCATCATCAAGCTCGACGAGACGCCGGTGAAAGGCATGACGCTCAATGAAGCCGTCAAGCGTATGCGCGGCAAGCCCGATACCAACATCGTTCTGACCGTGTTGCGCAAGGGTGAAGCCAAGGCATTGACCTTCACGCTGACCCGCGCCGTGATCAAGACGCAGAGCGTCAAATACAAACTCTCCGAACCCGGCTACGCCTATGTGCGCGTGACCCAGTTCCAGGAGCACACCGGTGAAGACCTCGCCAAGGCCTTGAAGACCCTGCGCGACCAGAACAAGGAACCGTTCAAGGGCCTGATCCTCGACATGCGTAACAATCCGGGCGGCTTGCTCAACGCAGCCGTCGGTGTCTCCGCGGCCTTCATCCCCAAGGGTGAACTGGTGGTCTATACCGAAGGTCGCACCGAAGATGCCAAGATGCGCCTGACCGCCAACCCGGAGAACTACGTCAAGGGCGGCGCACGTGAGGATTACCTGCGTAACCTGCCTGCCGAGTTCAAGTCGGTGCCGATGGTGGTGCTGGTGAACGGCGGCTCCGCCTCGGCGTCCGAGATCGTGGCAGGCGCCCTGCAGGATCACAAGCGTGCAGTCATCATGGGTACGCAGAGCTTCGGCAAGGGTTCGGTCCAGACCATCCTGCCGATGAACAATGGCACCGCCATCAAGCTCACCACGGCGCGCTACTTCACCCCCAAGGGCCGCTCGATCCAGGCCAAGGGCATCGTGCCTGACATCACCGTGGAAGAAGCGACCGTGAACACGGCCGACCAGGGCATGAACCTGCGCGAAGCCGACCTGAGCCGTCACTTGACCAATCCTAAGGAAGGCGAAGCTGCGCCAGCGGAACAACCCGCCAAGCCTGCAGCGCCAGCACCTGCCAATACGGACAGCAAGGACAAGCCGACCGACAAGCCGATCCCCACCGAGCCCGGTTCCAAGTCGGATTACCAGTTCAATCAGGCGCTGAACCTGTTGAAGGGCCTGCAATTCATCCAGCGCAAATAGGTCCGGCATGATCGACCGCTTGATCATCGAGTTCGACCGCACGCTACGCACCCTGCTGGCGGACGCCCAAAGCGTCCGTCCGCATCCGGATGCGACGCTCGCCGATACCCCGCTGGAAGAGACCGAGAAGAAACAGGCTGCCGCACTGATGCGCGTCAACCACACAGGGGAAGTCTGCGCGCAAGCCCTCTACAACGGTCAATCGCTCACTGCACGCAACCCGGAGACGGTCGCCGCCTTGCGCCAGGCCTCCCTTGAAGAGACCGAACACCTGGCCTGGTGCGACAAACGCATCAGCGAACTCGGCGGACACAAGAGCCTGTTCAATCCCTTGTTCTACAGCGGTTCATTCGCCCTAGGCGCCATCGCTGGGGCGTTGGGGGACAAATGGAACCTGGGTTTCCTGGCGGAGACCGAGCGGCAAGTCGGCCGACACCTCGATGAACATCTGGCACGCCTACCGGCGAACGACAGCAAGAGCCGCGCGATCCTCGAGCAGATGCGGATCGATGAAGCTGAACATGCCGCCACTGCGGTCGCCCAGGGTGCCGCCGAATTGCCCGGACCCGCCAAGGCCGCCATGCAACTGGTCTCCAAAGTGATGACACGAACGGCTTATTACCTGTAACCCGACGTCATCCAGCCAGGCAAAGCCCCACCCGATTCGCCACAATAAGCCAAGCCAGCCAAGCCACACCAACCACCGCATTCCAGTCAACCAATCGAGTCAGTAGCCATCATGCCCAAATTCAGCGAGACCCTTGCAAGCCTTGAACCCGTAGACCATATCGCCAGGATCGAATTACGCGATGCTAATGGCAAGGTCGTCGCCAGCATCGAGAACAAACCCGGCAGCGCAGGTTCGGTCAAGGTCTATCACCACCTGTGGAAGAAGCATGGCAGCATCGACCTCGCCGCAGCGACGGATGGCCTCGAGCTCTATGCGGAACACACCGATGATGCCGCTGAACATCCGGGCAAGCACCCGAATATCGACCGCTTGTTCGAGATCGTGGCCAATCCTCACGTGCTTTCAGTAGAGATCATCCCGCAGACGATGCACTGAAGGTCAACAAGTCGAGGGCCTAGGGCCCGGAATGTCGTGTCCATTCTTGCAACATAGACTCGTGTCATAAAAAAGCCCGCGATCGCGGGCTTTTTTATGGCTATCCGGGTTGAGCCGGATGCTCACCGGATATTGAGGATGCTTCAGGTCAGAGCTTGTCCGAAATGGGAGGATGGTAGATGAATTGCACCAGATTGCCTGCGGGGTCGAAGCAATAAAGGCTTCGCGCACCATCCCGATGGGTCTTCGGCGCCTGCGCGATCTTCACGCCATTCGCCAGCAGGTGCGTATGCCATGCATCGACATCATCAGGCGCACGCATGATGAAGCCGATATGGTCCAGACGCTGCGCGCCCTGCAGCGATTGATCCGCATCGAGGCGATGGAGCGCGACATTATCCTTGCCCGATGTCAGGTAGATATTGTCTGGATCCGGCTGCCACTCTTCCTGCATGCCGACCACATCGCGGTAGAACACCAGGCATGCCTGCAGGTCATGGACGAACAACGCGACATGATGCATGCCCAGCATGCCGCCCGGACGCTCGGTCTGGGGATGGGTTTGACTCACAGCGGCGCCTCGACGATCTCGAAGTCATGGGTGACCTCAGCGGCCTTGCCCAGCATGATGGAGGCCGAACAGTATTTCTCCGCGGACAATTTCACGGCACGTTCGACCTGAACCGGGTTCAGGCCTTTGCCCGTGACCACGAACCGAACATGGATCTTGGTGAAGACCTTCGGTACCTCGTCCGCTCGTTCGGCCTGCAGTTCCGCGACGCAATCCGTGACCGGCTGACGCGCTTTCTTGAGGATGGTCACCACATCGAACGACGAGCAGGCGCCCATGCTGATCAGCAACATCTCCATCGGGCGCATGCCAAGGTTACGGCCGCCAGCTTCAGGCGCGCCATCGAGCACGACCGCGTGACCGGTCTCGGATTCGCCCATGAAGCAGACGTTCTCGATCCACTTGACGCGCGCTTTCATGCTTATTTCACGCCCAGCAGTTCAACGTCGAATATCAGGGTGGCGTTCGGCGGGATGACGCCACCGGCACCGGCCTGTCCATAGCCCATGTGGGGAGGGATGATCAAGGTGCGCTTACCGCCGACCTTCATGCCGGCGAAGCCTTCGTCCCACCCCTGGATCACTTGGCCACCGCCGAGGAAGAATACGAAGGGCTCCTTGCGGTCGACCGAGCTGTCGAACTTTTCGCCCTTGTTGTCCGGCTTGCTGGCGTCGTAGAGCCAGCCCGTGTAATGCACGGTGACATTGAAACCGGGCTCGGCTTCGCGGCCTTGGCCGACCAGGGTGTCGATCTTGACGAGTTCGTTGGTGTTCTGGGTCATTGCAGTGGTTTCCTGATTTGAAGTTTTCGAATCTGCCGTACAGGCACTGGTGGCGAAGATCGCCATCAATGCTGCGCCGGCATAAAGGGTGGCGCGGTTCATAGGGGCTCCAAAGGCGTGGTCAAAGTAAGGCGGGCGTGGATCTTAGTGTGCAAAAGTTGAATATGATACCGGAAATGGCTCGACAGTTCCCCGTGCGTGCGGACCTCAAGGCTGGTGGTATACCCAGTCGAGCAAGGCGTCCTGGGCCGCCTTGGTGGCACCGGCATTGTTGTGGTTCACCATGAAGACGACGATCCAGCGGCGGTTGTATTGATCCAGCAGATACCCGGCGATCGCCCTGACCCCTTCCAGCGAGCCGGTCTTGAGATGTGCCCGCCCTTGTGCGGCGCTGCCGTTGAGGCGTTTGCGCGTCGTGCCGTCCACCGCGAGTACCGGCAACGAGGACATCAATTCCGGCATCACGGGGCTGTCGTACGCCTGTTGCAGCAGATCCGCCATATGCCCCGCGCTGATGCGTTCGATACGCGAGAGGCCGGAACCGTTCTCCAGCACCAGCTCCGGGAAACTCAGGCCCTTGTTGGCCAGCCAACTCTTGATCGCTTTCTCGCCATCCGGCTCCTTGCCGGGGATGGCGACATGCTGTGCGGCGATGGTCAGGAACAGCTGCCTCGCCATCAGGTTGTTGCTGTATTTGTTGATCGGTCGGATGACATCGGACAACGTCGCCGAATCATGCTGGAACAGTTTGGTGGCCGCCATTGGCATGGCTTCGAGACGAAGGCCGCCCGCGAATGTGCCGCCCAGTTGTTTCCAGAGGATACGAAACAGGTCGAAGGTATAGGCCGACTCGTTCATCACGCTGAGTTCGAGCACCTTCTCGCCGCAGGCCCCGGCGTAGCTGCCGCTGAAGGTGACCGTGGCGCGATCGGCTTCGTTCGTCACGGCATAACTGAGGCGACTCTTCCAGTCTCCGCAGGCGCCGGGAGACCATTTCACCTGATTGACGATCCTGATCGCGGGGAGCTCAGGCTCCGCCAGGATGGTCAGGCGCTGCGCATCCGATGAGAAGCGGAAACTGGTCGACTTGAGGTTACTCACCAGCGCGGATGGCGTCGCGTTATAGGCACGATACGGCTCGTTATCGAACGCACCCGCAGACTGGGCATTGGAGGCGAAATAAGTAGTATCGAGCACGAGGTCACCGCGAATGTCGCGGATACCTGCCTGCCGCAACCGGTTCAGCATGCCCCAGAGGTCCTGCGCCATCAGCGACGGATCGCCATAGCCCTTGATCACCAGGTCGCCGTTCAAGACCCCCTGACTGACTTCGCCGGTACGGTAGACCTCGGTAGGCCAACGGTAAGCGGGGCCGAGCAATTCCAGCCCCGCATAGGTCGTCAGCAGTTTCATGGTCGATGCGGGGTTCATGGCCTGATCCGCACGATGATCCACCAGACGGATCGGCGCACCATCCTGCTTGTTCACCGACTGCACCAGCACCGCCACCGCTTCCTGCGGCACACCGGCTTTGCCCAGCGCCTCGCTGACGGGTGAGGGCAGCTGCGCGTGTGTGAGGGATGTGCATAGCGATAAGCACCAGGCGACGAGCAGCCTACGCACCGAGCATCTCCCGCAGGATGCAGTGGCTCTGTTCCACCATCAGGTCCATTTGCGCTTCATCGATGATATACGGCGGCATGAAATAAACCGTATTGCCGATCGGCCTCAACAACAGCCCCTTCTCCAATGCCGCCTGGTAGAAGCGCCGCTGGAACAGGACATCCTCGGTGTCGACGTCGAACGCGGCGATCATGCCGTAATGACGCACATGGCGGACGGGCAAGTCCGACAGCATCTGCATCTTGCTTTTCAGGTAAGCCGACTTGGCGAAGTTACTGTCCAGGACTCGCTCTGTCTCAAAAATGTCCAGCGTCGCCAGTGCGGCACTACAGGCCAGCGGGTTGCCGGTGTAACTATGGGAATGCAGGAAGCCGCGGGCCGTGCGGTCGTCGTAGAACGCGCGATAGATGTCGTCGGTGGTGAGCGTCACGGACAGGGGCAGGTAACCGCCGGTGATGCCTTTGGACAAGCAGATGAAATCCGGAACGATATCGGCTTGCTGGCAGGCGAACATGGCGCCGGTACGGCCGAAACCGACGGCGATCTCGTCGGCGATGAGGTGCACCTGATATTCGTCGCAGATCTCGCGGGCACGTTTGAGGTAGATCGGGTGATGCATCGCCATGCCGCCGGCACATTGCACCAGCGGTTCCAGGATGAGTGCCGCGATCTCCTGATGGTGCAGGGCCACCTGCACCTCCAAGGCCTTGGCACAGCGTAGTGCGTAGGCTTCCGGCGATTCTCCCGTTTCGGCCATGCGCCAGTCCGGCGATGGCACTTGTATGCCCTGCCGCAACAAGGGTTCATAGGTGTCCTTGAAGATAGCGACATCGGTCACGGACAAGGCGCCCAGGGTCTCACCGTGATAACTGTGCTGCAGGTGGATGAAGCGGGTCTTCTGCGGCTGGTCGTGATTGCGCCAGTAATGAAAGCTCATCTTCAACGCGATCTCGGTCGCCGAGGCGCCATCGGAGGCATAGAAACAATGCCCCAGGCCGGTGAGGGCAGACAGGCGCTCCGACAATTCGACCACCGGCGCATGCGTGAATCCTGCCAGGATCACATGTTCGAGCTGGTCCAGCTGATCCTTGATGGCTTGCTTGATGCGCGGGTGATTGTGGCCGAACAGATTGACCCACCAGGAGCTCACACCATCGAGGTAGCGCTTGCCGTCGAAGTCGTGCAGCCAGATCCCCTCGCCGCGCTGGATGGGAACTAGAGGCAAGGCCTCATGATGCTTCATCTGCGTGCATGGGTGCCAGACCGCCTGCAGACTGCGGCTCAACAAGGTCTCGTTATCCATCTAGTGCAATACCGGCCGATTGGTGGATTCAGGCATCAGCGTGACGCCTTCGGCGAAACTCAGGTCCCAGCCAGCTTCCTTGCTCGTGATCTGCAACATATTGGTCAAGGCCTGGATCAGTTCCTGATTCATGGGGATACGCAGGTTGAGTTGTTCATCCGCCAGCAGCTCCATCACATGCTGCCCGTTATCCAGGGCGAGGATGCGGCACTCGCGGGGCAGGATCGGGGCGTCCGTCAGGTTGGTGCGGCTGGCGTCGTAGGTCTCGGTGAAATCGAGCTGCTTCAGTGTCTTTTGCTCCGTGGCCTGTTTCGCGGCCTGGTCGAGCGCGTCGCTGGTTTGTGACGTGAACATATCGGGCGCCGTCACTGGTAGCAGGTCCGCACTTTGTAGCAGGCCCCATACGGCCTTGACGATCCGTCGCGTCAGCCAGATCTTGATCTCGGTGCCATCGCTCAATCCCAGACGCAATAGCAGCCTGTCCTGCAGCGCGTCATAGCCTAGGTTCAGCTGCTGGATCGATGCGTTGATCAATGAATTCTCTGTCACCCGTACTCCAAATCGATGAATGTTTAGCCGCATCGCACTTGAAAAATGCCTGCGTCGCCCTTATTATTAGCACTCAAGAAGGAAGAGTGCTAACAGCACCCCTTTATTCAAGAATTCGTAACGAACCATGTTAGTGAATCAACCCAATTTAAGGAGAACTCCGCATGAAAATCCGTCCTTTACATGATCGCGTTATTGTTAAGCGCCTCGAAGAAGAACGCAAGACCGCATCTGGCATTGTGATCCCAGACACCGCCGCTGAGAAGCCTGATCAAGGCGAAGTGATCGCTGTCGGTCCTGGCAAGAAGGATGACAACGGCAAGACCATCGCCCTCGACGTCAAGGTCGGCGACAAGGTGCTGTTCGGCAAGTACGCTGGCCAGGCCGTCAAGGTCGGCGGCGAAGAGGTGCTGGTCATGCGCGAAGAAGACATCATGGGTGTCGTTGAAGCTTAATCCCTTTCGTCATCGATTACTGAAATAGATTCTAGGAGATACAAATGGCTGCAAAACAAGTAATTTTCGGCGATGAGGCACGTGCCAAGATCGTCAATGGCGTCAACATCCTGGCGAATGCCGTCAAGGTGACGCTGGGCCCTAAGGGTCGTAACGTCGTGCTCGAGCGCTCTTTCGGCGCGCCGACCGTGACCAAGGACGGTGTGTCCGTGGCCAAGGAGATCGAGCTGAAGGACAAGCTGGAGAACATGGGCGCACAACTGGTGAAGGAAGTCGCTTCCAAGACCTCCGACAACGCCGGTGACGGCACCACCACCGCGACCGTACTGGCACAAGCCATCGTTCGCGAAGGCTTCAAGTACGTTGCCGCCGGTTTCAACCCGACCGACCTCAAGCGCGGTATCGACAAGGCGGTGATCGCCATCGTCGAAGAGATCAAGAAGATCTCCAAGCCGACCACCACCAGCAAGGAGATCGCTCAAGTCGGTTCCATCTCCGCCAACTCCGACACCGATATCGGTCAGATCATCGCCGATGCGATGGACAAGGTCGGCAAGGAAGGCGTCATCACCGTGGAAGACGGTTCCGGCCTGCAGAACGAACTGGATGTCGTCGAAGGCATGCAATTCGACCGTGGTTACCTGTCCCCCTACTTCATCAACAACGCCGACCGTCAGATCGCGTTGCTGGAAAATCCGTTCGTACTGCTGTACGACAAGAAGATCTCCAACATCCGTGACCTGCTGCCTGCGCTGGAGCAAGTCGCCAAGGCTGGCCGTCCTCTGCTGATCATCGCAGAAGACATCGAAGGCGAAGCCCTGGCCACCCTGGTCGTCAACAACATCCGCGGCATCCTGAAGACCGTCGCCGTCAAGGCTCCTGGCTTCGGCGACCGTCGCAAGGCGATGCTGGAAGATATCGCCATCCTCACCGGTGGTACCGTGATCGCTGAAGAACTCGGCCTCAAGCTCGAGAACGTCAGCCTCAACGACCTCGGCCAAGCCAAGCGCATCGAAGTGGGCAAGGAAGACACCACCATCATCGACGGCGCAGGTAACGAAGACAGCATCAAGAGCCGCATCACCCAGATCAAGAAGCAGATCGAGGAAGCCACCAGCGATTACGACCGTGAGAAGCTGCAAGAGCGTGTCGCCAAGCTGGCAGGCGGTGTTGCCGTGATCAAGGTCGGCGCTGCCACCGAGATCGAAATGAAGGAAAAGAAGGCCCGTGTTGAAGATGCATTGCACGCGACCCGTGCCGCCGTCGAAGAAGGTATCGTCGCCGGTGGTGGCGTAGCCCTGCTGCGCGCCCGCTCCGCGATCAAGGAACTGAAGGGTGACAACCCGGATCAGGACGCCGGTATCAAGATCGTGCTGCGCGCGATCGAAGAGCCACTGCGCCAGATCGTGGCCAATGCCGGTGACGAGCCATCCGTGGTCGTCAACAAGGTCCTCGAAGGCAAGGGTAACTACGGTTACAACGCTGCCAACGGCACCTACGGCGACCTGGTCGAGCTGGGCGTACTGGATCCAGCCAAGGTCACGCGTTCCGCACTGCAGAACGCTGCCTCCGTTGCAGCTCTGATCCTGACCACCGACGCACTGGTAGCCGAGCTGCCGAAGGAAGATGCGCCGGCGATGGGTGGTGATATGGGCGGTATGGGTGGCATGGGCGGCATGATGTAAAAGCTGTATGAAAAATGCCTGCGCTCGCCATCTCGGGTTTGCGCGGTGCTCGGAATCCTCAAGTACTTAAATGTACATTCCGGTTCCTGTGCTCCGTGCGCACCCGACCTGACATCGCTCGGCAGATTTTTCAATACAGCTTGGCCTATCCGCCAAGTGAAAAAGCCCCGCAATCGCGGGGCTTTTTCTTTGTGTACCCAGCTCACTCTCCGCGCGATGGAAAAATTCTCCAGATGACGCTTTACGCAGCGGAAATGTTGAGGCTATACTTGCTGCAAATACCCGATGCACTGTAAGGCTATTCGTTCGGATCGCAATGAACGGATCCTGCAGGCAAAAAAAACCCCGATTAAAGGGGATTAAAATCGGGGGTAATAAAAGCCTCATCAGATAAGGCTTCCCGCTCAGGGAGGGAAAGCGGGAGACGAAATAAATCCGTCTGTTTCTAGGACAGACCACGTCCTTTTTTAGTTCCAATGCCCCAGCCTGTTTTCATGCATACGGCATGCGATAATAGTCAGCATGAATACACCCGCCAGCTCCGATTCCCTGCTTTCCGGTCTCAACGATAAACAGCTAGAAGCCGTGACATTGCCGCATCAGTCGGCCCTGATCCTGGCAGGCGCCGGCAGTGGCAAGACGCGTGTGCTGACGACCCGTATCGCCTGGCTGATCCAGACCGGGCAAGTCTCGCCGCATGGGCTCCTGGCCGTCACGTTCACCAACAAGGCCGCCAAGGAGATGCTGTCGCGCTTGTCGGCGATGTTGCCCATCAATACGCGCGGCATGTGGGTCGGCACCTTCCATGGCCTGTGTAACCGCCTGCTGCGTGCCCATCATCGCGAAGCCTTGTTGCCGGCGACCTTCCAGATCCTCGACACCGCCGACCAGCTCTCGGCCATCAAGCGCCTGATGAAGGCCATGAACATCGATGACGAGAAGTTCCCGCCCAAGCAGGTCATGGGCTATATCAACAGCTGCAAGGAAGAGGGCCTGCGGGCAGACGCGGTCGACGCCTATGACGCCCACTCGCAGCGTATGCGCGAGGTGTTCGCCGAATACGACAAGCAATGCCAGCGTGAAGGCGTGGTGGACTTCGCCGAGTTGCTGCTGCGCTGCTACGAGCTGCTGAGTCGGGAGCCCGGCATCCGCCAGCATTACCAGAGTCGATTCAGGTACATCCTGGTCGACGAGTTCCAGGACACCAACCGCCTGCAGTACCTGTGGCTCAAACTGCTCGCCGGTAGCGATAACTGCGTATTCGCCGTCGGTGACGACGACCAGTCGATCTATGCGTTTCGCGGCGCCCGCGTCGGCAATATGCGGGATTTCGAGCAGGATTTCGCCGTCGAGAACATCGTCAAGCTGGAGCAGAACTATCGCTCGCACAGCAACATCCTCGATGCCGCCAACGCCATCATCACCCACAACCGCAACCGCCTGGGCAAGAACCTCTGGACCGCCGCCGGCAAGGGCGAACCAGTGCGGGTCTATCAGGCATACAACGATATCGACGAAGCCAATTTCATCGTCGACGAGGTGAAATCGCTGCATGCCGAAGGCACCGAATTGCGCGAGATCGCGCTGCTCTACCGCTCCAACGCCCAGTCGCGGGTGCTGGAACACGCGCTGTTCACCGCCGGCCTGCCGTATCGCGTCTATGGCGGCTTGCGCTTCTTCGAGCGCGCCGAGATCAAGCACGCCCTCGCCTACATGCGCCTGATCGCGAACCCGGACGACGATACCGCCCTATTGCGCGTGATCAACTTCCCGACCCGCGGTATCGGTGCCCGCAGTCTGGAGCAACTGCAGGAGGCGGCACGTCAGCAGAACAACAGCCTGTGGCAGGCCGCATTGCAAAGTAGCGGCAAGATCGCGGCTTTCGTCGCCCTCATCAAGCAGATGCAGGAAGAGGCCATCGGCATCAGCCTGCCGGAAGTCGCCGAGCTGGCGACCACGATGTCCGGCCTCAAGACCTTCTACCAGACGGAAAAGGAAGGTGAGGATCGTATCGCCAACCTGGAGGAACTGGTCTCGGCAGCCACCTCCTTCATGAATCAGGATATCGGCCTGAGCGTGGATGAGAACGGCGAGGTGGCGCAGTCGCTACTGACGCAATTCCTGACACACGCCAGCCTAGAAGCCGGCGAGCATCAGGCCGAGGCTGGGCGAGACGCCTTGCAGTTGATGACCGTGCATTCGGCCAAAGGCCTGGAATTCAAGGCGGTCTTCATCAGCGGGCTGGAAGAAGGCCTCTGCCCGCATGAGCAGAGTCTCTATGAGGCAAGCGGACTCGAGGAGGAGCGTCGCCTGATGTATGTCGCGGTCACGCGCGCCCGACGCCGGCTCTACCTGAGTCACGCGCAAAGTCGGATGCTGCACGGGCAGGTCCGCTACGGCATCCCGTCGAGATTCCTGGACGAGATCCCGGAGGCGTTGCTCAAGCGCTTGAACGCGACGCCGGTCGCCAAACCCAGTTACAGTTCACCTGTCGCATCCGGCGCCAGCCAGCGCAGCCATATGCCATGGAAGATCGGGCAGGCCGTCGCGCATAGCAAGTTCGGTCAGGGGGTGGTGGTGAATTACGAGGGCAATGCGGATGACCTGCGCGTGCAGGTCAATTTCGGTCGCGAAGGTCTGAAATGGCTGGCGCTGGAATACGCCAAGCTTGAGGCGATCTAGCCCTCGCTTCTCACTCGCGTTTCTAGTCCTCTTCGTCGACGGTCGCGACCTGCGCTTCCTCGATCACGAAGATATCGCGGTAGCTGATGTAGAGCGAAGCGATCATGGTCGGGATCATCACCAGCATACCGAGGAACAATGGCAAGGCGGCTAACACCAGCAACACGGTCGCGATGACGCTGTAGATGAAGAACGGCCAGATGTTGCGCAGGCAAGCGAAGAAACTCTGCTTCATCGCCTGCACGGCGGTCATGTTGTGGAAAGTGACCAGGACAGGCGCGAACCAGTAAGCCATCACCAGCGGCAGCATGAGCGCCAGCCCCAGCAGCATGGTCAGCATGAAGCCGTCGTTCAGCGCGGCGGCCGCCTGTTCCTGACTCAGCTTCTCGCCCGAGACCATCGCTTGCAACATGGCCTGATCGGTCCCGGCGAAGATGATCCCCACCACGACGATGGCACCTGTCAGGTAGATGCCGCCGACCGTCACCAGCTGCGCCGTGTGATGCTTGAATCCGGCGAACAGATGCGCGATCTCCAGTTCCTCGCCTTTCTCCAGCGCCCGGCACCCGATCATGAACCCGGCAACGAACACTGGCGCCAGCAGGTTCAGCACGATGGGGCCGATGAGTTTGACGGTGGAGAGCAGCATGCCGATCAGCAGATAGATGAAGAGCAAGGCGATCCAGATCACCGGGCTGCGCCGGAACACGGCGAACCCGTCCACGATCCATTTCCATCCGTGCAAGGCGTTCAGTTGTTTCGTCGCGAGATTCGGAGTGCTCATAGGTGTTTCCCCGGGTTAAGCATGAAGGTTCATGACGGCAGGTTGCTGGATACGTGACTTCAGTATCTTCTGGAAATGTTGTGGGTCTTTGGCGTGGGTCAGCTCGCCATCCTGCGGGTAATGCAGGTCATACAGCCGAGACAACCAGAACCGGAGCGCGGCCATGCGCATCAGCGCAGGCCATGCCGCCGATTCGGCCTCGCTGAACGGCCGGGCCGCATGATACGCCTTGAGTAGCGGCTGCACTCTGGTCTCATCCAGGCTGCCGTCAGGCGCGACACACCAATCGTTGACGGCGATGGCCACATCGTAGAGCAGCAGGTCGTCACATGCGTAGTAGAAATCGATCAGCCCGCCCAGCGTATCGCCATCGAACAGGACATTGTCGCGGAACAGGTCGGCGTGGATCACCCCGCGTGGCAGGTGCCGCAGATCCAGTGCGGCTTCGAACGCCAGTTCGGCCTGCAACATCGCCTGATCCTCGGCGCCAAGGAAACGCATCACGCTATCCGCGGTTCGTTTGCGCCACATCTGGTCCCGCGGGTTATCCATGTGCTGGCCGAAAGAACGGCCGGCGATATGCAATTCGGCCAGCACCCGGCCGACGGCCGCGCACTGTGCTGGATTCGGTGCCGTGACATCCTTGCCGCGCAGGCAGGTCACCAGCGCCGCCGGCTTGCCGTTGAGTTCCCCCAGGCTGTGGCCGTCATGGTCGGCGACAGGATGCGGACAAGGGACGCCGTGATCTGCCAGGTGCGCCATGAGGTCGAGGAAGTAAGGCAACTCGGCCGCTTCATTGCGTTCGAACAGCGTCAGCACATAACGACCGCTGGCGGTGGTGACGAAGTAATTGGTGTTGGTGATGCCAGCGGCGATGCCTTTGAGCTCACGCAACTCTCCCAGCGGGTAGGCCTGCAGCCATTGCTGCAATTGTGGGACGGTGACGGTGGTGAATACGGACATAAAAACTTTAAGAGGGCTTTTCAGCCCTCTTCAAGAAAACTAGAAATTGAACAACACCCATTTAGGGATGACGAGTGGCGCGGTCGGGCCCTCCATGCGAGACCAGCCGCTATCCTGGTCTTCTTTCATGAGGTAGTAAGGCGTGCCGTGCGGCGGCGTCACTTTCATCATGTAGAGCTCGCCATTGATACGGTATTCCTCGACGGTATCCTCACCCTTCTTGATGATGGTCACGTCAGGTTCGGCAGCGGGATCGCCTTCCGTCACCCCGGGAGGAGGCGGCACGTCCGGCAAAGGCTCCAGCTTGGGTTCACCGGCGGCATAAGTAGCCATCGGCAAAGCGAGAGCCAAAACGATCAAGGTGCGTAACAGGCGCATGCTAACCTCGTACAAAAGGGTGTAGACAGGATTCTAGCAAAAAGCGTTCGCTTGAAGGTGAATCGCCGCAAAAAAGCCAGCTGCAAGGCCGCCCCGACGGCATGCCCCGGCATCACAGGTAGAGCTGCACCTGACGTTCGGCCGGCGAAGGCTCGAAACCGCGTGTCTCGTAGTGCTTGAAGATGGCTTCCACCACCTTGGCAGGCTCGTCGATCACCTGCACCAGGTCCATGTCCTCTGGCGACACCATGCCCTCCGCCACCAGCGCGCTGCGGAACCAGTCCAGCATCCCCTGCCAGAACGGGGCGCAGACCAGGATGATGGGGATCTTGCGGGTCTTCTTGGTCTGGATCAGGGTCAGGGCTTCCATCAGCTCGTCCAGCGTACCAAAACCGCCGGGCATCACCACATAGGCGGACGCGTTCTTGACGAACATGACCTTGCGCATATAAAAGTGCGAGAAGTTCTGGCTGAGGTCCTGGTACTCGTTGCTGACCTGTTCGTGCGGCAACTCGATATTGAGGCCGATGCTCAGCGACTTGCCATGGAACGCTCCCTTGTTGGCGGCCTCCATGATGCCGGGGCCACCACCGGAGATGACGCTGAAACCGGCGTCCGACAGCTGGCGGGCGATCTCTTCGGTCAGTTTGTAATAAGGGTGGTCTGGCGGCGTGCGGGCACTACCGAAAATGGACACCGCCGGCGTGATTTGCTTGAGGCGTTCGGTCGCATCGACGAACTCTGCCATAATCTCGAAGGCGTGCCAGGACTCGCGGGCCGTGTGATTGTTTTGCAGCATGTCCGGGTCGAGTAATTTAGGTATTTTTTTAGCAGCAGACATAGCGGATATCCAAATGAAAACGTTGTTGTTAGTCGACGGGTCGTCGTATCTTTATCGCGCTTTCCACGCCATGCCGGATCTGCGCAATAAGCAGAATGAGCCGACCGGCGCGATCCAGGGCGTGCTCAACATGCTGCGGCGCCTGCATAAAGACTATCCGTCCGATTATAGCGCTTGCGTGTTCGATGCCAAGGGCAAAACCTTCCGCGACGATATCTACCCCGAATACAAGGCCAACCGCGCCGCCATGCCCGATGACCTGCGCGCGCAGATCGAGCCTTTGCACGAGGCGATCCGGGCCATGGGCTGGCCCTTGTTGGCCATCGAAGGCGTGGAGGCCGACGACGTCATCGGCTGCCTGGCGAAATGGGCCGAACGTGAAGGCATGAAGGTCATCATTTCCACCGGCGATAAGGACATCTCGCAGCTGGTCAACGACCATGTCACCGTGGTCAACACCATGCGCGACGCTTTCCGCAAGACCGACGAGGTGCTGGATGTGGCCGGGGTAGAGAACAAGTTCGGCATCCCGCCCAGCCTCATCATCGATTATCTGACCCTCATCGGCGACACCTCGGACAACGTTCCCGGCGTGGAAAAGGTCGGCCCCAAGACCGCGGTCAAGTGGCTGAAGGAATACGGCAACCTCGACAATATCGTCGCCAACGCCGACAAGATCCCCGGCGTGGTCGGCGACAACCTGCGCAAGGCGCTGGATTGGCTGCCCACGGGGCGCGAACTCATTACCATCCGCTGCGATCTCGCCCATATCGATGGGGTCCCCGGCGATTTCAGCCATCTACTGCCGCAGGCACCCGACAAGGCCAAGCTCGCCGAACTGTTCGAGCGCTTCGATTTCAAGACCTGGCGACGAGAACTGGACAATATGCCAGGCGAGGCGGTGCCGGCAAGAGCGCCTGCATCACCGCCGACCCAGGCACCCAGCACCGGCAACAGCCAGGCGCCCATGACGCACGACCTGTTCGCCGCGCCCGCCACCCAGACGCGCGATTATGAGGTGATCCTGACCGAGGCTGCGCTGGATGCCTGGCTAGCCAGATTGCAGCGCGCGGCCCTCATCTGTTTCGACACCGAAACCACCTCGCTCGATCCGATGACGGCCAAACTGGTCGGCATGTCGTTCGCGATCGAACCGGGCAAGGCCGCTTACCTGCCGCTCAAGCACGATTACGCCGGGGCTCCGCAGCAGCTCGATTTCACCGCCACCCTCGCCCGCATCAAACCGCTGCTGGAAGACCCGGCACTGAAGAAGGTCGGACAAAACCTCAAGTACGACAAGCACGTACTCGCCAACCACGGCATCGCGCTCAACGGCATCGCCCACGACACCTTGCTGCAATCCTATGTGCTGGAAAGCCATCGCTCGCACGGCATGGATGACCTCGCCATGCGCCACCTGGGGGTGCAGACCATCACCTATGAAGAGGTCGCCGGCAAGGGCGCGAAGCAGGTCGGATTCAGTCAGGTCTCTGTGGAAGTCGCCACCGATTACGCCGCAGAGGATGCCGACATCACGCTGCAACTGCATGAGAACCTGTATCCGCAGATCGCTGCTAATCTCTCTGGTGACGCCAAACTGGAATACATCTATCGGCAGATCGAGATGCCGGTGATGGAGATCCTGTTCACCATCGAGCGTAACGGCGTCCTCATCGACAGCCAGATGCTGCAGACACAGAGCCACGAGCTCGGCCAGAAGCTGATGGAACTGGAGCAGCAGGCTTACCAGCTCGCGGGGCAGCCGTTCAACCTCAGTTCGCCCAAACAGTTGCAGGAGATCCTGTTCGGCAAGCTCGGCATCAAGCCCTTGAAGAAGACGCCTTCCGGTACGCCATCGACCGACGAAGACGTATTGCAGGAGCTGGCGCTGGATTACCCGTTACCCAAGCTGCTGCTGGAATACCGCGGCCTGGCCAAGCTCAAATCCACCTACACCGACAAGTTGCCGAAAGCCGTCAATCCGACGACCGGCCGCGTGCACACCAACTACGGCCAGGCGGTCGCCAACACCGGCCGCCTGTCGAGCAACGAACCCAACCTGCAGAACATCCCGGTGCGCACGGCCGAGGGCCGCCGCATCCGTGAAGCCTTCATCGCACCGGCGGGTAGCGTCATCGTCTCAGCCGATTATTCGCAGATCGAGCTACGCATCATGGCGCATTTCTCCAAAGATGCCGGCCTGTTGCAGGCCTTCGCCGCCGGTGAGGACATCCACCGCGCCACCGCCGCCGAGATCTTCGGTGTCGAGCGTGACGCCGTCAGCAGCGAGCAGCGCCGCTATGCCAAAGTCATCAACTTCGGCCTTATCTACGGCATGAGCGCCTTTGGCCTGGCGCAGAACCTCAATATCGAGCGGAGCGCCGCCGCCAGCTACATCGAGCGCTACTTCGCACGTTATCCCGGCGTGAAGGATTACATGCAGAACACGCGCGAGACCGCCAAACAGCAAGGCTATGTCGAAACGCTGTTCGGCAGGCGCTTGTGGGTGCCGGAGATCAACAGCCCGAACGGCATGCGTCGGGCCGGTGCCGAACGTGCAGCGATCAACGCGCCCATGCAGGGCACGGCCGCCGATCTCATCAAGCTGGCGATGATCGCGGTACAGGGTTGGCTGGAAAAAGAACGATTGCAGACCAAACTCATCATGCAGGTACATGACGAACTGGTGCTGGAAGTGCCGGAGAACGAACTGGATCTGGTAAAAAAGACCTTGCCGCAGCTCATGCAAGGCGTGGCGTCGCTGGATGTGCCCTTGCTCGCGGAAGTGGGGACAGGGCCGAACTGGGAGTCGGCGCACTAGTAAGAAGATAAGGCCGAGCGATCAGTCGATCAGGGAGATGGGAGCTTGGTTGCTTCGGCCTCTGCCGCAAGCTGCTTGAGGAAAGCATCGAGATCCCATTCGCAGCCGCCGCAACCGGTGAGCGCGCCGGTCTTTCTGGAGATGGCCTCGGTATCCAGGCCCTGCAGGAACATGAGGCGGATCTGGCCGCAGGTGGTGCCGCTACAGAGGCACATGACCTCTTCATCGGGAAATTGCTTATCGTCGCTCATCGTGGTGATAGTGGTATGGGTGATGTCATCGCTTCTGCTCAGAGCTTATTGTAAGGGGGAAGTTTCCCCCGCCGCTCATGCCACGGAAGGATCGCATGAAAAATCGCGTCGGCATGCCAGACGATCCGACATAAGCGAATACTGCAACATAATGACGCCCCGGCTGGTCGAAGCCGGGTCTAGTACGAACGGGGAAGCTATCAAGTGACGACACATCGCGAGACGCCGGAGATCGGCGTCATCATCATCGGCGACGAGATCCTCTCGGGCAAGCGGCAGGACGCCCACCTGACGCAAGCCATCGCGACGCTCAAGGCGCGCGGATTGTCGCTCGCCTGGGCCAACTATCTGGGTGACGATCCCGCACAGATCACCGCCACCTTGCGGCGCACGATGGCGACGGACGCCATCGTGTTCTGTTTTGGTGGTATCGGCGCCACGCCGGACGACCATACCCGGCAAGCCGCGGCGGCGGCGGCGAATCTGCCGATCGAACGCCATGCCGGTGCCGTGGCCGAGATCGAAGCGCAATTCGGCGAGAACGCCTATCCCAAACGCGTGCTGATGGCGGACTTCCCCCAAGGCGCCGACCTCATCCCCAACCCCGTGAACCGTGTCGCCGGATTCTCCCTGCACCGCCACTATTTCATGCCCGGCTTCCCGCAGATGGCCTGGCCCATGATGGCATGGGTGCTGGACACCCACTACGCGGAGCATTTCCATCAGCAACCGCAGGTCGAATCCTCCATCCTGGTCATGGATGCCGGCGAGAGCCAGCTCATCGATCTCATGAACCGGATCGTGGCCGCTTATCCGGATTGCAAACTCTTCAGCCTGCCCAAACTCGATACCCGCCGCACCATCGAACTCGGCCTCAAAGGCCCAGTAGCAGCGGTCGAAGCAGGCATGTGCGAGATCTGCCAAGCCGTCACGACTGCCGGTTTCGCCTGGTGCGAACTGCCGCCCACATGATGGAATGCCGCAGCCAGTGCGGCGCCTGTTGTATCGCGCCCTCCATCAATAGCCCCATCCCCGGCATGCCCGACGGCAAGCCGGCCGGCGTACGCTGTGTACAGCTAATGGATGACATGCGCTGCGCCATCTTCGGCCAGCCGGAGCGGCCGGCGTTCTGCGGCGGCATCCAGCCAAGCCTGGAGATGTGCGGCGATGACCGCAATCATGCCCTGCAATGGCTAACCAGGCTTGAGATCGAGACGGCGCCCAGCTGACCCAAGATTGTTGATTCTGAGGTTTGCGGCGGTGCGCTTTGCATATAAAATAAGCAACTTTCCGCTATCGCACCCCTCGGGGTAGCAGAGACTTCATGCAAATTGGTCCTTACAAACTGAAGAACAATCTGGTCGTCGCTCCCATGGCAGGGGTGACCGATCGACCATTCCGCATGCTCTGCAAGAAGATGGGCGCGGGCCTTGCGGTCTCCGAGATGGTGACGTCCAATTCCTTGCTCTACGGCAGCGCCAAGACCTTGCGTCGCGCCAACCACGAAGGTGAGGTCGAACCCATCTCCGTACAGATCGCCGGGGCCGACCCGAAGATGATGGCGGAAGCCGCCAGATACAACGTCGATAACGGCGCACAGATCATCGATATCAACATGGGTTGCCCGGCGAAGAAGATCTGCAACGTGATGGCTGGCTCTGCGCTGTTGAAGGACGAGCCGCTGGTCTCGCAAATCCTTAAGGCGGTCGTCGCCGCTGTCGATGTGCCGGTTACGCTAAAGATTCGCACCGGCTGGGACAAGCAGAACCGCAACGCCGTCAACGTGGCCCGCATGGCCGAAGACATCGGCGTGCAAGCCCTTGCCATGCATGGCCGCACCCGCGCCTGTGCCTACATGGGCGAGGCGGAATACGACACCATCGCCGCCGTCAAACAGGCGATCAAGATCCCGCTCATCGCCAACGGCGACATCACCACGCCGGAAAAAGCCAAGTACGTACTGGAATACACCCAGGCCGATGCCGTCATGATCGGCCGGGCCGCCCAGGGCCGCCCCTGGATATTCCGCGAGATCGAGCATTACCTCAATACCGGCACCCATATGCTGCCGCCCACCGTCACCGAGATCCACGAAGTCATGCTGGCGCACTTGCATGACCTCTACGATTTCTACGGCGACCTGACCGGCATGCGCGTCGCGCGCAAGCATATCTCCTGGTACACCAAGGGCCTCGTGGGCTCAGCCAATTTCCGCCACCACATGAACCAATTGCAATCGATAGAAGAACAATTAGATGCAATCAATGCGTTCTTTGGTGCCTTACAACAACAAGGGGATCGTTTGCAGTATGAGACAGCCGAGGAAGACCCCGCAGCCCAGGCACTGGCGGCGTAATGAGCAATAAGGATCTGGACGCCTGCGTCCGTGCTGCCTTGGAGGAATACTTCAAGGACCTGGATGGGCAACGTCCGCACGCCGTCTACGACATGGTGCTCAATTGCGTGGAAAGACCCCTGCTGGAATTCGTGCTGCATCGCGCCGGCGGCAACCAGAGCAAGGCGGCCGAGATCCTCGGCCTGAACCGCAACACCTTGCGCAAGAAGTTACAGCAGCACGACCTCCAATAATTTCAATCTTTCTCCAGAGTTTTCAATATGGCAGTCATCAAACGCGCCCTCATCAGTGTTTCCGATAAAAACGGCATCGTCGAATTCGCCCAGGCCCTGGCCGGCTTCGGCGTCGAGATCCTCTCAACCGGCGGGACCGCCAAGCTATTCCGCGACAACAATATCCCGGTCATCGAAGTCAGCGATTACACCGGCTTCCCGGAGATGCTGGATGGCCGCGTCAAGACCTTGCATCCCAAGGTGCACGGTGGCCTGCTCGGCCGTCGTGATGTGCCTGAACATGTCGCCGCGATGAAGGATGCCGGCATCCCCAATATCGATCTGCTGGTGGTCAATCTATACCCGTTCGAGGCCACGGTGGCCAAGGCTGACTGCACGCTGGAAGACGCCATCGAGAACATCGATATCGGCGGCCCGGCCATGGTGCGTTCTGCCGCCAAGAACTGGAAGGATGTCGCCGTGCTGACCGATGCTTCGCAATACGCGGATGTAGTCGCCGAGATGAAGCGCACGGGTGGGGCGACCAGCCAGGCGACGCGTTTTGCGCTCTCGGTCGCAGCCTTCAACCGCATCAGCAATTACGATGCCGCCATCAGCGATTACCTGTCCTCGTTCAACAGCGACGGCACGCGCAACCCGTTCCCGGGGCAGACCAACGGCCGCTTCGTCAAGGTGCAGGATCTCCGCTACGGCGAGAACCCGCATCAACAGGCTGCGTTCTACCGCGATCTCTACCCGGCACCGGGTTCGCTGGTAATGGCGGAACAGTTGCAAGGCAAGGAACTCTCCTACAACAACATCGCCGATGCCGACGCGGCCTGGGAGTGCGTCAAATCGTTCGACGCTTCTGCAAACAAAGCTGCCGCCTGCGTCATCGTCAAGCATGCCAACCCATGTGGCGTCGCTGTCGCACCGACCACCCTGGAAGCCTATCAAAAGGCCTTCAAGACGGACCCGACTTCGGCCTTCGGCGGCATCATCGCTTTCAACCATGCGATCGACGAAGCCACGGCAGAAGCGGTTTCCAAGCAGTTCGTCGAGGTGCTCATCGCCCCCGACTTCAGCGCGGGCGCACTGGCGGTATTCAAGGCCAAGGCCAATGTGCGCGTACTGAAGATCGCTTTGCCTGCGGGTGGAGAGACGCCATGGCACAAGGGCCGCAACTCGCATGACATCAAGCGCGTCGGTTCCGGCATCCTGATCCAGACGGCCGATAACCATGAACTGCTGAAGTCCGACCTCAAGATCGTCACCAAAAAACAGCCGACGCCTCAACAGCTGGATGACCTGCTGTTCGCCTGGCGCGTGGCGACCTACGTCAAATCCAACGCCATCGTGTTCTGTGGCGACGGCATGACACTGGGCGTCGGTGCCGGCCAGATGAGCCGCGTCGACAGCACCAAGATCGCCGCGATCAAGGCCGAGAACGCCGGCCTGTCGTTGAAGGGCTCCGTGGTCGCTTCCGACGCGTTCTTCCCGTTCCGTGACGGGATCGACGTGCTGGCCGCCGCCGGGGCTTCCTGCGTGATCCATCCGGGCGGCAGCATGCGTGACGAAGAAGTGATCGCCGCGGCAGACGAACATGGCATCGCGATGGTATTGACCGGCATCCGCCACTTTAGACACTAAAAACATGCGCCAGTCTCGGAATTCATTCTTTGAGATGCAGCACAAGGAGCCGCGCAGCGAATGACGCAGGCATATCATTTAGATAGACAAGGAATGAGCGAGCACGCGACGCAGCGATGCGCTCAAAAAATGGATTCCATATGAAAGTATTAGTCATTGGTGGTGGTGGCCGAGAACACGCATTAGCCTGGAAGCTGGCCCAGAACAAGAATGTCAGCCGTATCTACGTCGCTCCCGGCAACGCCGGCACGGCGCTCGATCCGGACATGGTCAACGTACCCGTCACCACAGTGCCGGAACTCGTGGCTTTCGCCGAGAACGAGCAGATCGGGCTGACCATCGTCGGCCCCGAAGCCACGCTTTCACAAGGCGTGGTCGACGCCTTCCGCGCCGCAGGCCTGAAGATCTTCGGCCCGACCAAGGCCGCCGCACAGCTCGAATCCTCCAAGGATTTCGCCAAGGCCTTCATGATGCGTCACGGCATCCCCACCGCTGCTTACGCGACCTTCACCGACGCCCAGGCGGCGCATGACTATGTGAACCAGCAAGGCGCACCTATCGTCATCAAGGCTGACGGCCTCGCCGCCGGCAAAGGTGTCGTGGTTGCCACGAGCCTGGACGAAGCCCATGCCGCTATCGACGCCATGCTCTCCGACAACAAGCTCGGCAGTGCCGGTGCCCGTGTGGTCATTGAGGAATTCCTGCAAGGCGAAGAGGCGAGTTTCATCGTCATGGTCGACGGCAAGAACATCTTGCCATTGGCCACCAGCCAGGATCACAAACGCTTGCTGGATGGCGACCAGGGCCCAAATACCGGCGGCATGGGGGCCTATTCCCCGGCACCGGTGGTGACCCCGGAGATCCATGGACGTGTCATGCGCGAGATCATCAAACCTACCGTCGCCGGCATGGCCAAGGACGGCATCCCCTACACCGGCTTCCTGTATGCAGGCCTCATGATCTCGCCGGACGGCACGGTCAAGACCTTGGAGTTCAACTGCCGCATGGGCGACCCGGAGACCCAGCCCATCATGCTGCGCCTCAAATCCGACCTCGTGACCCTGGCGGAGCACGCCATCGATGGTACGTTGGACCAGGTGGAAGCCGACTGGGATCGCCGTACCGCGCTGGGCGTGGTGATCGCTGCCGGCAATTATCCTGAGAACCCGCGCACCGGTGACGTGATCACGGGCTTGCCCAAGGATCTGCAGGATGCACAGGTGTTCCATGCAGGAACCCGCATGCAAGACGACCAGGTCGTCACCAGTGGTGGCCGTGTGCTCTGCGTGACGGCATTGGGTGAAACGGTGAAGTATGCGCAAGCCCGTGCCTACGAGATTGCCGAAGGCATCAAGTTCGAGGGGGCGCAGTATCGCAAGGATATCGGCTTCCGCGCCGTGAAAGGCTAGTCTCCATGGCTACGCGGGCGAATTGCGGCGTTGCGCGGTGCTCGGATACTCGTCGTAGTCGTTGTACTGCCTGGCTATCTGCACGCCGGGCATCTTGCGCTTCATCCCACTCGCCCATCGATATGACTCAGGTGTAACTGGCATGATAGGACGAGGCTTACAGCACTATCTTCGCTCTGGCGGCGTCATCGCCTATCCCACCGAATCGGTGTTCGGCCTTGGCTGCGATCCGGCCAACCGCCGGGCTGTGCAGCGCGTGCTCAAGATCAAGGGGCGGCCGCAACGCAAAGGGCTCATCCTGATCGCCACCGATCTACGGCAACTCGCACCCTACATCGCACCCCTGACCCCAGAGCAACAACAGCGGCTGGCGCAGAGCAGCCAGAAAAAACCCTACACCTGGGTCGTCCCGAGAGCCGCCGACTGCCCGCGCTGGCTAACAGGACAGCACCGGTCCGTCGCGGTACGCCTGACGGCCCACCCTTTGAGCCGTAAGCTCTGCCGCGAGAGCGGTACTGCGCTGGTGTCCACCAGCGCCAACCGCAGCGGTGGTCGCCCAGCGAAGACCACGCGAGACTGCCTGCGTCGTTTCGCTACCCAGGCCAAAGTGATCCGGGGACGTACCGGTGGGGCCAAGCGCCCATCGACCATCGCCGATCTGCTGACTGGTAGAATCCTCAGGAAATAACCCGGAAATCCGATGAACTCCCAAGCCGTATATGAATATCTGCAGCATCTGCAGAACCGCATCGTCGAAGCCATCCAGTTGATCGACGGCAAGCATTTCCTCCATGACAGCTGGCAACGCCCGGAAGGGGGCGGCGGGACCTCCTGCATGCTGGAAGAAGGCAACGTCTTCGAACGTGCCGGCGTTGGCTTTTCGCACGTGCTGGG
Source organism: uncultured Methylotenera sp. (assembly GCA_965649545.1). Lineage (GTDB taxonomy): Bacteria > Pseudomonadota > Gammaproteobacteria > Burkholderiales > Methylophilaceae > CABHOJ01. The sequence goes on from CBFGLF010000004.1 coordinate 32,577, forward strand.
TAACAAGCTGCCGCCCGCCGCGACCATCGCCCATCCGGAAGCCGCAGGGCGCAGCTGGGAAGCCATGGGCGTCTCGCTCGTGTTGCACCCGCGCAATCCCTACATCCCCACCGTGCACATGAACGTGCGCTTCTTTGTGGCGCGTGCTCCCAAAAGCGGGACAGCCGAACAGGCTGACCAGGATATCTGGTGGTTCGGCGGCGGCATGGATCTCACCCCTTATTACGGGTTCGAGGAAGACGCCGTGCACTTCCATCGCACCTGCCGCGACGCGTTGGCGCCTTTCAGTGCAGCGTATTACCCGGCCTTCAAGAAGACCTGCGACGACTACTTCTATCTCAAGCACCGCAAGGAGCCCCGCGGTATCGGCGGTATCTTCTTCGACGATTTCAACGAACTGGGCTTCGAGCAGAGCTTCGCTTTGCAACGTAGCGTAGGCGATGCCTTCATCAACGCTTACCTGCCGATCGTGCAGCGCCGCAAGGACACCCCCTACGGCGAGCGGGAACGCGATTTCCAGGCCTATCGACGCGGCCGCTACGTCGAATTCAACCTGGTGTTCGACCGCGGCACCTTGTTCGGTCTGCAATCCAACGGTCGCACCGAATCCATCCTGCTATCCATGCCGCCTATCGTCAAATGGCGTTATGACTGGAAACCTGCAGAGAACACCCCCGAAGCGAAACTCTATACGGATTTTCTGACAGGGCGCGATTGGCTGGCCTGATTCATGCATACTTAGAACAATAACATCGGGAGATACCATGCTTGCACAGCTGTTCCGCACCAAACCTATCGTTCCCCATGCCGATAGTGGACTGAAGAAGTGCCTGAGCGCGTTCGATCTGGCGCTACTGGGCATCGGCTGTGCGATCGGGACCGGGATATTCGTGCTGACGGGGATCGCCGCCGCGACGCAAGCCGGCCCTGCCGTCGTGCTCTCTTTCGTTTTCGCCGGCATCGCGTCCGCATTCGCCGCCTTCTCTTACGCCGAGTTGGCTGCAGCAGTGGGCGGTTCAGGCAGCGCCTACGGTTACAGTTATGTCGCGTTCGGCGAGTTCTTCGCCTGGGTCATCGGCTGGATATTGCTGCTGGAGTACGGGGTCGGGGCGGCGGCTGTGGCCAACGGCTGGTCCGGCTATTTCATCAACACCCTGGTGAATTTCAACATCCACCTGCCGGATGCCTGGATCAAGGCACCGAGCATGGGCGGCATCATCAACCTGCCCGCCTTCGCCATCATCTGGGTCTTGACGCTGCTGCTCATCATCGGCGTCAAGGAAAGCGCGCGCTTCAACAACATCATCGTCGTCGTCAAACTCAGCACCATCGCCATCTTCATCGCCATCGCCTCGATGCACCTCAACACCGACAACTGGCAGCCGTTCATGCCCTTCGGCTGGTTCGATACGCTGGAAGACGGCAAGACCATCGGCGTGCTGGCGGGCGCATCACTGGTCTTCTTCGCCTATTTCGGCTTCGATGCCGTCTCGACCGCTGCCGACGAGGCGAAGAATCCGCAACGCGACTTACCCATCGGCCTGATCGCCTCGCTCACCTTCTGCACCATCATCTACATCTTGGTATCGGGCCTGTTGACCGGCGTGGTGCCATATCCTGAATTGAACGTCTCTTCCCCGGTGGCCTACGCGCTGACCCAGCTAGGCTACACCTGGTCGTCTACCCTGGTGGCGACCGGCGTGCTGGCCGGACTGATCACGGTGCTACTGGTGTTGCTCTACGGGCTGACCCGCATCCTCTTCGCCATGAGCCGTGATGGGCTGATCTCGCCGGTCTTCTCCAAGGTCGATCCGGACCGCCAGACACCCGTCCGCATCATCCTCATGTGCGGTTTCGTCGTCTCGCTGGTCGCCGGGTTCTTCCCGCTGGGCGCCTTGGCCGAGACCGTCAATATCGGTACGTTGGCGAGCTTCGTCATGGTCTGCATCGGTGTCATCGTCATGCGTATCCGCCACCCTGACCTGCATCGCCCGTTCCGAAACCCATGGAACCCGCTGATCCCGGTACTGGGCGTGATCTCCTGCACCGCCTTGATGACCTTCCTGCCGGCGGGTACCTGGCACCGATTCATGTGGTGGATCGTAGCCGGAGTCGCCTTCTATTTCCTGTATTCCATGCACCACAGCAAATTGAGAAGCAGCACCGACTGAATTGCTGCGATCCAATAGAATGGACCCAATAAAAAAGCCCGTCATGAGACGGGCCTTTTTATGACGCTAACCTGCTGACCAGCGGGTTATTTGACCGTCAGGATCCACTGAACGATGGTCTTGATGTCTTCGTCTTTCACATGCGGACTGTTAGGCGGCATCGGGATCGGACCCCACACACCACTACCACCCGCCTTGACCTTGGCGATCAGCTTGGCTTCGGCATCCTTCTGACCCTTGTACTTGGCGGCGACATCCTTATAGGAAGGGCCAACCACTTTGTTTGCTACTGCGTGACACGCCAGACAGCCGTTCTTCTGAGCCAGCGCTTCTGCGGCCTTGGCGTCCGCTGCGCTCGCCTGTCCAGCCAGCATCACTGCACCAGCGGCGGCAACCGTCAATAATAATGCTTTCATGCTTTCTCCTTCATCATTTCGATCTTTTTTGGACAAACCGTTTTGCTACAGGCTAATCATACCCATCTTTGAAGGCGCTTAAAAGCCCGAGAAGGCTGATAGAACGGCTTCTTACCCAATCCTGGATAGGAGGTTAAACGTCCCTGCAGTGTACTGGTTGACAGCGCTCGGCTGTCATCGTTTCAATCGCGTGCGATCTCTTTGGTTCACACGGTGGGCTCTCGCCGCTGCAAGGCGCCGGACTTCCGGCCCGAGAAGGCTCTCAGGATCAGCATGAGCAGCAGCAGGCCGCCGATCCCGATCGCTGCGAGCAGTCCGTCGGATGGCTGTTTCAATGCCTCCCGAAGGTCGCTGGCGAAAGCCAGCCAGTCGCGCTTGCCCTGCGGCGGCGGTTGAATCGCCGCCTGGCGATTCTTCTCCAGCAACAGGTTCAGGTCGCGGACCTGCTTTTCCAGTTCGACGATGCGCTGGTTGGCGTCTTCCAGGCGATTCTCGCGCACCGTCACCTCTTCTTCGAGCGCCTGTTTCTCCTGTTCGAATTGCGCTTCGCGACTCAGCCATTTTTCATCGATGAGATCGGTCCGCGAGAGTTTCAGCACATCTTTCGCGCCACCGGTCGCAGGGGCTGCCTTATCCTCGACCTTGGCAAGCTTGCCGGTTTGCGGCACCTGCTCGGCACCGGTTTCGCTAGCCTCGCTCTCCTTCACGAGATTCGCCGCTTGATTACGATAGCTGCGCCAATCCTCGGACTGCGCCGTGACCGCTGGTTCTGCCAGGGCCGATGCAAAATCGGCCGCCGAAGGCGGTTTAAGCTCGACCCCGGCTTTCAGCTTGTTGATATCGCCATCGATGAATGCGTCTTTATTGGCGAGATAGAGGGCCTGCAGCATCTGGTCGAGGCTGACGCCATCGACTTGCATCCGCCGCGCGATCTTGCTCAGGGTATCTCCCTTGTTCGTGGCATAGGCAGCGCTTGCGGTTTCGGCGACCGCCGCGGGAGGTTTAGGTTTGACAGGCTCTGGAGCTGGAGCCGGATTCGATGCCGCTGACGCCGCAGCAGGCGCTTCCTGCTTGGCTAGGGGCTTCGCCACCTCTGTAACCTCGGCCGGTGCAGGCGCACGATTTCGGGTGAAGACGACGCTATCGATCGGCGCAGGTGCGCTGTTGGAGACCTGACTCGGCTCAAGCAGCAAAGCGTACTCGCGCATCACGCGCCCACTGGGCCAATCGAGTTGAACCAGAATATTGGTCGAGCGGCTGTGCAAGGCCTGGCTCGAGGTTAGCTTGAGTACGGGGCTGTTATCGAACTTACGGATGACTTCAACGCGGATACTGTTCTGGGGTGGCGTCTTTTCGATACCCTGGATCCGGTAGGCTTGGTCGGAAGCCAGCTGTGCCGAATACTGACTGAGATCAGTTGTGTTGACGCCGTGGAGCTCGATCTCGGCGATCAAGGGCTGATCGAGATCCGAGATCACCGTCAGGCGACCGAGGCTTTCCGCAACAGAGGGGAACGATACCAGCGATAGGCAGGCCAGCAGGATCAGGGATATGCGTTTCATGGGTCTCGCTGTCGGGCAATCAAATCCGGCGCCGTTCGGGCGCCCGGGTCTTCAGGAACAGGCAGCCAACCAGCCCGGCTACATCGATTCGGTGCTGTACTCCACCGCCAGCACATGCGACTGGTTCGGGCTGACCATGACGATGTTTTCCATGGCATTGGCAGACTCCACGCAGATCATCCTGCGCCAGTTCTCATCCAGTCCCATGTCTCCCAAGCCGTGCGCCTTCTCGCGCCAAGGCGTCCAGATGACGGTGGCATTGCTGCCGGTCTTGGCGATACGGATACGGCGATGCAGACCCGGATCCTCGATCACGCAGTCCGCCTTGGTATTGACATAGACACGATCGAATTCCTGGTCGAATTTGATCGCATCCTGTTGGGTATGACGGTCGTAGTTCAGCACCTTATCGGCGTATTCACAGCCCTCCAGGCCGGTGATGGCGATATTGCCCACGTCGCTGACCTGAAAGTACGTATGGAACGCCTCGCCGATGACGAAAGGCTGGCTGCCGCGGTTGGTGGTCGTGAGCGCGATCTTCAAGGTCGAGCCGATATCGATGGTGAGCGACAGGTTATAAGGGTAGGACAGCTGCCGCTGGGCCACCGGGGTATGCATGATCTGCAGGATGAGCCGGGTGGCACCGTTGTCGAGCGTGTAGGATTCCATGAGGTCCCAAGGCATGACACGGGCGAAGCCGTGCGGACAGAGGGTAC
>CBFGLF010000005.1:0-36086 GCA_965649545.1 uncultured Methylotenera sp.
TGGATGCGGTCAACATCTTCGAACCGGCTTGCACGATCGTGACCAGTATCGATCTCGATCATATGGATTATCTCGGGGACACCCGGGAAAGCATCGGTTTTGAAAAGGCGGGCATCTACCGTCATGGGGTGGCGGCAATCTGTGGCGACGCACATCCTCCACAGACCCTGATCGATCGAGCACATCATGTGGGTGCCGACTATCGGCAGATACACAGGGATTTCGGCTTCAGAGTCACCGTGGACGGATGGCGATACGAGCACGGGAACGAAGAAGCGCTCGACTTGCCCTTACCTGCGCTGACAGGCGATTTCCAGTTGTTCAACGCCGCCTGTGTCATTGAGGCCGTGCAGGTGTTGCAGCCTCGGCTGCCCGTCAGTCTCTCCCAGATGCAGATCGGCTTGCAGAAGGTGGAGCTGGCCGGTCGATTCCAGAAGCTGCAGGACAAGCCATCGATCGTCATCGATGTTGCCCATAATCCGCACGCGGCGGAGGCCTTGGCCAAAAACCTCGCCCAGCAGCCGATCCAGGGCAGGACCATCGCCGTTTTCTCCATGCTGGCGGATAAGGATATTCCTGGTGTCATCAGGGTCTTGCGATCGCAGATCGATAAGTGGCATGTCGCCGAGATCCATAATGGCCGGGCCGCCAAGGTGGAGGATCTGGCAGCCTCCATCCAGTCGGAAGACCCAGCCGCCGAGGTCGATCGCTTCGATGATTTATCGGGGGCGTTCGCGCAAGCCTGTCTGGAGGCCTCTGAAAATGATAGAATTATCGTATTCGGATCGTTCTTCACCGTCGCTGAAGTCATGCAGCGGCACTCGTGAACCTTTCCCGATCATCACAATTGCTAGGATCGAATCAAGATGGCGTCAAATCAGCTGAATGAACAGGAAATCCAGTTTAAGAAGCGTGCCCGTAGACGTCTCGTAGGGGCGATCGCACTCGTCCTGCTCATGGTCACCATCTTGCCGATGGTGCTCGATGACCGCTCGGTCAAGACCCCGCAACAAGAGATCGCCATCACCATTCCTAGCCAGGATAACAAGGACTTCACCTCCAAGGTTGTCCCTGTGCCTGAAACGCCAGTTGTTCCCGCGGAGACGAGTACACCTGAAGTGCCAGAGTCGGCCAGCATGACCGGCACCCAGAGCGCTGGCGATGCCGAGCCGGCGAAGGCTGAGCCACAGACGCCACCACCGGACAAGGTCGACACGCAAACGACTACCCCTGCCAAGCCTGTCGCTCCAGCCAAGCCTGTAGGTCAGACTAAGCCCGCAGAAGCCACTGCCGCCAAAGAAGCGACCCAGGCAACCGCATCGGGTGGTGCTTCTGTCCAGATCGGCGTGTTCTCGGATAGCAACAACGTCAAACAGCTGCAGCAGAAGCTGCAGGGCCTAGGCTATAAATCCTACACAGAGAAGGTCGCCACGACCAAAGGTGACAAGATCCGGTTGCGGGCCGGCCCATTCACGGATCGCGCCGAGGCTGAATCGGCATTGGACAAGATCAAGGGCGCAGGCATGACCGGTATGGTCGTCACCAAGTAAAGGGGCAACGTCTCACGCCATGACGAGCTTTGATTACGCCGTGCTAGCCATACTGGGCCTCTCTATCCTGCTCAGCATGATGCGCGGGTTGGTCAGAGAAGTCCTGGCGCTGGTCAGTTGGGTCGTCGCTTTTTTCGTGGCCAAGGTCTACACATTGGAACTGGCTCCGTTGCTGCCGGATAGCATCCCCAGCGAGGCATTGAAATTCCTGGCGGCCTTTATAATTCTGTTTTTGGCCACATTATTGGTATGTAGCCTGTTAGCGATTGCGCTATCCCAGATATTCAAGAAGGTCGGCCTGAGCTGGCTAGATAGGGGACTGGGCGCGGTATTCGGACTGGCCCGCGGCGTGCTGATCCTCATGGTCCTGGTGTTCCTCGCCGGATTGACCAGCCTGCCCAAGGATGCGCGCTGGCGCAATGCGATGTTCAGTTCGCCGCTGGAGGCCTTGGTGATCAGCGTGTTGCCCTGGCTGCCGCGAGACATTGCCAAGCATGTTAAATACGACTAAATTGAGTGCTCGCAGCTCGATTCGGTTACCTGGATTCTAGTTTTAAAGGTGTCACTTCATGTGTGGAATTATCGGAGTCGTCGGTAAGAACCCTGTCAACCAGCTGCTTTACGATGGGTTGCTGGTATTACAGCATCGTGGTCAGGATGCTGCAGGCATCGTCACATGCGACGGCAATACCTTCTACATGCACAAGAACAACGGGCTAGTGCAGGATGTGTTCCAGACCCGCCATATGCGTAGCCTCATCGGCAATGCGGGCATCGCCCACGTGCGCTACCCCACGGCCGGATCATCCTCTGCGGCCGAAGCCCAGCCTTTCTATGTCAACTCTCCGTTCGGTATCGTCCTCGGCCACAACGGCAACCTGACCAATTCCAGTCAGCTGAAGGAAGAGATGTTCAGGCAGGATCTGCGTCATATCAACACCAGTTCCGATTCCGAGGTGCTGCTCAACGTGTTGGCGCACGAGATCGAACGGACCGCCCATAATGCGGTATTGAATACCGATATGGTGTTCGAAGCCGTCGCTGGTGTACATAAACGCTGCCTGGGTGCCTATGGCGTCGTCGCCATGATCGCCAATTTCGGCCTGCTGGCCTTCCGCGACCCGAACGGTATCCGTCCGCTGGTCATCGGCAAGAATGAGAGTCCCCAAGGCGTCGAATATATCGTCGCCTCCGAGAGCGTGGCGCTCGACGTGCTGGGTTTCAAGCTGGTTCGCGATGTCGCCCCCGGTGAAGCGATCTTCATCGACATGGATGGAAACTTCTTTTCCCGCCAATGCGCCGAGAACCCGAAACTCAACTCCTGCATCTTCGAGTACGTCTACCTGGCAAGGCCGGATTCCGTGATCGATGGCGTCTCGGTCTATCAGACCCGCTTGCATATGGGGGAAAGCCTGGCCGAGAAGATCCGCGAGGAATGGAAAGACCTGCATATCGACGTCGTCATTCCCATTCCCGACACCAGCCGTCCAAGCGCGCTGCAGCTGGCCAATGCATTGAACCTGACATACCGCGAAGGCTTCATCAAGAATCGCTACATCGGCCGTACCTTCATCATGCCTGGCCAGGCCCTGCGCAAGAAGTCCGTGCGCCAGAAGCTCAATCCGATCGGCATGGAATTCAAGGGCAAGAATGTGTTGCTGGTCGACGATTCCATCGTCCGTGGCACGACGTCCCAGCAGATCGTCCAGATGGCGCGTGATGCCGGCGCCAACAAGGTGTATTTCGCATCGGCCGCGCCCCCGGTGCGATTCCCTAACGTCTATGGTATCGACATGCCGACCCGGGATGAATTGCTGGCGACCGGGCGCAGCGACGAAGAGATCTGTCGCGAGATCGGTGCGGATGCACTGATCTATCAGGATCTTGATGCACTGATCAAGGCGGTCCAGCTCAGCAATCCGGACATCAAAGCTTTCGATTGTTCCTGTTTTGACGGCAATTATGTGACCGGAGACGTCGATGAGCACTACCTGGCGGTCATCGAGTCTGCGCGCAGCGAAGGCCTGAAATTCAAGAAGCCGACCAACTCCAGCACGCAACTGGACCTGAATCTGGTGAACGCCAAGGAGCATGAGGAAGAGGCCGCCTAGCTTGACGGGCGGCCAGTGCAGCGATACCATGAATTCTGCGCCGATTTGAGCGTACCGTGAATCACGGTAATACTCAGCTTGCGGGCGCATTACAAATACAGCTAAAGCGAGTAGAACAACCCGTTTTAGCTTTGGCTACAGCGGGTTTTTTTATGCCCGCACAATTGAACAAGAAGGGTGATAGACATGAGTGAACAATGGCATCCGGAAACCCTTGGTGTCCGGGCAGGTAGCGAACATACGCAATTCGGCGAGAATTCCGAGGCCATGTTCCTGACCTCCAGCTTCGTTTTCGAGAACGCCGCACAGGCCGCAGCCAGATTCGGCGGCCAAGAGCCCGGCAACATCTATTCGCGCTTCACCAACCCGACCGTCACCATGTTCCAGAACAAGCTGGCGGCCCTGGAAGGTGCGGAATATTGCGTTGCCACGTCCTCCGGCATGTCCGCCATCCTGGCATGCGTCATGGGCTTGTGCTCGGCAGGTGACCATGTGGTCGCCTCGCGCAGCATCTTCGGTACATCGGTACAGTTGTTCAGCAACATCCTGCACCGCTGGGGCCTGCAAACCACCTTCGTCTCATTGACCGAGCCTGAGGAGTGGCAGGCTGCAGTTCGGGATAACACCAAGCTGTTCTTCGTCGAGACGCCATCCAATCCCTTGACCGAGGTCTGCGATATCGCCTTGCTGGCCAGGATCGCCCATGAGGCAGGGGCGCTGCTGGCTGTCGATAACTGCTTTTGTACGCCTGCACTCCAGCGTCCGCTGGACCTTGGTGCGGACATCATCATCCATTCCGCCACCAAGTACATCGACGGTCAGGGGCGTTGCCTCGGCGGTGCCGTGCTGGGCAAGAAGGATGTGCTCGAGCCGGTGTATGGCTTCCTGCGTACCGCAGGCCCTACGATGAGCGCATTCAATGCCTGGGTCTTCCTCAAGGGGCTTGAGACCCTGCACGTGCGCATGGATGCGCATTCACGCAATGCTCTGGCGCTCGCCCAATGGCTGGAACAGCAGCAGGGGGTAGAGCGCGTGTATTACCCCGGCCTGCCGTCCCACCCACAGCACGCGCTCGCGCTCAGGCAACAAAAGACTGGCGGGGCGATCGTGTCCTTCGACGTCAAGGGCGGCAAGGAAGCGGCATGGAAACTGATCGACGCGACGAAACTCATCTCGATCACAGCCAACCTGGGCGATGCCAAGAGCACCATCACGCACCCGGCCACAACGACGCACAGCCGCGTGACGCCGGAAGCGCGTGCTGCTGCGGGTATCGGCGATGGCCTGGTGCGCATCGCCGTGGGTCTTGAACATATCGAAGACTTGAAAGCGGATCTGGCCTATTTGACCTAGATCATCCACGTCTTACCCATATCGCACTTTTAAGCGTTCGTCAGGTCAGACAATGGAAGTTAATGTGAAAAAACCAGGAAAGGGACACATCATGAGCAAGAAAGACGTGTATATCGAAAAATTGAAGGCGCAACTCGACGAGTGGAGTGTAGAGATCGACCATCTGGAAGCGCAGTTGCGCAAGACCGATGCCGAACTGCGGGTCAAGTATGAATCGCATATCGCCGCCTTGAAGGTCAAGCGTGAAGAGGCCCGTGGCAAGCTGGCGGAATTGCAGCACTCGGCTGGCGATGCCTGGCTGGAATTGCAGAAAGGCGCAGACGAAGCTTGGGAGGCGATCAAGAAAGCCGTTGCCGAAGCGCGCAAGAAATTCTAATCACCGTTCTATCTCAACCAGGGAGGTTGTATGAAAACATCAATGATCGTCGGTATCGTGCTCATCGTATTGGGCGTAGCCGGACTGTTTTACAAGAATTTCAGCTATACCAAGGAAGAAACGGTGCTGGAGATCGGTTCGCTCAAGGCGACGGCCGAGGTAGAGAAGAATGTCACCGTACCTGACGCACTGGGGATCGCTGCCATCATCGCCGGCTTGGTCGTCATCGGTATCGGACGCAAGTAAGTCATCTTTACTGTCCTATAAAACGATCACGGGGCCATCGGCCCCGTGATCGTTTTGGGTCTAAGGAATCGCGATCTACAGCTGGGCAGCGTTCTCGGCGAGGTATTTGGCGACGCCCTCGGTGGAAGCGCTCATGCCGGCCTTACCCTTTTTCCAGCCTGCCGGGCAGACTTCGCCATGCTCTTCGAAGAACTGCAGCGCATCGACCATGCGCAGCATCTCGTCGATATCGCGGCCGAGCGGCAGCATGTTCACGACCTGGTGCATGACGACACCGTTCTTGTCGATCAGGAAAGACCCGCGCAAGGCGACGCCCGCATCCGACAATTCCACATCATAGGCTTTGGCGATCTCGTGCTTGATATCCGCCACCATCGGGTAGCCGACCTGGCCGATGCCGCCTTTGTCGATGGGCGTGTTCTTCCAGGCGAGATGGGTGAAATGCGAGTCGATGGAGACGCCTACCACCTCAACCCCGCGTTTCTTGAATTCTTCCAGGCGGTGGTCGAATGCGATCAATTCGGATGGACAGACGAAAGTGAAGTCCAGCGGCCAGAAGAAGACCACGGCAGGCTTGCCCTTGATGTAAGCAGAAAGATTGAAATCTTCCTTGATCTCATTGTTGCCCATGACAGCGGCTGCGGTGAAATCCGGGGCTGGTTTGCCAACGAGTACGGCCATAATGTATCTCCTGTGTGAGTGAGTTTGAACCAGAACTTACTAGCGTAAATCAACCTTCACAAGATTTCTAATGAAATTTGGCTTTCGGCTGACATTATTGTGCTTCCGGAGTGTCTATCCGAACGCTGTAATTACTTGTTCGGGAACGATAAAAAACCTAGGGAAAGTTGGCATGATTTGAGGGGCTTATCATGCTAGAATCCCAGACTTTAAGCCACTTTTAGCCGATAGCCCCCATGGATCAGTTCGCCAAAGAAACACTCCCTATCAGCCTCGAAGACGAGATGCGTCGTTCCTACCTCGATTACGCCATGAGCGTCATCGTCGGACGTGCGTTACCGGACGTGCGCGATGGGTTGAAACCCGTCCATCGACGTGTCCTTTTCGCCATGCACGAACTCAGTAATGACTGGAATCGCGCCTACAAGAAATCGGCTCGTATCGTCGGTGACGTCATCGGTAAATATCACCCGCATGGCGACACGGCGGTATACGACACGATCGTCCGCATGGCCCAGGATTTCTCGCTGCGCTACATGCTGGTCGACGGTCAGGGTAACTTCGGCTCGGTCGACGGCGATAACGCGGCGGCGATGCGTTACACCGAGATCCGTATGGCGCGCATCGCGCACGAACTGCTGGCGGACATCGACAAGGAAACCGTCGATTTCGGGCCCAACTACGATGGCTCCGAGAACGAACCGCTGATCATGCCCGCCCGTATCCCCAACCTGCTGATCAACGGCAGCTCGGGGATCGCGGTCGGTATGGCGACCAACATCCCGCCACATAACCTCGGTGAAGTGGTCGACGCCTGTCTCACCTTGTTGAAGAACCCGGAAACCACGGTCGATGAACTGATCGAGATCATCCCGGCCCCTGATTTCCCGACGGCCGGCATCATCTACGGTACCGTAGGGGTCAAGGAAGGCTATCGCACCGGCCGCGGCCGCGTGGTGATGCGTGGTCGCACCCACGTCGAGGATATGGAGAAGGGCAATCGCCAGGCCCTGATCATCGACGAGCTGCCGTACCAGGTGAACAAGAAGACCCTGATCGAGAAGATCGCCGAGCTCGTCAACGACAAGAAGATCGAGGGTATCTCCGACTTGCGCGACGAATCCGACAAGTCGGGCATGCGCGTGGTCATCGAACTCAAGCGCGGCGAAGTCCCGGAAGTCATCCTCAACAACCTGTACAAGCAGACCCAGTTGCAGGATACCTTCGGCATGAACATGGTGGCCCTGCTGGACGGCCAGCCACGCCTGCTCAACCTCAAACAGATGCTGGAAGCCTTCCTGCGTCATCGCCGCGAAGTCATCACCCGTCGTACCGTGTTCGAACTGCGCAAGGCGCGCGAACGTGGCCATGTGCTGGAAGGCCTGGCGGTCGCCCTGGCGAACGTCGATGAGATGATCGCGCTGATCAAGGCCGCGCCGACCCCGCCGGACGCCAAACGTGAATTGATGGCACGCACCTGGACTTCTCCAGTGGTCGAGGAGATGCTGAAGCGTGCGGCGATGGAAGCGTCCCGCCCCGACGGCTTGTCCGTCGATTTCGGGATGACGCCGAAGGGCTATCGCCTCTCCGACGTGCAGGCGCAAGAGATCCTGCAGATGCGTCTGCAACGCCTGACCGGACTCGAACAGGACAAGATCGTCAACGAATACAAGGAGGTGATGGATGTCATCGCCGACTTGCTGGATATCCTGGCCAAGTCCGAGCGCGTCACCGCGATCATCATCGAAGAACTGTCTGCGATCCGTCAGCAATTCAACGACAAGCGTCGCAGCGAGATCGTGCACAACGCGCAGGATCTGTCGCTCGAGGACCTGATCACGCCGCAAGACGTGGTCGTGACCCTGTCGCACACCGGTTACATCAAGTCCCAGCCGCTGGACGAGTATCGCGCCCAGCGTCGCGGCGGTCGAGGCAAGCAGGCGACGGCGACCAAGGAAGACGACTTCATCGACAAGATGTTCGTCGCCAACACCCACGATTACATCTTGTGCTTCTCCAGCCGTGGCCGCGTCTACTGGCTCAAGGTCTACGAAGTGCCTCAAGGTAGCCGCATCAGTCGCGGCAAGCCGATCGTCAACCTGTTCCCGCTGGAAGAGGGCGAGAAGATCAATGCCATCCTGCCGGTGAAGGAATTCGACGAGAACCATTACGTCTTCATGGCGACCAGCATGGGTACCGTGAAGAAGACCTCGCTGGTCGAGTTCTCGAATCCACGTAAGTCCGGCATCATCGCCATCAACCTCGATGACAATGATTACCTGATCGGTGCCGAGATCACCAATGGCGCCAACGATATCGTACTGGTCTCCAATGGCGGCAAGGCCGTGTGGTTCGATGAGGAAGATGTCCGTCCGATGGGCCGCAACACGCGCGGCGTGCGTGGCATGAAGCTGCAGGCCAAACAGCAGGTCATCTCCTTGTTGATCGCCGAGAACGACCAGCAGACCGTGCTGGTCGCCACCGAGAATGGCTACGGCAAGCGCACGGTGCTGGCCGATTTCCGTCACTCCGGTCGCGCCACGCAAGGGGTCAAGGCGATCATGACCAGCGAGCGAAACGGTACGGTCGTCGCGGCCCGCCTGGTCAACGACGATGACGAGATCATGCTGATCACCACCGGTGGTGTACTGATCCGCACGCGCGTCAAGGAGATCCGCGAGCTGGGTCGTGCGACCCAGGGTGTGACATTGATCAATCTGGGCGAGGGCGAAAAACTGTCCGGCCTGGAAAAAGTGGTTGAAACCGACGACGTCGAAGAAGAATAAACGGGTGGCCGATTGACGCAGATCTATAACTTTTCGGCGGGCCCGGCAGTCCTGCCAAGAGCCGTGCTCGAGCAGGCCAGGGATGAATTACTGGACTGGCACGGCAGTGGCATGTCGGTAATGGAGATGAGCCATCGCGGCAAGGAATTCATGCAGATCGCCGCCGAGGCGGAAGCCGATCTGCGGGAGCTGATGGCGATCCCCCGTAACTACAAGGTCCTATTCCTGCAAGGCGGTGCACATAGCCAGTTCTCCATGGTGCCGATGAACCTGCTGCGCGGCAAAGCCGGTGCGGATTATCTGGACTCGGGATTGTGGTCGGTCAAGGCCATCGACGAAGCGGCCCGCTATTGCAAGGTGAACGTCGTGGCATCCTCCAAGGACCGGAATTACACCTACGCGCCTTCGCAGGACCGTTGGCAGCTCCGCAAGGACGCGGCCTACGTACATTACACCTCCAACGAGACCATCGGTGGCGTCGAGATCTTCTGGACTCCGGAAACTGGCGACGTGCCACTGGTGGTCGATATGTCTTCGCATATCCTTTCGCGACCGATCGAAGTCAGCAAGTTCGGGATCATCTATGCGGGCGCCCAGAAGAACATCGGGCCGGCCGGCCTCACCATCGTCATCGTTCGCGATGACCTCATCGGCCAGACCTTGCCGGGTACGCCGACCATGTTCGACTACAAGACCCATGCCGATCACGACTCGATGTATAACACGCCGCCCACCTACTGCATCTACATGGCCGGCCTGGTCTTCAAGTGGCTGAAAGCCAGAGGCGGCCTGGCTGAGATGGAAAAAACCAACATCCTCAAAGCGGACATGTTGTACGATTATCTCGATAGCACGGACTTCTACCATGCCCCCGTCGCCAAGGAGAACCGTTCACGCATGAACGTGCCGTTCCGCATGGTGGATGGGTCCCTGGACGCGGCTTTCCTGGAGCAGGCGGGTAAACAGGGCTTGCTGCAATTGAAAGGCCATAAGCTGGTCGGTGGTATGCGGGCATCGATCTACAATGCGATGCCGGTGGAAGGCGTGAAGACGCTGGTGGATTTCATGAAGGATTTCGAGCGGGCACATGCATGAGCGATGAACTCAAACAATGTCGTGACCAGATCGATGCGATCGATGAACAACTGCTGAAGCTGGTCAACCAGCGTGCGCAGCTGGCACGCGAGATCGGTAGCCTCAAAGGCGGTGGCCCCATCTATCGGCCGGAAAGGGAAGCCCAGGTGTTGCGGCGCCTGCTTGAGCACAATGACGGCCCCTTGTCCGACGAGGCCATCACCGCGATCTTCCGTAGCGTCATGTCGAATTGCCGGGCTTTGGAGAAAGAACTGTCCGTCGCTTTCCTGGGGCCGATGGGCACCTTCAGCGAGGAAGCTGCCAACAAGCAGTTCGGCGGCCTGACTTCGCCGGTACAGTGCGCCTCCATCGATGACGTCTTCCGCATGGTCGAATCCGGTCAGGTCGATTACGGCGTGGTGCCGGTCGAGAACTCCACCGAAGGGGCGGTCGGTCGAACGCTGGATCTGCTGATGGCGACCAGTCTGCATATCTGCGGTGAGATCGCCTTGCCAGTCCACCATAACCTGCTATCCAAACAAACCGACAAGTCCGGCATCAGGAAGCTCTACTCCCATGCGCAGTCGTTGGCGCAGTGCCACGAGTGGCTCAACCTCAACCTGCCGGGTATCGAGCGCCAGGCGGTGGTCAGTAACGCCGAAGCTGCCCGTCTCGCAGCTGAAGAGCCGGGTGCCGCAGCGATCGCCAGCCGCCGTGCGGCGGAGCTGTTCGACTTGCAGGTGCTGAACGCGAACATCGAAGACGATCCCAAGAACACCACCCGATTCCTCGTGCTCTCCCTGCACGACGTCGCGCCCTCCGGCAAGGACAAAACCTCCTTGCTGATGGCCACCAAGAACGCGCCGGGAGCCATGGTGGATCTGCTGAGTCCGTTCTCGAAACATGGTGTGAGCATGAGCAAGTTCGAATCGCGCCCGTCGCGTGTCGGCTTGTGGGAATACGTGTTCTTCGTCGATATCGAAGGTCATCAACTGGATGAGGCGGTCGCTGAGGCGCTGGCCGATCTCAAGCAACGCGCGTCCTTCCTCAAGATATTGGGTTCCTATCCGGTTGCGGTGATCTGACAAAGGTGCTTAGATAGTCGCAACAATAAGCGATTTCGGGGATGTCGATAGCGGTCTATGCTGATTGGTCAGAACCTACTTGAGCACTCTTCATTACAAAAATGGACGCTAAGATTCAAAACCAAGCGTCTGGAACTCTATTATCGGCTCTATGCCTTGCCTCGCCTGCGCCAGCAGGCCCGCATCGCGCTCGTCGTCGGTGCGGTCATGTACGGTCTCTACGGTTTCCTCGACGTCCTCTTCCTGCCTGCCGACGCCGTGCTCAAGGTCTGGTACATCCGTACCGGTGTCATCCTGCTGGCTGTCGCGGCATTCTGTTTCACTTTCTTCCAGAAGTTCGGCCGCTATAGCCAGACCTGTCTCGCGCTGACCGGTATCATCGGCGGGACGGGGCTGATGGCCAAGATGTCCTTCCTGCCGGATTGGGCACTGACCTATTTCTATGGGGGGCTGATCCTCATCACCTTCTGGGTCTATTGTTTCTCGGGGTTGCGCTTCCCGAACGCCTTGATCTCCGGTTTGATCCTGCTGGTCGCTTTCAATGTGGCTTTCCTTTTGCTACATACCTTGCCGCTGATCCCCATGGTGAGTTACAACTTCTTCATCATCTCGGCCAATATCGTCGGGGCCTTTGCCTGTTATATGGCGGAATCGCAGAATCGCGCACTATTCCTGCGGGAGATGGAGCTCGATAAGGAGCGACGGCTGCAACTCAACCGTGCGCTGCATGACAACCTGACCTCCTTGCCCAATCGCGAATTGTTGATGGACCGTGTGGAACAGGCGATCAACTACGCCGTGCGCAACGACCAGGTATGTGCCGGCCTGTATCTCGATCTCGACGGGTTCAAGCCGATCAACGATACCTATGGTCACGCGGTCGGCGATCTGGTGCTGCAAGAAGTGGCTAAACGTTTTCGGCGGGTATTGCGTGATTCTGACACCTTGTCCCGCCTCAGCGGCGACGAGTTTTTCGTCCTGGCCCGGGATATCGGCAGTCGCCAGGCCGCTGAAGTCATGGCCAAGAAACTCCTGCAGCAGCTCGACCAGCCTTTTCAATTCAAGCATCAGCCGGCCATTGAGCATGTCTCAGCGAGCATCGGCATCTGCGTCTTTCCGTACCGTGACCTCAGCGCCGTGGATGTCGTGCGACGGGCCGACCAGGCCATGTATGAGGTGAAGCGCGGCACCAAGGGCGGCTACGCATTTGCCGCCACCTGATGGTCGCCGGTGCTAAAATACGATCACAGCACGCGGCGTAAGCCGCATTTTTTATTTTGCAATCCAATGACTGAACAGGGGTTCGTACCGTGACTAGCTTGTGTGACCTGGCACCTTCCTACATTCGATCGATCGCGCCATACCAGCCAGGTAAACCGATCGCCGACCTGGCGCGAGAGATGCAGCTCGATCCAGCCCAGATCGTCAAGCTCGCTTCCAACGAGAATCCGCTGGGTGTCAGTCCGAAAGCCCGGATGGCGATGGAAGACGCGCTGGAAGAGATCGCGCGTTATCCGGACGGCAACAGTTTCGCCCTGCGTGATGCGGTGTGCGGCAAGTTCGACGTCAGGAGCGAACAGATCGTCTTCGGTAACGGTTCGAACGATATCCTGGAGTTGGCGGCACGTGCCTTCCTCACGCCAGGCACGGAAGCCATCTACTCGCAGCACGCGTTCGCCGTCTATGCGCTGGTGACCCAGGCGGTCGGCGCCAAGGGCGTGGTGGTCCCCGCCAAGGCCTTCGGTCACGACTTGCCGGCCATGCTGTCCGCGATCACTGACAGCACGCGCATGATCTTCGTCGCCAATCCCAACAACCCGACGGGCACGCTGCTCGGCAAGGCGGCGTTGCTTGAATTCCTGGAACAGGTACCGGCCCATGTGCTGGTGGTGCTCGACGAGGCCTACGACGAATATCTGTCCCTGGATCTGAAATCCGAATCGATCAGTTGGCTGGGACGATTCCCCAACCTCATCATCTCCCGCACCTTCTCCAAGGCTTATGGCCTTGCCGGCTTGCGCATCGGCTTCGGTCTGGGCGCTGCCGAGGTGATCGACATCATGAATCGCGTACGCCAGCCCTTCAACGTCAATAGCGTGGCCCAGGCCGCCGCAGTGGCCTCGCTGGATGACGACGCCTTTGTCGAGCGTAGCAGGGCGCTGAACCAGGCTGGCATGCTGCAGATCACGCGCGGGCTCGAAGCTTTGGGGCTGGACTACATTCCCTCATTCGGCAATTTCGTCAGCTTCCGTATCGACGATGCCGCCGGAGTCTACCGTCAATTGCTGCAGCATGGTGTCATCGTGCGCCCCATCGCCAACTACGAGATGCCGGACTACCTGCGTGTGAGTATCGGCCTGTTCGACGAGAATGCCCGCTTCCTTGAAGTGATGCAGGCCATCGTCAAAGGTGGCAAGGCTTAACGATGATCATCGTCATGCATGCCGATGCGACCGACGCCCAGATCGAGGCGGTCGTGCAACGCATCCGCGAGCATGGCCTGGATATCAATGTGTCTCGGGGCATCGAGCGTACCCTGGTGGGGGCCATCGGCGACGAGCGCAAACTCCATCAGGAATTGTTCGAAACCATGCCCGGCGTCGAACAGGCCTTGCATATCGTCAAGCCTTACAAGATCGTTGCCCGCGAATGGCACAAGCAGGATACCGTCATCGACATCAAGGGTGTGCCCCTGGGTGGTAGGCAGATCCAGGTCATTGCCGGCCCATGTTCCGTGGAGACGCCAGAGCAAATGACGCGATCGGCGGCCGCAGTGCAGGCGGCGGGGGTCAGACTCATGCGCGGAGGCGCATTCAAGCCGCGCACCAGCCCCTATACCTTTCAGGGGGCAGGGCCGGAGGGTCTAGGCATGTTTCGTGCGGCGGCAGACCAATACGGGTTGCCCATCGTCACCGAACTCATGGATATCCGCCAGCTCGACCTGTTCCTGGAGATGGGGGTCGATGTCATCCAGGTCGGCACACGCAATATGCAGAATTTCGATCTGCTCAAGGAACTGGGCAGGATCAATGTGCCCGTCATCCTCAAGCGCGGCATGTCCGCGACCATCTCGGAATGGCTCATGGCCGCCGAATACATCGCGGCTGGCGGCAACCACAACATCATCTTCTGCGAACGCGGTATCCGTACCTTCGAAACGGCTTACCGGAACGTGCTCGATGTCACGGCGATCCCGGTGCTGAAGCGTGAGACGCACCTGCCGGTGATCGTCGATCCATCGCATGCCGGCGGTAAAGCCTGGATGGTGCCCGCACTGTCACGGGCGGCGATCGCTGCCGGGGCGGACGGCTTGCTCGTGGAGATGCACCCCAATCCCTGTGAGGCCTGGTGTGATGCCGATCAGGCGATCGACCCTGGTGAACTGATCCAGTTGATGGGCGAATTGCGCGGGATCGCGCATGTGCTGGCTAGAGAGGTCCTGTAAGTCGAAGAGGACCCCTAGACCCGAGAAGGGATGCGAGTAGCTATCCCTTTGCACCGCGCGAAGCGCTGCATCTAGCCTAGAAGTTATGGGTGTATTGCACGCTCAATACATCGATCTTGTTGTGATAATCGCCACGTAACCGAGCATTCACCAGCCCCTGGTCGTTATCGATGGAAGTGTCCTTGACGAACAGATGCGCGTAAGCGAAGTCGATGACGTTCTTTTCATTCAACCGGTAACTGGCCCCTAGCGTCACCCAGGTACGGTCATCCCCAGGAATGCTTACCGTCCGGAAGCGATCCTTGATCGATTCCTGATCGTAAGCCAGGCCGCCCCTGAGTTTCCACGCTGGGGTCAGTTGATAGTTGGCCCCCACCGAATAGCGCATGGTGTCATGCCAGTTCTCCGGAATATTCACCAGCACGGTACCGTTCTCACGCTTGATGGTCAGGTCTTGCAGGCGATTCCAGCCAGTCCAGGTCATGTCCGCCATCAACGCCAGCCGATCATTCGCCTGATGGAATACGCTGAGCGATGCACTCTCGGGCAAGGTCAGTTGTGTAGTGATGTTGCCGTTGGGCGCCAGTGCGGCGGGGATCAGGGGCGGGCGGGTGAACTCGGCGTCGCCGTCGATGTGCTGGCGGACACGCGAACGGTAGGAGACCCCGAAACGGGTGTCATGCCTGGCCTGCCAGATGGCGCCGAGGTTATAACCCAAGCCCCAGTCATCGCCTTTGAGCTGGGCGAACCCATCGCCCGCCGGCCCGAAGTTGACGACCCGGGTCAGTTCGGCCTCTTTTTTCATCAGCGAGACCCCAAAACCTACAGAGAAGCTGTCGTTGACCTTGTAGGCCAGCGACGGATTGATATTGAGCGTACGGATCTCCGATTTCACCGCCTGATAACGTCCCATCCATTGTTTGTCGTAGTCGGTCTTGAGGCCGAAAGGCGCGTTGATGGCGATGCCGAGGTTGAGATCAGGATGGATGCGATGGCTGTAATAGATATTGGGTACGGCGACGAAACCGCCGGCATCGCCGCCCTCGTTGCCCAAGGGGCGGCCGAAAGCGGGGATTGTGCCGTCGTTATCGAACCGGGAAGACACACGCACGCCATGCAATACGGTGACGAGTTGTCTATCCGGCAGGTAGGTCATGCCGGCCGGGTTGGCATAGATGCTACTTGCGTCCTCGGCAGCCGCAGCGCCGCCGGCGAAGGCGTTGCCCAAACCGCTGGCGCCTTGTTCGAGTAGGGAATAACCGGCTGCCTGGGATGAAACGGCGTTCGCCATGGCTGTCAGGCCGAGGCTGATGGTTAGTGCAACGCAAAGTCTTGCCGACATTGTAGAGGCCCCATCCTTGTTATTGCTTTCGATTCTAGTGGCAAACACGGCAAAGGCAAAGCCTGCTCATGATAATCATGAGTGAAGTTTCGTGATTTTCGCACTGTCGCAAGCCAGGCTGGATGCGGAGAATGCACAGCACATCATGATTGTAGCAATACCTGATTGATGTACTTTTTTCTTCAATAATTGCTAAGGAGATCTACTATGTGGACCAAGCCAGCTGCTACCGAAATGCGTTTCGGTTTTGAAGTCACCATGTACGTTTGCAATCGCTAAGATTGCCATGTACAGCAAATAGCGTTATCGCCATTTGCAAGTTACCGGGTCGCTAAGCAGCGACCCGGTATAATAGGGTGATAGGCGGGGACCGAGATTCTCAGCCGCACCCTATCATTTTTTCAACAGAGAGTTTTCATGCATATTCACGTTTTAGGTGCCGGTGCCGGCGGTGGCTTCCCTCAATGGAACTGCAATTGTTTCAACTGTGACGGTTTGCGCAAAGGGACCATCAAGGCGACCAAACGTACCCAGTCCTCGATCTGCGTCAGCGGCGATGGCGTCAATTGGGTATTGTTCAACACCTCACCTGACATCCTGCAACAGATCCAGGAATTCGCGCCACTGCAGCCGGGTCGCGCCATCCGTGACAGCGGCATCGTCGGCATCGTGCTGATCGACGCCCAGATCGACCATACCACCGGCCTGCTGATGCTGCGTGAAGGCCAGGTGAAGCGTGAGATCTACTGTACCGACATGGTCTATCAAGACCTGACGACGGGTAACCCCCTGTTCAATATCCTCGGGCATTACTGTGGTATCAACCACCACGAAGTCCCGACCGACGGCAAGACCAGTTTCGAGATCCCCGGGGCCGCCAACCTCAAGTTCACGGCGGTAGCCCTGAAGAGCGCAGCGCCTCCGTATTCCCCACACCGCAACGACCCGCACCCCGGCGATACCATCGGCGTGCTGATCGAAGATACCAAGACCGGCAAGAAATGCTGGTACTCGCCCGGCCTGGCAGAGATCGAACCTCACTTGCCCGCCTTGATGAACCAGGCGGATTGCATCATGGTCGACGGTACCTTCTGGACCAATACCGAGATGCTGGACATGGGCCTGATGACGAAGAAGGCCCGTGACATTGGCCATAATCCGCAATCCGGCCCCGGCGGCATGATCGAAGAGCTGGACAAGTTCTCTGCCGAGCGGAAAGTTTTGATTCATATCAACAACACCAACCCGATACTTAGAGAAGATTCCGCCGAGCGTGCCGAACTCACCCGTCATGGGATCGAGGTCGCGTACGACGGCATGGACATCATTCTTTAGGAGACCAACACATGAACGCACCAGACCTCAACACCCCATGGACCCGCGAAGAGTTCGAAGCCAAGCTTCGTGAGAAGGGCAAGGGATACCACATCTATCATCCGTTCCACGTGATGATGTATGAGGGCAAGCTATCCAAGGAACAGCTGCAGTCCTGGGTCGCCAATCGCTTCTACTACCAGATCGCGATCCCGATGAAAGACGCTGCGATCCTGTCCAACTGTCCGGACAAGGAGATCCGCAAGGAATGGATCGTCCGGATCACCGACCACGACGGTGTGGATGGCCAGGTCGGCGGTATCGAAGCCTGGATCCAGCTCGGCGAAGCGGTAGGCCTGACCCGCGAGCAAGTGACCTCGCTGGAGATGGTCAGCCCTGGCGTGCGGTTCGCAGTCGATGCCTATGTCAATTTCGCGCGCCAGCGCCCCTGGCAGGAATCGGTCTGCTCTTCCCTCACCGAGTTGTTCGCGCCGCATATCCACCAGCAGCGCATCAGTTCCTGGCCTTCCATGTATCCATGGATCAAGGAAGAAGGCCTGACCTACTTCAAGAAACGCCTGACGGAAGCCCGTCGCGACGTGGAACAAGGCCTCAGTGTGACGCTGGATTACTTCAGCACTTCGCGCGAGATGCAGCTCAAGGCGCTGGATATCCTGCAGTTCAAGCTCAATGTGCTCTGGGTGATCGCCGATTCCATCATGCTCGCATCCACCGACATCAAGGTCGAAGGCCGCGATTACCTGCGCCAGCCTGTCGTGAATTTCAAATAGAACAAGAAACACTATGGAAAATAACATCCAACATTCAGACGTTTACGCCATCGCCTTGCATCATCGCTTCCAATGGGAAGAGGCGCAGCAAAGTTACGTGATACTTTTCCCTGAAGGCATGGTCAAACTCCATGGAGGCGCAGGTGAAGTCCTGAAGCGCGTCGATGGCAAGGCCACCGTCGGTGAGATCGTGGCGGAACTGAAGGCCGCTTTTCCGGATGCCGAGGATATCGAAGGCGATATCCTGGGGATGTTCGACCTGGCAGTGGGTAAAGCCTGGCTGCGTAAAGTCTGAATGACGGATCAATTTCGAGGAACAGCACAATGACACAAGCATCCCTAGGTGAATCGGTCGTACAGAAGACCGTCCACGCACAGCAAAACAACGGTGTCGCCGCCAGTGTGACGCACACCCAGCCCTTGTGGCTGCTTGCGGAGGTCACCTATCGCTGCCCACTGCATTGTGCCTTCTGCTACAACCCGACCGATTACGACAAGCACACGCACAACGAGCTCTCCACCGAACAGTGGATCCAGGCCTTGCGCGATGCACGCAAGCTGGGTGCCTTGCAGTTGGGGATCTCCGGTGGCGAGCCGCTATTGCGCGACGATATCGAGGACATCGTGGTCGAAGCGAAGAAGCTGGGTTATTACAGCAACCTCATCACCTCAGGTGTCGGCCTCACCGAGAAACGTATCCAGGCGTTCAAGGATGGCGGTCTCGACCATATCCAGCTGTCGATGCATGACATCACCGAAGAGATCAACAACTTCATCACCAACACCCGCACCTTCGAGCTGAAGAAAAAGGTCGCCGCCATGATCAAGGATCACGGCTATCCCATGGTGCTGAACGTGGTGATCCATCGCTACAACATCGGCCATATCAAGGAGATCCTGGAGATGGCCGAAGCCCTGGGTGCCGATTATGTCGAGCTGGCCAATACCCAGTACTACGGCTGGTCGCTGGTCAATCGCAGCCAGCTGATGCCGACCAGGGAGCAGATCGAACACGCCGAGAAGATCACCAACGAATTCCGTGCGCGCGTCGGCAACAAGATGAAGATCTTCTTCGTGGTGCCGGACTATTTCTCCGACCGTCCGAAGAAATGCATGAACGGCTGGGGCGAGGTGTTCATGATCGTGACCGCCAACGGTGACGTATTGCCTTGCCATTCCGCACGCGTCCTGCCCGGGATGGAATTCCCCAATGTGCGCGAAAAAGGTCTCAAGTGGGCCTGGGAAGATTCCCCGGCCTTCAACAAGTACCGTGGCGATAGCTGGATGAAAGAACCTTGCCGTACCTGCCCCGAGAAAGAGAACGACCTTGGCGGCTGTCGCTGCCAGGCTTTCCTGCTCTCAGGCGATGCGGAAAGTGCCGATCCGGTCTGTAGTCTCTCGCCCAATCATCACCTGATCGAACAGGCGATCATCGACGCGCAGAACCCTGTATTGCAGGCGCAGCCTATCATCTTCCGCACCGACAAGAATTCGAAGAAGTACGCCAGCGGCGAATCCAAGGAACGCGTAGAGGATTTCCACGCGTTGCCATAACAGGCCTCAGTTGATGCGCTCGATGTCGACCACCACGACCGCATCCTGATTGCGCCAATGCAATGAGATGACGAAGGGGCGCGCCCGAACGGCGGCGCGTATCTCGTCGGAGTTGCCCCGTATCGTCACCGGTACCGAGATCTCCAGTTCATGCCCGTAATGCTTACGGGCGTTGCCGGCGATGGTGTTGGCGATCTCGCCCACCACGTCCAGCCGCTGGCTCTCGCTGCGGTCCGGTTCGCCCATGATCAGTAACAACTGCAAGAGCATGGTATGCGAGGCGGAGAAGTGCACACAGCCGCGGAAAGTGCCCGAGAGCGTGATCAGCCCGGTGTATTGATGATGGATGGGCTGGTAGGACTGCTCCAGGTACGCGGCACGGATCTCCACCGGTTCCTTGGTGGTTTGCAGGAAGTAATGTTTCACCGCATCGGTGAACACCGAGAGATCGGTCTCGTTCATATCGTTATTCTCCCCATTTATTTTGAAAGTTCGTTCAACGCGAACGCCAGCTGCTCGTCCGTGAACGGTTTATAGAGAAAGCCGGAAGCGCCTTTCTTGAGGGCGCTGATGGCCGTGACCTTGTCGCTGAGGGCCGAGATCACCAGGATGCGGACATCCGGTAGCTGTTGGATCATGGCATCGATGCAGGCGACGCCGTCCATCTCCGGCATGGTGAGATCCATGGTGACCAGCTGCGGCTGCTCCTTGGCGCTGATCTCCAGTGCCTCCACGCCATTGCTCGCCAGCCCGCAGATGCTGACGTATTTCAGGTCCGGGTGCATGGTGGCGCGCGCGATGCGGGAACGGGAGACGCTGGAGTCGTCTACGATCAAGAGTTTCTTGTGCATGGCGACTCCTTAAGCCTGGAAACGGATGCTGAACATGGTGTAGAGGTTCTTCTGCGAGGCGATGCCGAGTCGGGCACCGAGCGCGCCGATCTTCTGCTTGACGATATCCATGCCGACGCCCTGGCCAGAATCCCGGTCCGCTTCGACGGTCGTCGAGAAGCCGGGCTCGAAGATCTTCATGATGATCTGCTTGGGATCGAGCTCCTGCAGTTGTGCTTCGGTATATAGGCCCTTGTCGATCAAGGCCTGCCGGATGTCATCGGCCACCAGGCCATGGCCGTCATCCCGCACCACCAGTTCGTAGTTCTCGCCTTCCTTGCCTAGGCCGACATAGATCGAGCCGACCGGCGCCTTGTTGCGCTGCTTGCGCACATGCACGGGCTCGACGCCATGGGCCACGGCGTTACGCAACAGCTGCAGCGTGATGTCCTTGACCTCCTTCTGGACCTTGGCGGGTAGGGTCTCCAGACGTTCGAGTTCGGCAGTGAGGTTGACGGATTTCTCATGGTCACGGGCGATCCGCTGTGCCAGCTCGTTGAGGTTGCTGACGAAGCTATCGGGCGGCGGGGTTTGCGAGGCCACAGGCGATGACGTCTGCCCAAGACTGTAGTTCTCCAGCTTCTTGTTCAGCTCCTGGATCGCGGCGACTTTCTGGAAGAACTCGTCGAGCGGGCCGGGCAGGGCCAGCAAGTCGTCATCGTCGATATGGGTCTTGTCACGCAAGGCGGCCAAGGTTCGCTCGAATTCCTGCGCCAGGGATTCGAACAGGTCGAGACCGAGTGCTGCCGCTTCCCCCTTGATGGTATGGATGTGGCGGAAAACCAGATGGATGAGCTTCTTGGGGTCGCGCCCGCTATGCTTGGCTTTCAATTCATTGTTGATGGCATGCAATACGCGCTCCGTCGCCGTGAGGAACTCCGCGAGCAGGGCAGGGTTAACGCGCAGGATCTCCAGCATCACCTCCACTTCGGTCTTGGCTTGCTTCTTGGCTTCCGCGAGCGCGATCTCCAGGGCCTGCTGTTCGGTGACGTCGAACACCGACACCAGCAAATGCGAAATGACGCCATCGACCACCACGCGGTTGAATTCGAATGTCAGGTAGCGTGTCCTCGATTGCCCGCCGACCGACGCGAACTGCAACGGGATGGCGATCAAGGGGTTGAGGTCCTCGACCAACGCTTCATTGACGCGGCCCGCCAGTAAGAGGCCGATGTAATCCGACGCCGCTTCGAAGCGATCGCTGCTCAGGCGTTTGCGCAGCTCTTCACGAAAATCCATGCCGGCCGTGATGGTCGTCCCCAGAATGGTGGAGAGCGAGGCGGAGAATTGCGAGCCGATACGATAGTCGGCATCGAGCAGGAACAAGCCTTCCTTCACGGTGCCGAGGATCTCGGCGGTTTCCTGCTGGGCGGCCTCGACCAGCCTGTCGTTCTCGCGCAGGCGGCGGATGAACTTGAACAGGATGAACAGGAAGTTGAGCGTGGCGAGCAGCATGCCCGCCGTTTGTACATAACGCAGGAAGTCGGCACGCTGGCTGGCGTCCTTTTCCAGTTCGGTGGTCAGTTTGTTCATCAAGGTCAGTAGCTCGACATTGTGTCGCCGCGCGTAGTCGACGACCGCCTTGATCTCGTTAGGATCGGAGCTACCTCTCAGCACTGGACTCAAGAGGACTTTGTACGGCTGCCAGAGCTGCTCAGCCTGTTGCAGGATGTCCGTGTACTTGTGCGCATGCAGTGCTTTCAGCAACACCTTTTTGCCATCGGTGCCCATCACCATGCCGCCACTTTCGAAGCCGTTGAGCGTCGTATCGAACAACTCGACGGTCTTGGCCAGCTCCTCGTCGTTCTTCGGATTGGCGACGGCGTTCTCGGTATCGATCTGCTTGATCATCAACGATTTGGTCATGCGCTGGGACAGCATGCGCTGGCGGCCGGACAGGTTGAGGTTGATCGCACTGTCCGATAACTGGAACGAGATATAGAAGTTGAGGACCAGGACGGCCATGTCGAAGATCAGGAAGAAGGCGACAGCCAAGATGATCTCTCGGTATTTCCCCAGGTAGGATTGCGTTTTCATCGTCATATGCTCCATATCGCTGTAGGTTTTTATTGAGCCGGCGGCTTGATTCGGCAAGCGCTTCGGTCGGTTTTTGCCAGCGGTGGCGTAGGTATTCAGGGCTAGCCTGAGTGTTGCACGACGATGTGCAGGGAGAGCGGATACGCAACATCATTGCTGCGTAATTGACGATGATGGATAAGCAAAAAATCGGCCAGCGCCAGAATCCTTAAGCCATGTTTCTATCCATATGATTTTTCATGGGATTTATCGCATCAATCTGACAACCTGTCAGGCCTGACAGACGGATCGAAGGCGTACGCTTCAAAAAAGTGCATAAAAACATCGCCTAGCGCTCAGGCAGCCATGTTGCGGCCATTCATGCTCTGCCATAATAGGTGCTGCCGATAAGGATTCATCGACTTAGGGATTGGGGAGCCTGCATGTACGAAGCCAGTAAAGCCTTGATGCGACGCCTGCACGATAGCCGGTTCGCGACCCGCTATTTTGTCGGGCAAGGTATCGATATCGGTTGTGGTCCCGACCCGGTGAGCCAGTATCAGGAGCAATTCCCCCTGATGCGCGGTTGCCGTAGCTGGGATATGCCGGACGGCGATGCACAATTTCTGGCCAGTGTGGCGGACGAGACCTTCGATTTCGTACATTCCAGCCATTGCCTCGAGCACATGGTCGATCCGCGGGAAGCGCTGCAGCACTGGCTGCGCGTATTGAAACCCGGAGGCCATCTCATCGTCACGATCCCCGATGAAGACCTCTACGAGCAGGGGCTTTTCCCATCGACCAACAACAATGATCATAAGTGGACTTTTACCATGACCAAGCAGCAGAGCTGGTCCAGGCGTTCGATCAATGTGTTCGAGTTACTGGCGGCACATGCCGGCGTGGCGCAGACGATCAAGGTCGAACTGCTGGATGCGACTTTTCGTTATGGCCTGCAACGCATGGACCAGACCATGACGCCGGTGGGCGAATGCGCGATCGAATTCATCATGCGTAAACTGCCGGCAACCGAGATTGCGCGAAAAGGCCGCTACCCCGATCCCGTCAAACGATAAGCCCACTGAATCGAGCCACCTTGAAATCCAATCGTTCTCCCATGGTCATCTCTGCCGTGCTGGCCAGTCTGGCGGCACTGGCGCCGTTCGCTATCGATACCTACTTGCCGGCGTTTCCTGCGCTG
This sequence comes from uncultured Methylotenera sp., assembly GCA_965649545.1. Lineage (GTDB taxonomy): Bacteria > Pseudomonadota > Gammaproteobacteria > Burkholderiales > Methylophilaceae > CABHOJ01. Next base: position 23,816 of record CBFGLF010000005.1, read on the forward strand.
GCGCTGGCCTTGGGCGGTACCACGATGGAGCTGCAACAGAGCCTCACGGCTTACCTGGTACCTTATGCCTTGATGACCCTGTGGCATGGCGCCGTGTCCGACGCCATCGGTCGCCTGACCGCCATCAAATGGGGACTCGGGGTGTTTGCGCTGGCCTCCATCGGTTGTGCGCTGGCGCCCAATGTCGAGACCTTGTGGTTCTTCCGCGTCCTGCAAGGCCTGTCCGCTGGAGCGGGCAATGTCGTGGCACGCGCCATGGTGCGCGACCTGTTCGAAGGCGTAGCGGCGCAGCGCGTGATGGCGCAGGTACAGATGATCTTCGGCCTGGCGCCGGCGATCGCACCTATCATCGGTGGCATGCTGCTCGGCATCCACTGGCAGGCGATCTTCCTCTTCCTCTTCCTTTATGCCGTGGTGACCTTGTTCGCGTCACAGATCGTACTGCCGGAGACCGTGCCGCCGGAAAAACGGGTCCCGCTCTCGGCGAGGCAGGTCATCAAAGGCTATCGACAGGCGTTCGGCGACCATGAATACCTGAAACTGATCATCGGCGTCGGCGCCAATTTCGCCGGCTTCTTCGTCTATGTGCTGGCGTCGCCGGTGTTCCTGATGCAGCACCTGGGACTCACCGAACACCAGTTCGGCGCGATGTTCATCCCCACCGTCTGTGGCATGGTGCTCGGTTCCTGGATCGCCAGGCATACGGCCGGTAAATACGCCCCACACAAAGTGGTAAGGTTCGCCTACGCCTGGATGGCGGGTGCGGTCCTGCTCAACATCGGCATATGCTGGTACCTGCCGCCAGACCCTTGGACGCATATCCTGCCGATCGCGCTCTACAACATCGGTATGGCGATGGCGATGCCTATCCTTTCCATCGCCGGGCTGGATCGCATGCCGCGCTTACGCGGCACGGCGGCTTCGGGTCAGGCTTTTATGCAGATGCTACTGGCGGCGGTCTCCGCTGGACTCATCATCCCCCTGATCTGGGACCACCCCCTGGGCCTGGCATTCGGCATGCTGGGTTATCTCTTGCTGGGTTGGCTGTGCACGCGTAAGAGTGTGGCATGGCAGCCCGCAGCCGAACGTAGTTAGTCGCTTGGCTGGGTAACGCCACGCCAGAGGCAGGCAATAAAAAAGGAGACCCACGGTCTCCTTTTTTATTGCATGGTGTAGATCACATCACTCCCATCGCTGAGGCGCGCAGGGCGCTTGGGATCACTCGACCAGTTCAGCCAGCTTGCCGCTGCGGCCGTTGTTGGCATCTGCGTCAGGCAGGGCGTCTTTCTTGCTGGTGATCGCCGGCCAGACTTGCGAGAGGCGCGCATTCAGCTCGATGAAGTGCTGCTGGTCCGCAGGCACGTCGTCTTCGGCGAAGATCGCTTCCGCCGGGCACTCGGCGACACACAGGGTGCAATCGATACATTCATCCGGGTTGATCGCCAGGAAGTTAGGGCCTTCTACAAAGCAGTCGACAGGGCAAACATCGACGCAATCGGTGTATTTGCACTGGATGCAGTTTTCGGTCACTACATAAGTCATATTCGAATCCTCTTCATGCTTTGTATGAAATGCTAGTACGTTATTTTAATGGATTTCAGTGCGCAATGGCATAGCCGGCATGGCAACTACAGCGTGATCATGCCGGCACCGACCGTGTTGTTGGTCGATTCGTCGATGACGATGAAGGCGCCGGTCGCCCGGTTCTCGCTGTATGGGTCGGCCATGATCGGCTGTGCCAGGCGGAAGCTGATGCGCGCGATGTCATTCATCGCCAAGCCTTGCGTCGGCAACTGTTCCAGTGTGTTGACGTCGACCTTGTAGGCGATCTCGCCAACCTTGGCTTTCGATTCGCGCGTGGTATGGCGGATGATATAGGTACGTGCGGGCGAGAGTGGCGTCTCGGACAACCAACACACCATGGCGTCGATCTGCTTGACCGGTTCCGGCATCTGATCGGATTTCACGATCATGTCGCCACGCGAGGTGTCGATCTCGTCTTCCAGTAGCAGCGTGACGGACTGCTCGGTGATGGCGCTCTGCAGCGACTGGTCACCGATCATGATCGCCTTCACCCTCGAGCTCAGGCCGGATGGCAGTACGGTCACGGCATCGCCCACGGCGATCTCGCCGGATTCGATACGACCCATGAAGCCGCGGAAGTCGTGCAACTCCGGATCATCGGAGGCGTGAGGACGGCAGACGAACTGCACCGGGAAGCGGAAGGCCTCGTTCTTTTCGGTATGGGCAGGCGGTGCGCTCTCCAGGATCTCCAGCATGGTCGGGCCAGTGTACCAAGGCATCGCGTCGCCGCGGTCGACCAGCATGTCGCCGTTCAGTGCGGACAAGGGAACGAACTGGATGTCGCGGCTTTGCGCGAATCCGATCTCGTTGGCGAACGCCAGGTAATCGGCGCGGATCTTGTCGAATACGGTCTGGTCGTAATCCACCAGGTCCATCTTGTTGATGGCGACGACGATGTGCGGGATACCGACCAGATGCGCCAGGAAGGAGTGGCGGCGGGTCTGCGTCAGTACGCCTTTGCGTGCATCGATGAGGATGATGGCAAGGTTGGCAGTCGAAGCGGCCGTCACCATGTTGCGCGTGTACTGCTCGTGGCCGGGCGCGTCGGCGATGATGTACTTGCGCGTGCCGGTGCTGAAGTAGCGGTAGGCGACGTCGATGGTGATGCCTTGCTCGCGTTCGGCCTGCAGGCCATCGGTCAGCAGCGACAGGTCGACCGCTTCCATGCCGCGCTTCTTCGAGGTCTTCTCGATCTGGGTCAGCGTGTCGGCGAGGATGGTCTTGGTATCGAACAGCAGGCGGCCGATCAGCGTGCTCTTGCCGTCGTCGACGCTGCCGCAGGTCATGAACCGCAGCAGGCTGTCGTTATGGGTAGGGACTTGTTCCAGTTTAGACATCTTAGAAATAACCTTCTTTTTTGCGCTGTTCCATCGAGGCATCCGAGGTCTGGTCGTCCAGACGCGTCGCGCCGCGCTCGGTGATGGTGGTGGTGGCGGTCTCCAGCACGATCTTCTCGGTGCTGTCGGCATCGCTGACGACCGGGGCGGTACAGGTGATGTCGCCCACGGTACGGAAACGCACCTGCATGTTGACGACTTCTTCGCCCGGCTTCGGCTGGTTGATGACCTCGCCACTGGATAGAGGCACGTTCACAGGGAAGATGGCGCCGTTGCGCATGACCACGTCACGCTGATGGGCGAAGTAGATGCTCGGCAGTTCGAGTCTTTCGCGCTCGATGTATTGCCAGACGTCCATCTCGGTCCAGTTGGAGATCGGGAAGGCCCGGATGTTCTCACCCTTGTGCGAACGCGCGTTGTACAGGTTCCACAACTCCGGGCGCTGGTTCTTAGGATCCCATTGGCCGAACTCGTCACGGAAACTCATGATGCGTTCCTTGGCGCGGGCTTTCTCTTCGTCACGGCGTGCGCCGCCGATACAGCAATCGAAGCCGAATTCGGCGATGGCTTCGAGCAGGGTGACGGATTGATGCTTGTTACGCGGCTCGTCGGGCGATTTGAGCACGACACTGCCGCGCTTCATGGAATCCTCCACGGAACGCACGATCAGGCGCTCGCCCAGTTCTGCGGCACGCTGGTCACGGAAGTTCACGACCTCCTGGTAGTTGTGGCCGGTGTCGATATGCATCAATGGGAAGGGGAAACGGCCGGGACGGAACGCCTTTTCCGCCAGGCGCAGGATGCATAGTGAATCCTTGCCGCCAGAGAACAGCAGTACGGGGTTCGAGCATTGTCCGGCGACTTCGCGCAGGATATGGATCGCCTCAGCCTCGAGCCAGTCGAGATGGGAGAGCGTGGTTTTGGTCAAAGTGGTCATGAGCGAGCTAGCGTTCCAATAAAATCATGCATTCCAGTAAAAAATGACGGACCGGTGAGGGCGCGCTTATTTCTTCACGTGCAGGCCGCACTCCTTGGAGGTCGGGTCTTCCCACCACCAGCGGCCGGCACGCACGTCCTCACCCATGGCGATGGCGCGCGTACAGGGCGCGCAACCGATGCTGGGATAGAAGATGTCGTGCAATTTGTTATAGGGGATCTCACGATTGCGGATGTAACCCCAGACTTCCTGCTCGGTCCAGTCGGAGAGCGGGTTGAATTTCTCGATACCGTTATTGCTATCGAACTCGCGTACAGGCAAGGCGGAGCGGGTCGCCGCCTGCTGCGCGCGCATGCCGGTGATCCAGGCTTTCTTGCCTTGGAGTGCACGGCCGAGTGGCTCGACCTTGCGCATATGGCAGCAGGCCTTCCTTAGGTCGATGGACTCATAGAAGGCGTTGATGCCATGCTGCTGCACGTATTGCTCGACGTTCGCCGCCTGCGGGAAATAGATCTTGAGCTTGGTACCGTAGAAACGCTCGACCTCGGCGATGAGGTCGTAGGTTTCCACTGGGAGCCGGCCGGTATCCAGCGAGAAGATCTCGATCGGCAGACGCTCGCTGAGGATGATGTCGGTCAACACCATATCCTCGGCGCCCATGCTGTTAGCGAACGTGATCTCGCCCTGGCGACCGAACTCGGCCACGGCATCGGCCAACAGTTTCTCGACGGCATTGCGCTTGGTCGTGATGCTCTGGCGCAACGCATCCGTCATTTCCGGGCGATTCACCGGATTATTGGCGTTAGGCTTGAGGATCAGCGGAGAGACGGTATCGCTCATGCAAGGCTCCGGTTCATACGCTACGGTGCACGCGACGCCACACCGGCTGGTTCACATCGACCGCACCCTGGTAGGGCTGGGTGAAGTCCTTCAGGCTGGCAAGCGCGTCTTCCGCAGAGCGGTCGGCGCGGATCTGGTAGCTGTCGTAGCCGCAACGCTTGAGGAAGAACAGCTGGTCGCGCAGCACGTCGCCGAACGCGCGCAGTTCGTTCTTGTAGCCATGACGCGTGCGCAGCAGGTTGCCGATGGAGAAGATGCGACCATCGGCGAAACGCTCGACATGCACGGCGATGAGCGGCAGGGCGTTCAGATCGGGTACGGATTCCACCAGGTGCTCCAGCAACTCATGCGTCGCGAGCCAGATACCGATCTCGCCCTTGGCGGACCGTTCCGTCAGTTCATCCTTGCGGGCGCGCCACACGGATAGCGGTACGATGACCTTGCCGCTGGCAGGGATCACTGTCGCGGCGATCTGTTCCGGCGTGGTCGTCACTTCGCCCGTGAGCTTGAACAGCACGACCTTGCCGGCTTGCTTCCGTACGGTCTCGGTACCGAGCACCGGCAGCTGGACGGTGGTCCATTCGTTATCGACGATCTGGCCGTTGCGAATCAGATTGGATTTAGACATTGGCCGCCTCCTTCTTGCCCGCATAGACATGTTCCTTGAACGGCGTGACGCCGATGCGACGTACCGTGTCGATGAAGCGTTCTTCCGGCGTGCGCTGGGCAACATAGACGTCGATCAGGCGCTGAACCACGCCAGGCATCTCTTCCGCTGCGAACGACGGGCCGATCACGGTGCCGATGCTGGCATCGTGGCCTTGCTTGCCGCCGATGGTGACCTGATACCACTCGGAGCCGTCCTTATCCACCCCAAGGATGCCGATATGGCCGACGTGGTGATGGCCGCAGGCGTTCATGCAGCCCGAGATATTGAGCTCGATGTCGCCGATATCATGCAGGTAATCCAGGTTGTCGAACTGCATCTGGATGGCCTCGGCGATCGGGATGCTCTTGGCGTTCGCCAGGCTGCAGAAATCGCCGCCCGGGCAGCAGATGATATCGGTCAGCAGGCCGATGTTCGGCGTCGCCATGCCATTGGCACGGGCGATCTCCCATACGGCGAAGAGGTCGCTGAGTTTGACGTCGGTGAGGATCAGGTTCTGTTCGTGAGAGACGCGCAGTTCGCCGAAACTGTAGCGGTCTGCGAGGTCTGCCACCACATGCATCTGTTCCGATGTAGCATCGCCAGGCGCTTTGCCATGCGGCTTCAACGACAGGGTCAGCGCACGGTAGCCCGGTACCTTGTGGCCATGTACACAGCGCTTGACCCAGGCGGCGAACGCCGGGTTGCTGGCGATGGCGGCATCGAAGCTGCTGTCGTGCGCCGGTAACGTCTCATAAGGCATGGTGGTGAAGTATCGGCTCACGCGCTCGAATTCGGCTTCGGTGATGGTATTGGGGCTGTCTTTCAGGTGCACCCACTCCGCCTCGACCTGGCGACGGAATTCCTCGATGCCCAGTGCCTTGACCAGGATCTTGATGCGGGCCTTGAAGGCGTTGTCGCGGCGACCATGCAGGTTATAGACGCGGATGATCGCTTCGCAGTAGGTCAGCACGTGCTGCCACTCGATATGTTCGCGGATGACTTCACCCAGGATAGGTGTGCGGCCGAGACCACCCCCCACCCAGACCTTGGCGGCGATCTTCTTGTTCTCGTCATAGTAGAATTCGACGCCGATATCATGGGCCTGGACGATGGCGCGGTCTTGCTGGCTACCGGAGACGGCGATCTTGAACTTACGTGGCAACAGCGCGAATTCCGGATGGAAAGTGCTCCATTGACGCATGATCTCGGCGATCGGGCGCGGATCGATGATCTCGTCCGGGGCGATGCCGGCGAACTGGTCGGTGGTGATGTTGCGGATGCAATTGCCCGAGGTCTGGATCGCGTGCATCTGTACGGTCGCCAGTTCCGCCAGGATGTCCGGAGTGTCTTCCAGCTTGGGCCAGTTGAGCTGCATGTTCTGGCGTGTGCTGAAATGGCCATAGCCCCGGTCGTAGCGCTTGGCGATGTCGGCCAGCTTGCGCAGCTGCGTGGATGAGAGCGTGCCATAGGGCACTGCGATACGCAGCATCGGCGCATGGCGCTGGATATAGAGGCCATTCTGCAAGCGCAACGGACGGAACTCTTCGTCGGTCAGTTCGCCAGCCAGGAAACGGCGGGTCTGGTCGCGATACTGCGCAACGCGCTCGTCTACGATGGCCTGGTCAATTTCGTCGTATTTATACATAGTCTCTTACGTAGGTCGTCCGTGTTAATTCAATACAAACTTTAGCCCGATCAGCAGCAGGATCGCAGCGAGGATGGGGCGCAATACCTTTTCGGGGATCTTGGCGCTGATATGGCTGCCGATCCAGATGCCGGGCAAGGAGCCGATGAGCAGACTGCCCAGTAGCACGAAGTCGACATGGCCCAGGGTCCAGTGACCGATGCCGGCGACCGCCGTCAGTGGGATGGCGTGGGCGAGGTCGGTGCCCACGACCTTCAGTGTGCGCATCTTGGGATACAGGAACAGGATGGCGATGGTGCCCAAGGCACCGGCGCCGACCGAGGACAAGGTCACCAACACGCCGAGGATGGCGCCGGTGAAGATCGTGGCCGGGATCTGCATCTGTTTGAAACGGCCGGTGCTGATGGAGCCGTTCTCGGTCTCGCGCTCGGTCTTGCGCGTCAGATAGCTGCGTACCAGCAGCGCACAGGCGGTCAGGATGAGCGCGATACCCAGTGAGTAGGTGATGAGGCCGCTGGTCTCTTTGCCTATCGAGATCAGGTGCTTGATGACGAAGATGGTGCCGATCGCCATCGGCAGGCTGCCGAGCGACATGAGGCTGACCACTTTCCAGTCAACCGAGCGGTGCGTGCCATGATGGACCCAGACGCCGCCGGTCTTGGTGATGGCGGCGAACAGCAAGTCCGTACCGACCGCGACCGCTGGCTTGAAGCCGAACAGGAAGACGAGCAGGGGCGTCATCAATGAGCCGCCGCCGACACCTGTGATGCCGACCAGTACGCCCACCGCAAAACCGGAGATGATATAGCCTAAGTCCATGAAGTATCTTTGAAAAGTTGTCCGGGGCTTCGAGAGCCCGCTATTTTAACAGCTAAATATTTGTTATTTAATAATATGTTATTCTATGAATATATATTTTCGTTATAAAGCGGGAGCCTGAGATGAAGCTGCATCAGTTACGGTATGTGCGCGAAGTGGCACGCCAGGGCATGAACGTTTCGCTCGCCGCTGAAGCCTTGCATACTTCCCAGCCGGGCGTCAGCAAGCAGATCCAGTTGCTGGAGGAAGAACTCAACCTGCAGATCTTCCAGCGTAACGGTAAGCGCTTGATCGGTATCACAGAGCCGGGCCGAATTATACTGGAGTTGGCAGAGCGCGTCATGCGCGAGATGGACAACATCAAGCGCGTGGGTGAGGAATTCACCCAGGAAGAGACCGGTCACCTGACCGTCGCGACTACCCATACCCAGGCACGTTATCGTTTACCTGCCGCCGTGAAGGCGTTCATGGAGAAGTTCCCAGCCGTGAAGCTCACCATCCACCAGGGCAATCCGACCCAGGTGGCGGAGCAGGTCGCCAATGGCGAGGCTGATATCGGGATCGCCACCGAGGCCATCAGCAACTACGACAAGATCCTGAGCCTGCCTTGCTATCAATGGAACCGTTGCGTGGTCATGCCCCACGGCCATCCGCTACTGAGCGACCAGCCTCTGACGCTGGAGAAGATCACACGTTACCCGCTCATCACCTACGATTTCGCTTTCACGGGCGGTTCTTTGGTCTCGCGCGTGTTCGGCAAGGAAGGCTTGACCCCGAATGTGGTGTTGACGGCCATCGATGCTGACGTCATCAAGACCTACGTCACGCTGGGTCTGGGCATCGGGCTGCTGGCGAAGATGGCCTACGATCCCGAGCGGGACACCAACCTTGCCATGCTGGATGCCAGCCATCTGTTCCCGCCTAGCACCACCTACGTCGGCGTCCGCAAGGACGCTTACCTGCGCGGCTACATGTATGAGTTCATTCAGCTGCTGGCGCCGCATTTCGACCGGAAGGCCGTCAACGACGCACTGAAGTCCGACGCCGCCTGATCAGGATTCCTTGCCCGGACGCAGGTAGATCAGGTAATACATCAGGGCGACCAGCACCGAACCGCCGATGATGTTGCCCAGGGTGGCCGCGACGATATTGCGGACGAAGTGATCGAACGACAGGTTGGCGAGCATCTCCGGCGTGACGTGGGCAGCCGCAGCGATCGCCGGGTCCGCCGCAGCCAGCATGCCCAATGGAATGATGAACATGTTGGCGATACAGTGCTCGAAGCCCATGCTGACGAAAGCGGTGATCGGGAAGATCAGCGCCAGGATCTTGTCTGCGACCGTCCTCGCCGCGAACACCAGCCACACCGCCATACAGACTAGCGCGTTACACAGGATGCCGCGGAAGAAGGCTTCGCTGAAGCCCAGGCCTGCTTTGCTGCTGGCGACCTTGATCGCCTGGATGCCGACCGTCATATCCTGCGCATGCAGGATACCCGCCAGATAACCGAGGGCCACAGTCCCCAGCGCGCCGATCAGGTTGGCCGACCAGATCCAGACCCAGTTACGCAGCATCAGGCGCGTACCGACCTTGCCCTGTGCCCATGCCATCGCCAGCATGTTGTTGCTGGTGAAGAGCTCAGCCCCGCCGATGATGACCAAGACCAGGCCCATCGAAAAGGTGATGGCGGCGACCAGCTTGGGCAAGCCCTGTGCCAGGGTGAACAGGTAATTCATGGCACCGAGCGAGATGAACGCGCCCGCGAGGATGCCGAGCATGGTCATCTGCATGGGCGGCAAGTGCGCCTTGTAGACGCCGATGCTCTCGACGCGTGATGCCATCTGCGCCGGGGAATAGGCGTCCAGGGATTGCGGGGTCAGGTGTTCTGCCATGATGTTGTGGGTGAATCGATGAAAAAGCCGCGTATTATATGATAATTAACTACCCCTGGTTTGCGACTCTGAAAAGGTTGGTATCACGATGCGTCGTCCGTCCGTATCCCTGAGCTTACTGCTTGTTTCCTTTCCCTTATTCGCTTGCGCCGCCAACCCCATGCCGCCCATCGATCACAGTACCGCGATCTACGAGGTCGCCGTCGAGCCGGGTGTGACCTACGACGATGTCGTGACCAGCCTGAAAGTGGTCTCCGAAGGCGAGAATTTCGTCAATCCGGCCAATTTCCCGATCGGCGATCACATGAAGCAGCGCGGCCAGGATCCCAAAGGGCCGCTGGAAGTCCGCGCCTTCTGCAATCTTGGTCTGGGTGCGGAGATCATGCTCGACCATCCTGAGTTCGTGGTATTCGCGCCATGCCGCATCGCCATCTACCAGAAGCAGGGCAAGCTCTTCCTGGGGCTGGATCGCCCGACCTACGACCTCAAAAGCATCAAGCATCCCACGGCCCGCGCCGTGAAAGCGGCCCAGCAACTGGAAGATACGCTACTCAGCATCATCGACCGGGCGCGCAAGGGCGATATTTAATCTGCATAATCCATAACAAACACAGGTGAAACCATGGCTGAACCGATTCTGATCGCCAAATCCGGCACAACCGAACTGAGTATCCTCCCGCGCATGGCCAATCGTCATGGCCTGATCGCCGGCGCGACCGGCACCGGCAAGACCGTCACGTTACAGACCCTGGCGGAGAGCTTCTCGCGTCGCGGGGTACCGGTGTTCATGGCGGACGTCAAAGGCGACCTCTCCGGCATGGCCTTCGCAGGTGGCGGCAATCCCAAGGTCGAGGCACGCGTCAAGCAACTCGGTCTCGCTGATTTCACCCTCGCACCTTGCCCTGTCGCTTTCTGGGATGTGTTCGGGGGCAAAGGGCACCCGGTGCGGGCCACGGTCAGTGACATGGGTCCGTTATTGCTGTCGCGCATGCTCAACCTCAACGAGGTGCAGGCTGGCGTGCTGAATGCAGTGTTCAAGATCGCCGACGATAATGGCTGGCTGCTGCTGGACCTGAAGGACCTGCGCGCGATGATGCAGCATGCCTCGGAGAATGCCTCCGAGTATTCCGCACAATACGGCAACATCTCGACCGCCAGTGCGGCCGCAGTCCAGCGCTCGCTGCTGCAGCTGGAGAGCGAGGGTGCCGACAAACTGTTCGGTGAGCCTGCGCTCAACCTCGACGACCTCATGCAGACCGACAACAAGGGTCATGGCATGATCAATATCCTGGCGGCCGACGTGCTCTATAACTCGCCACGTGTCTACGCGACCTTGCTGCTTTGGTTGTTGTCCGAGATGTTCGAAAAACTGCCGGAAGTGGGGGATCTCGAGAAGCCCAAGCTGGTCTTCTTCTTCGATGAGGCGCACTTGTTGTTCAACGACGCGCCGGAAGCCTTGATGAACAAGATCGAGCAGGTCGTACGGCTCATCCGTTCCAAAGGGGTCGGCGTCTATTTCGTCAGCCAGAATCCACTGGATATCCCGGACATGGTGCTGGGCCAACTGGGCAATCGCGTGCAACACGCCTTGCGGGCATTCACCCCACGTGACCAGAAGGCCGTCAAATCAGCCGCGGAAACCTTCCGCGCCAATCCTAATGTGGATGTCAAGACGGCCATCACGGAACTTGGCGTCGGCGAAGCCTTGGTCTCCTTCCTCGACGAGCAGGGTAAGCCTACCCCGGTCGAGCGCGCCCTAGTCTGCCCACCCGGTAGTCGTATCGGTGTCGCGACCGAGGCCGAACGCGCCCAGATCATTCGTGGGTCGCTGTTGTTCGGGCATTACGAGAAGATGGTCGATCGGGAATCGGCCTACGAGATCCTCAAGGGCCGTACCGAACAAGCGGCGGCCGAGGAACCGCCAGCGTCCGGCGGCGGGTTCGATTGGGGAGATCTATTTGGTGGCGGTAGCACGACACCGGCGCCGACGGGGCGTAAACCTGCCGGCCGTCAGCCCGACAGTGTTCTGGAAACAGTGGCGAAAAGCGCTGCCCGTACCATCGGTTCTGAACTTGGGCGTCAGGTGATCCGTGGCGTGCTGGGATCTATCTTGGGCGGCAAGCGCCGCTAGCATGGATTAGCGGTAAACACCGTCTTCCGGCCGGATGAAGCGGCTGCCGAAAGGTGGCTGATAGCGATAGCGGTCATAGACGGGTGGCGGCACCGGGGCGCTACCGGGCAGCGGTGGACGGTACCCAGGTGAGCCTTGATGATGGCCGTAGGGATAGCTGCTGTAGGGGTAGGTCAGGCCACGGCCATAGCCATAGTTGATGGGCGGTTCAGAGCCGCCGCCCATGCCGCAGGCGACACGCATGAGGTTGGTCTTGGCGCTGAGGATGATCGGATCGCGATTGCCGGCTGTCTCTTCCTCAACATCGCGTTTGGCTGCCTTGCACTCAGCCGAATCGGCGCGGTCGGCAAGATAATCTCGATCGGCATTGCGACTGGCAGATTTTTGCGAGCTGGCTTCTTTCTCTGCCGACCTGACCCAGGATTTCTGTTCTGCCG
>CBFGLF010000006.1:0-33161 GCA_965649545.1 uncultured Methylotenera sp.
CCGCTGCCGAGGACGCATGTCACCACATCACTGCCGTCCGGCACCAATACCGCGTCGAATGCGATCGAAGGCTCGCCCTTGATCATGCCTGCGACCTTGATGGACTGCTTGCCGGCGGAGACCACCGGGGCAGAACTGGGGCCGAGCAACATGCTGTGGATGCCGTGCCTGGCTAACAGGTCCAGTGTCTCCTGCAGATGCTTGTCATTGACGCCGTCAAATACCAGAACGGCGACTTTCTTGCCTTTCACATCTTCCGGTAACAGCGTCTGCTGACTCAAGGCGGGCGAGCGCTGGAATTCGAATTCCGGAACCTCGACGCTGGCTTTGCCCGGCGGCTTGATCCCCAGATGACTGGCGACCTTGCCCGCCAGGTCAAGGTCGATGTTGGCCAGGATCTCGTTCACCACCCGTTCGCGGATGTAGGGGCGCTGCACTTTCCCCAGCTCGAAGCTGTAGGCATCGGCGATATGGCTCTGTTCCGGTGCGCTCATGCTGCGATAGAACATCCGCGGCTGCGAGAAATGGTCACTGAACGAAGGCGATCTTTCGCGGATCTTGTGGGCGTCGATGCGCTCGTGGTAACTCTCGAAGCCGCCATCCTTGGCGGCAGGGGCGGTCTCCTGCGGCCAGCCGCCGTCGATCGAGTTCGGCTCGTAAGCCGCCTGGCCCTTGTTGATGGTGGTCCTGTGGATCGCGTCCCGCTGGTTGTTATGGAACGGGCATACCGGCCGGTTGATCGGGATCTCGTGGAAGTTAGGCCCGCCCAGGCGGCTGAGCTGGGTATCGGTGTAGGAGAACAGGCGTCCTTGCAGTAGCGGATCGTTGCTGAAATCGATGCCCGGTACGACGTGGCCGGGGCAGAACGCCACCTGCTCGGTCTCGGCGAAGAAGTTATCCGGGTTGCGGTTCAGGACCAGCTTGCCCAAGGGGGTGATGGGGACCAGTTCTTCCGGGATGACTTTGGTCGGGTCGAGGATATCGAAATCGAAACTGTGTTCGTCCTCCTCGTCGATGATCTGTACGCCGAACTCCCATTCCGGGTAATCGCCGGCTTCGATGGCGTTGCCGAGGTCGCGGCGGTGGAAATCCGGATCCTTGCCCGCGAGCTTCTGGGCCTCGTCCCATACTAGCGACAGCACGCCCTGCTTGGGCGTCCAGATGAATTTCACGAACTTGGACATCCCTTCGTCATTGATCAATCGGAAAGTATGCACGCCGAAACCCTGGACAGTACGCAGGCTGCGCGGGATGGCACGATCGGACATGGCCCAGATGACGGCATGGGTCGCTTCGGATTGCAGCGAGACGAAATCCCAGAAGGTATCGTGTGCGCTCGCGCCGGTGGGGATCTCGTTATGGGGCTCGGGTTTCACGGCATGGACGAAATCCGGGAACTTGATGGCATCCTGGATGAAGAACACCGGGATGTTGTTGCCGACCAGGTCGAAATTGCCTTCGTCGGTATAGAACTTCACCGCGAAGCCGCGCACATCGCGCACCGTATCGGCGGAGCCGCGTGGACCCTGGACGGTAGAGAACCTGACGAAGATCGGCGTTTGCTTGCCTTTCTCGCTGAGGAACCCGGCCTTGCTCAGTTTGGCGTGATTGTCGTATGACTCGAAATAGCCGTGAGCGGCGACGCCCCGGGCATGTACGATACGTTCCGGGATGCGCTCGTGGTCGAAATGGGTGATCTTCTCGCGCAGGATGAAGTCTTCCAGCAGCGATGGCCCGCGCGCACCGGCGCGCAGGGAGTTCTTGTCGTCTGCGACCTTGACCCCCTGGTTGGTCCTCAGCGCCTGGCCCGTGGCGTCGGATTTGAACCGCTCCAGGTCGTCCAGTTTCGCGCTGGTGTTCTCTTTATCCGGCGCATCCGCGCCAGCTGCCTTACTTTTGGACTTGCCTGGATCCTTGCTCATGCTCCAACTCCTGCGCCGAATGGGGTGATCGGCCATCGTAGGCGCATTGCGCGTGTAGACGTGTAGGCGGTCTACCCTTAATGCTGTAGGAGTCTTGACGCGGGAGCTGCGATCAAGTGTGGGGAGGGTTGCGTGCAGCTAACGGAAAAGCGCTATCAGTCGGCGTCTTTTAACAACACAACGCACTCGGCGATGCTGGGCGCGGAAAGTTTGGCGACACAGCATTGCCCGGAGGCTGCCTGATGGTTCTGGATCAGCGACACGGTCTCGTGGAGGCTGATGCGGCTGCCCAGGGCTTGCAGTTCGATATGGTCGCTATGCTCGATCGGGCGGTAGAGGTTGCCCTCGCTATCGATGACGCGGTCGCCGCGATGGAAATGCATATGGTGGTCGTCTGCCATCTGCTGCCAGGCGAGGGCATCCTCGACATACTCGAGTTCGGGCTGGCCGGCGTACTGCAGGATGACGGGCCATGCGATCATGAAACGCTCCGATGCTAAGGTGGATGGAACAGCGGGTGAGGATGGATGTCCTCATCATAACAAAGTGGTGAGTGATATTCTGTGGATCAAGCAATAAAGACCTGAGCGCATGTATACGTCCGATCTCTTCCCGCGATCTACCATGAGCGTCAGCCCTGCGCCGGAGCGGCTAGGCGAGGCTGCGCTGGTGCTGAGGGCATTCGTGCCCGAGCCAGGGGCCGTGCTCGACTGTATCGAAGCGGTGGCTGCCATATCGCCCTGGCGTCACATGCAAACGCCCGGTGGCTACGAGATGTCGGTCGCCATGACCAACTGCGGAACCTATGGCTGGGTGTCGGACCGCAAAGGCTACCGCTACGCGCCACAGGACCCGCTGACCGGCCTTGCCTGGCCGGCCATGCCGGCTTCGTTCCTGAAGCTGGCCCATGACGCGGCGCAGGCTGCGGGCTTCAGCGACTTCGTGCCGGATGCCTGCCTCATCAACCGCTACGCACATGGCGCCAAGATGGGACTGCATCAGGACAAGGACGAGCAGGACATGCGGCAGCCCATCGTCTCGGTGTCTTTAGGCTTGCCGGCGACTTTCCTGTTCGGGGGCTTGAAGCGCTCGGACAAGACACAACGGGTCCTCTTGCAGGATGGCGATGTCGTGGTCTGGGGCGGCGAGGACCGATTGCGTTATCACGGCATCCTGCCGCTCAAGGCCGGCAGGCATGCGGCGACCGGGGAATATCGCTTCAATTTGACCTTCCGCAAAGCGAGAGACGGCTGAGACGAGCATGCTATCCCCGCATCTACAGGATTGCTTGATGAAATCGTTCTCGGGACTTGACCTTGCCCCCTTGACCTTACCACTATGGGAAGGTGGAAGATGCCGCCTTATCAGAGGAACAACAAGGAAGCGTCGCAATGAAGAACACGTCTGAAATCGCTGCGCTGGGCATGCTACTGATGGTCATGGTCATGCCGCTGCTTGCCCATGCGGAGCGGATACAGCCCTGGGCTGTGGATGCCACAGACAGGAAAGCCGGCTATGAGCCGGTGTTCAAGCATTATCGTATGATGGAGGTTGTGGCACCTACAGCGACAGCGAAACAGCCCGAACACAATACTGGGCACGTTGGCCATGAGGGGCATCAGGGCCATGACATGACCATGCATCCGGCAACTCCCAAGTCTGTCGAAACCCGGCCGGCACCTAGCAGCCCCGCGCAAAGCAAACCCGCGAAAGCCAAGCCTGATGCGGTAGGTGCACCGGCGAACGACGGTGCCCAGCATCAGCATCACCATTAGGATGAAGCGATTCATGTATCTTGCCGTCATGCATCATAGCAAGCCTTTGAGCCGGACCCTTGTGGTGGCGCTGGCGGCATGGCTGCTGGCCGGGTGTAGTAGCTTTTCACGGGATGGCGGCTTCGACGCGGTACAGAGCGGCACGCGCGACAAGCTCGGCAAGGACGTGCGCTGGGCGAAAACCGCGCAAGACCAGGATGCCATCGGCGAACAGGTGAGGGCCTTGCTGCAGAAGCCGTTGAGTGTCGATGACGCGGTCCAGGTCGCCTTGCTCAACAACAGGGCGCTGCAGGCCGAATTCTACGAACTGGGGATCTCGGAAGCTGACCTGGTGCAGGCCGGCCGCCTACCCAACCCGCGTTTCGCGATGCTGTATGCGCGGAATAACGGCGACTACAAGATCGAGCAGTCCTTCACGTTCAATGTCTTCTCGCTACTGACCATGCCGCGTGCGGTCGAGATCGAGAAACGCCGGTTCGCCGAGACGCAAAAGCAGGTGTCGCTGGAAGTCATGCGTCTCGCCAGCGAGACCCGCAAGGCCTACTTCACGGCCGTGGCGGCTGACGAGGCCGTCCGCTACATGCAGCAGGTGAGCACCGCGGCAGAAGCCAGCGCACAACTCGCGGGCAAGATGGCGCAAGCCGGCAACTTCAGCCAGCTCGATCGCGCGCGCGAACAGGGCTTCTATGCCGACGCGGCGCTGGGCCAGGCACGGGCGTTGCAAGCCAGGACCATCGCCCATGAGCGTCTCAACCGCCTGCTGGGCGTGTGGGGAGACGACATCCGCTATCAGCTGCCGGAACGGCTGCCCGACTTGCCCAAGTCCCCTGATGAGTTGCCGGATATCGAGAAGACCGCGATGGCGCAGCGACTCGACTTGCAGGCGATGAAGACCCGCACCGACGCCCTCTCCAGACAACTGGGCCTGACCAAGGTGACCCGCTTCATCGATGTGCTCGAACTGGGGCCTGCAAGAGTGCTCGAAGGCCGCAGATCGGAGCCTTACAAGAAGGGCTTCGAGATCGCCTTTGAAGTCCCGCTATTCGACTGGGGCAGTTCGCGGGTGGCGAGGGCCGAAGCGATCTACATGCAGTCGGTCAACGAGCTGGCCGCGACGGCGATCGATGCCCGGTCGGAAGTAAGAGAGAGTTATTTCCGCTATCGCTCCAACTACGATATCGCCAAACATTACCGCGACGAGATCGTGCCCATCCGCAAGCGCATCCTCGACGAGAACCAGCTACGCTACAACGGCATGCTGGTGAGCGTGTTCGACCTGCTGTCTGAGGCCCGCGCGCAGGTGGCGAGCGTCAATCATTACATCGAATCGTTGCGGGATTTCTGGCTGGCGCAGAGCGATATGGAGATGTCCCTGATCGGCAAGCCGACGTTCGCGGACATCGATACCGCAGGCATGCGCGAGGCTTCGGCCGGGCGATGACTATTCAGGGACGGGGGCAGAGGTAGACGCGATGGTGACGAGAAGAGATTTCATCCTGGGCGCGGGCGCAGCGATCGCGACTTCCGCCGTCAGCTCGGTCAGTCTGGCGGCCCTGCCGGAGCTGGTGACCATGGATGGGCCGGATACCCAGCCGCCGCTGATGCCGGAGACCGGGCGCCCCTACAATCCGGTGGTGACGCTCAACGGCTGGAGCCTGCCGTGGCGGATGAAGAACGGCGTCAAGGAGTTTCACCTGGTCGCGGAACCCGTCGTCCGGGAGATGGCGCCGGGCATGAAAGCCCACCTCTGGGGCTATAACGGGCAAAGCCCCGGACCCACCATCGAGGTGGTCGAAGGCGATAAGGTCCGCATCTTCGTCACCAACCGCCTGCCGGAACACACCACCATCCACTGGCACGGCCAGCGCCTGCCCAACGGCATGGACGGAGTCGGTGGCCTGACCCAGCCGCAGATCCAGCCGGGCAAGACCTACGTCTACGAATTCGAGGCCAAGCGTCCGGGGACGTTCATGTACCACCCGCATGCGGACGAGATGACACAGATGGCGATGGGCATGATGGGGTTCTGGGTCACGCATCCGAAGAACCCGAAATCCATGGCGGTCGACCGCGATTACGTCTTTATCCTCAATGCCTACGACATCGATCCCGGCAGTTATACCCCGCGTATCAGCACCATGCTGGATTTCAATCTCTGGACCTTCAACAGCCGGGTCTTCCCGGGCATCGCGCCGCTGGTGGCCCGCAAGAACGATCGTGTGCGCATCCGCGTCGGCAACCTCACCATGACCAACCATCCCATCCACCTGCATGGCCATGAATTCGTCGTCACCGGGACCGACGGCGGGTGGACGCCGCCCGCGTCGCGCTGGCCGGAAGTGACCACCGATATCGCCGTGGGCCAGATGCGGGCGATCGAGTTCATCGCCAGCGAGCCGGGCGATTGGGCCTTGCATTGCCACAAGAGCCATCACACGATGAACGCCATGGGGCATAACGTGCCGACCATGATCGGTGTCGACCAGCGCGATGTGGTGAAGAAGATCACCTCGCTGGTGCCCGATTACATGCAGATGGGCGAAGCCGGCATGGCCGATATGGGCGAGATGGTCATGCCTTTGCCGGAGAACACCTTGCCGATGATGACGGGGCAGGGGCAATTCGGCCCCATCGAGATGGGCGGCATGTTCACCACGGTGAAGATCCGCGAGCAGCTCGGTCGGCAGGATTACAAGGATCCCGGTCCTTACCGCTTCCCCAAAGGCACGGTGGCCTACGAGCTGCAGGGCGAAGCGCCGCCCGCCGAGCGCAAGGCCCCCGATGCCGGTAATACCGATCAGGCGATCGAACTCAAGGTACGCAAACCCCAGGGACATGAGGGCCATTAGTGATTGAGGGCTCGCTCGAGCGGCATCCGCCGTACAAGGAAAGATAGACGGGAATAACGTTCGACCATGGACACCCATTACCTCACGCCGTTGTTCTCCCCGCGCTCCGTGGCCGTGTTCGGCGCCAGCGACACCCCGGACGCCATCGGCCAGATCGTCTTCCATAACATGCTCGAAGGCGGCTACAAGGGTCGTCTCTATGCCATCAATCCCAAACGCAAACAGGTGCAGGGGCAGCCCTGCTATGCCGGTATCGCGGAGATCGAGGCGCCCATCGACCTTGTCGTGATCGCGACACCGCCTGCGACGGTGCCTGACATCATCGAGGCCTGCGGCCAGCATGGCGTCAAGGCGGCCGTCATCATCAGCGCCGGATTTGCCGAAACCGGGCCCGCCGGGCAGGCGCTGGAACGCGAAGTGCTCGACCGCGCATTGCATCACGGTATCCGCCTGATCGGGCCCAATTGCCTGGGTGTGATGCGACCGGGCATCGGCCTCAACGCCACCTTCAACCACGGCAACGCCAATCGCGGCCATCTCGCCATCGTCTCCCAATCCGGCGCGCTGTGTACGGCCATCCTCGATTGGGCCAAGAACAACGATGTCGGGTTCTCCAGCGTGGTCTCGCTCGGGTCCAGTGCCGATGTCGATTTCGGTGAGATCCTGGATTACCTCGTCACCGATGCCGAGACCCAGAGCGTGCTGCTGTATATCGAAGGCATCCACGATGCGCGCAGTTTCATGAGCGCGGTGCGTGCTGTCGCCCGTGTGAAGCCGGTGATCCTGGTCAAGGTCGGGCGCCATGCCGCAGGCTCCAGGGCCGCCATGTCGCATACCGCGTCGCTGGCCGGATCGGATGCCGTGTTCGACGCCGCTGTGCGTCGACTCGGCGTGATCCGTGTGCAGACCATCAGCCAGTTGTTCTCGGCGGCCCGCGCGATGTCCTGCGGATTCCATCCGGGCGGCAATCGGCTGGCTGTCGTCACCAATGGCGGTGGTCCCGGCGTCATGGCCGCCGACCGGGCCGCCGACCTGGGTATCGTGCTGGCCGAACTGAGCGAGGATTCGCTGAAGCAGCTGGACGCGGTATTGCCCCCGCATTGGTCCCACGGCAACCCGGTCGACCTCATCGGCGATGCCGGTGCCGACCGCTATCGTGCCGCCGTGCAGATCTGTCTCGAAGACGAAGGCGTCGACGGTGTGCTGGCCATCCTCACCCCACAGGCCATGACCAAGCCGCTGGCAGTGGCGGAGACCGTCATCGCGCTCTCCAACCGGTACACCAAACCCCTCATCACCTGCTGGATGGGCGAGGCGCAAGTCGAGGCGGCGCGCGACTTGTTGATCGCCGCCAAGAAACCGCATTTCCGTACACCGGAGCCCGCGGTCGAGGTGTTTTCCTATCTGTCGGCGTACTACCAGAACCAGCAACTGCTCATGCAGCTGCCGGGCCCACTCTCCCAACATGAAGACCCGGATCTCGCCGGTGCCCGCATGGTGATCGACGCGGCCATGCAGGAGAAGCGTACGCTGCTGAGCGAGATGGAGGCCAAGGCGATCCTTTCGGCGTTCGATATCCAGGTCGCCCGGACCGTGATCGTGCATTCCGCCAGCGAGGCGTTGGTGATGGCGGAACAGTTCGGCTTTCCGGTCGCCATGAAAGTGCATTCCCCTGACATCCCGCACAAGAGCGATGTCGGCGGGGTGGTGCTTAACATCTATAGCGCCGCCGAAGTGCGTTCGGCCTTCATGCGCATCACCGAGAACATCCGCGTGCGCCGGCCCGATGCCCGACTGGCCGGTATCGCCATCGAACCCATGATCCGCAAGCCGAACGGCCGCGAACTCATCGTCGGCGTCAGCCGAGACCCGGTGTTCGGCCCGGTGATCACCTTCGGCGCCGGCGGCGTGCTGGTGGAAGTGCTATCCGATACCGCCGTGGCCTTGCCGCCGCTCAACAGTTTCCTCGCGCGCGACATGATAGCCCGTACCCGCGTCTCGAAGATGCTAGGCGCGTTCCGCGGCATGCCGCCCGCCGACCTGCTGGCGCTGGAGACGGTATTGCTGCGCGTCTCGGAGATGGTCTGCGAACTGCCGATGCTGATGGAGATGGACATCAATCCGCTGATCCTCGACGAACATGGCGCGGTGGCGGTCGATGCGCGCATGGTCATCGCGCAGCAGCCCGTCACCAATGCGCGCTATGGGCACATGGCGATCTATCCTTATCCCACGCACCTCATCAGCCATTACCAGTTGCTCGACGGCACCAATATCCTCATCCGCCCGACGCGGCCGGAGGATGCCGAGCTGGTGCAGAAATTCGTGCACAATTTGTCCGAGGAATCCCGTTACTTCCGCTTCATGACCACCATCAATGAATTGTCCACGCGCATGCTGGTGCAGTTCACGCAGATCGACTACAGCCGCGAGATGGCGCTGGTCGCGGTGAAGCAGGAGGACGCGCAGGAGGTGGAGATCGGGGTCTCACGCTATATCATCAACCCGGATGCCGAGAGTTGCGAATTCGCCCTGGTGGTCGCGGATGCCATGCAGGGCAAAGGCCTGGGGCGACAACTGATGCTGACCTTGATGGATGCGGCCCGTGAGCACGGCCTGAAGCGCATGGAGGGGGTGGTGCTCAAGAACAACACCAACATGCTGCGCCTGATGGCAGACCTTGGCTTCAAGAGCCGAACCAGCGATGATGACGATAGCCTCAAAGTCGTCTCGCGTGCCCTATAGATTCTGCCGACCCTAAATGAAGACCGCTTACATCACGCATCCCGCCTGCCTCAAGCATGACATGGGGTTCGGCCATCCGGAGACGCCGGCGCGCCTCCATGCCGTCGAGGACCAGCTGATCGCCTCCGGCCTCATGCCGCTGCTGGACCACCATGAGGCGATGCTGGCGACGCGCGAACATCTGCAACGTGTGCATGAGCCAGAGTATGTCAGCGCCATCGTGGCGCTTGCCCCGGCCCAAGGCATGATCTATCTCGACGACGATACGGTGATGAACCCGCACAGCCTGAATGCCGCGCTCTACGCGGCCGGCTCGGCGGTACAGGCAGTCGATCTGGTGATGTCAGGCGTGTGTGCCAACGCGTTTTGCAATATCCGCCCGCCTGGCCATCATGCTTTCGCCGACCGATCGGCGGGCTTCTGTATCTTCAATAACGTCGCGATCGCCGCCATGCATGCCATCGCCCATCACGGCCTGCAACGCGTCGCCATCATCGATTTCGACGTCCATCACGGCGATGGCACCGAAGCGATTTTCCGCGATGATCCAAAGGTCCTGATGTGTTCCACCTTCCGGCATCCTTTCTATCCGTTCACCGGCGCGGACAGCGGCAATGACCATATCGTCAATGTGCCGCTCGCCGAAGGGGCCGACGGCGAGCGTTTCCGCCTCGCCGTCGAGCAGCGTTGGTTGCCGGCATTGCATGCGTTCCAGCCGCAGTTCGTGTGCATCTCAGCGGGGTTCGACGCCCACCGGGAGGACGACATGGGTGGTCTGGCCCTGCGCGAGGCCGATTACGCCTGGGTCACCGAACGCGTCATGGAGATCGCCCACCGCTACGCCGATGACCGCATCGTCTCCGTACTCGAAGGCGGGTATGCCTTGAGCGCCCTCGGGCGCAGCGCCCATGCGCATATCAAGATGCTGGCCGGGCTCTGAAGACGAACGGCTAACCGGGATCGACCAGCCTATCCAGCAAACGATTCACCAAAGGCGCGATCACCAGGATGGCGACGAACACCACCGGCCAGGCGGTCAGGAACGCCTGCGGCCAGATGTCGAGGAACGACTTGCCGGGCCGCGGATGCAAACCGATGAGGACGCCCGAAACGATCATCGAGGTGCATAGCGACATCACGGCGGCGAAGGCGACGGTGCGATAACGATAAGGGAGTCTATTGGTCATGTCTGGTCACCGCTTGAGGATCACCGCCACCAGGGCTTCCGGGTTGTCGACGAACGCGAAGTGCCCCGTGTCCTTTAGGGTGACGATGTCGGTCAGGCCGAGGGCCGTCGCGGTGCGCTGGCGTTCTGCCGGGGTCGACCAGTCATGGTCGCCATACACCAGCGTGACTTGCGCTTTCAGTCCAGGATACAGCGACCGGGCTTGACCCCATGAACGCCAGTTGGCGAATACGTTGCGTTCGACATAACGATAGCCCTTGCGACGCCCGGAACGGTCAAGTTCCCGCAGCAGGTCTTTCGGTAAGGCGCGGCGTTTGCGTAAGCCGCCGCGCATGATCCAATCGAGCAGCCACCGGTTCTCCAGCGCGGCAAAGATGGCGCCGTTGACGGGGATGGCGAAATTGAACAAGACGAGATTGGCGAAGAAGTTGCCGCGTCTCACCCCATCGGCATAGCGCGTATCGTAATCGTAGGTGTTGCTGGCGATCACGCGCGTCACGCGGTCGGGCGATTGGCGCGCCACCGTCAGTGCAAGCACCGCGCCGATGGATTCGCCGGCGATGGTCAGTTCCTTCAGGTCCAGCTGTTCGATGAAGCCGATGACGCCGCTACGCAGGTAGGGTTCGTCATACTGTGCTTGCTTGTCGACTGAAGAATAGCCGTGCCCCGGCAGGTCCACGGCATACACCGTATAGTGTTGCGCCAGCTGCGGAATGACCGCCTGGAAATAATCGAGCTGCGTCCGTATGGTGTGCAGCAAGAGTAGCGGCTTGCCGCTACCCGTTTTCAGATATCGCAGGCGCCGTCCGTCCGCCAGCTGTAACTCGCTCACTTGTCCCAGTGTCGATAAATCGCGCATCTCATGCTCCTTTTTCTGTCGTGCTTACCAAGGCAAGGCGTCTTTTTCGTGGAAGAAACCGCCATTCGGACCTTCGGCTGCCAGGGTCGCCAGATAGAGGCTGGTGCGATTGCTGTCGACCAGCTCCATCGGTGCGTGCGGGCCACCGAGTTCAGTCTTGACCCAGCCCGGGTGGGCGGCGTTGACCTTGATCGCGGTATCGGCCAGTTCATTGGCCAGGTGCACGGTATAGGCGTTGAGAGCGGTCTTGGAGGCGTTGTAGGCGAAGGCCTTGGCCGGCGCGATCGGTGAATCGGCCATGCTGTGCAGGGTCAGGGAGCCGAGGATGCTAGACAGGTTGACGATGCGTCCAGCCGGGGCCTTCTTGATCAGGGGTAGCAGGGTCTGCGTGAGGGCGATGACGGCGAACAGGTTGGTCTGGAAGGTCTGCTTCAACACCTCCTGTGTCACGGTGCTGCTGTTGTTGCTCATGAGTTCTTCCTTGGAGATGCCGGCGTTGTTCACCAGGATGTCCAGTTTGCCGAATGTATCCGCCAGGTAGTCGTGCACGCGCTGTGCTGTCTCCGGACGGTCGGCGTCGTAGACGACCGCATGCGCGGTGATACCCTGGGCTTGGAGTTGCTTCACGGCCGCTTCGCCTTTGACGAGGTCGCGTGCGCCGAGGACGACGGTGATGCCCAGTTCGCCCAGGCCTTTCGCGGTCTCGAAACCGATACCGCGATTGCCGCCCGTGATGAGCGCTACTTTTGCTTGTGACATGATGTTTCCTTTACTTGAAATGATGCGTGGGTTAATATTTGTACCAAACGGTAAATAAATATTAAGGGCGGCGAAAATAGTTGTCAACATATTTTGTACCAAAAGGTATAATATTTTGATTAGTGATTGATATGCATGGAAAAACAATGGACCAAAGCAAGATGGACGAGACAGTGAGATCCGCCAAACCACGGGGCCGCCCACCCGCCTTCTGTCACGAGCAGGCGCTGGAGAAGGCGCTGCAGGTATTCTGGCGACGCGGCTATGAAGGCGCTTCGATGGCGGAGCTGACTGAAGCCCTGGGCATGAACAAGCCCAGCATCTATGCGGCGTTCGGCAACAAGGAAGCATTGTTCAGGAAAGCGCTGGCCCGCTATCAGCAGGGGGCCGTGGCTTATATCGGTGAAGCGCTGCAGGCACCGACCGCACGCCAGGCCGTCGAGATCCTGTTACGGAAGTCCGCCGAGTTGCTGACCGACCCTGCCAATCCACGCGGCTGCATGGTGGTGCAAGGGGCGTTATCCTGCGGCGAGTCGGCGACTGCTATCCAACAGGAGCTCAGCGCGAACCGACGTGCTTATGAAGCTGCGCTGGCGCAACGGTTCGAACAGGCGAAAGCCGGTCACGACTTGCCTGCGAATACCGATTGCCGGGCGCTGGCGAAATACATCGCGACCCTGCATCAGGGCATGTCGATCCAGGCGACCAGTGGCGCGACGCGTGAGGAACTGGATCGCATGATCGACCTGGCGTTGAAGTGCTGGCCGCAATAGGCCCGTTCAGCCATAAAAAAAGCCCGCGGATGCGGGCTTTTTTTATGGCTGGTCGTTGACCTTAAGCCGCTGCTTTCAAACTCGCCAGGTCGATGACGAAACGGTATTTCACATCGCTCTTCTGCATGCGATCGAAGGCTTCGTTGATCTCCTGGATATCGATCATCTCGATATCGGAGACGATGTCGTGTTCCGCGCAGAAATCCAGCATCTCCTGGGTCTCGCGTAGCCCACCGATCAAGGAGCCGGCCAACGCACGACGCTTGAAGATCAGGTTGCCGACGGCAGGGCTGGGGTGCGGGCTATCCGGCACACCGACCAGGCACATGGTGCCGTCGCGTTTCAATAGGCCGGTGAACGCATCGAGGTTATGCGGCGCGGCGACGGTGTTGAGGATGAAATCGAAACTCTCGGCGTGCTGTTGCATCTCGTCCGCGTTCTTGGAGATGACGACTTCGTCGGCCCCCAGGCGCTTGGCGTCCTCGACCTTGTTGGCCGAGGTCGTGAACAGCACCGTATGGGCGCCGAAGGCATGGGCGAACTTGACGCCCATATGACCAAGGCCGCCAAGACCGACGATGCCGACCTTCATGCCTGGGCCGACCTTCCAGTGGCGTAGCGGGGAATAAGTGGTGATGCCTGCGCAGAGTAGTGGCGCGACGGCCGCGAGGTCGAGCTTGTCCGAGACCTTGAGCACGAAATGCTGGTCGACGACGATGAGGTTGGAATAGCCGCCGTAAGTGGATTTGCCCGGGTTCTTCTTATCCGGGCTGTTATAGGTATAGGTCGAGTCGTTGCAATACTGCTCGAGGTCCTGCTGGCAATCCGGGCAGGTGCGGCAGGAATCGACCAGGCAACCGACGCCAGCGAGATCGCCCGCCTTGAACTTGGTCACGCCGCTACCAACTTTGGTCACGCGGCCGACGATCTCATGGCCGGGCACCATGGGGAATGCGGAGTTGCCCCATTCGTCCCGGGCCTGATGCAGATCGGAATGACAGACGCCGCAGTACAGGATCTCGATCTGGACATCCTCTGGGCCGGGTTCGCGCCGTTCGAAGTCGAAGGGGGCGAGCGGTTTCTTGGGGTCGTAGGCTGCGTAGCCGATTGCTTTTGCCATTCAGGTGCTCCTGTCGATAAAAGGACAAAACCTGTCGATTCCGACAGGTGGGGAAGGGCTTTAGTATGCGCTAAGCTTTTATTCCAATAAATGATTGATATGAAAAATCATAATTCCATAAATCGTGATAATGGCGGTTCTCCGAAAGCGTATAGTGATTCAAGACCCGTATAAGAATACTGACAAGTGAGGTTGCCATGACACTATCAAGCCAGTCTCTGTTAAGGGATGCAGAATGTCTGGATATCGCATTGAATGTACGTGATACCCACACCGGCATGCACTGCAGTCGGGTCGAGGGTCTATGCCTGGAGATGGGCAGGCGATTCAAACTCTCGAAGCGGGAACTGGAGCTGTTGCGGGTCGCGGCGAGATTGCACGATGTCGGCAAGATCGGTATCCCCGACCATATCCTCTTAAAACCCGGTAAGTTAACGCCCGACGAGTGGGCGATCATGAAGCATCATTCGGTTCTGGGTGACGAGATCAGTCAGGCTGTCCATCATAAGGAGGCTACTGAGATCGCGCGTGTCATCCGTCATCATCACGAAGGGTTCAACGGTCAGGGGTATCCGGATGGCCTGGCCGGAGAAGCGATCCCGTTCTGCTCCCGGATCATTACCGTTGTCGATGCCTATGATGCCATGACCATGACTCGGCCCTACCACGCATCGAGAAACCACGAGGCTGTGATGTCGATCCTGGAGGAAGAGTCCGGCAGCAAGATCGACCCGTATTTTTTCAGTCATTTCGCCACAGTGATCAAAGACAGCGATTACCGCGCGGCATGACCATGTCGGCGAATCAATCGAAGTAATCGTTCTGAAGCACGCAGGCGACGCAGCCGTCGATGGCGCTGTAATCGCTGGAGACTTCGAACTCCTCATTCGCGATCTCGTCCCATTCGTCCCAGATATGTTGCACGGACTGCCAGCCGGGAATGGTGGCGACATCCCAGTCGATCTTCACGTCTTCGGAAAAGTCCTGGATCTTCATGGTGGCTCCTTTCAATGCTGTACTACATGGGTTTCGATGCCTGTGTATCGGTTCAGCTCAGGTGTACCCGGCAGCGTTGCATAAATCGAACATGCAACTGCGAGATACGTGAGCCCAATATAAAGGGCGCGCACGTTGAGCGCACTAGTCCTAATGGACCACCCAAACGAAGGAACCCGCCTAAGCGGGTTCCTTCAGGGGCATGCCTGTGCGATGGCAGGCGCTGGATACGATCAGGCCAGGTCGAAGCGATCGAGCTGCATCACCTTGGTCCAGGCCGCCACGAAATCCCTGACGAAGGTCTCTTGCGCGTCCGTGCTGGCATACACTTCAGCCAGGGCGCGCAACTGGGAGTTCGAGCCGAACACCAGGTCGACCACCGTGCCCGTCCACTTCAATTCCCCGGTGTTGCGGTCACGGCCTTCCAGTACGTGCGGATCGCTGGCCGAGCGCTTCCAGGCCGTGCGCATGTCGAGCAGGTTGACGAAGAAGTCGTTGCTCAACACGCCCGGACGCTTGGTGAACACGCCATGCTTGCTGCCGCCGACGTTGGTATCCAGTGCGCGCAAGCCGCCGATCAACACCGTCATTTCGGGCGCGGTCAGGGTCAATAACTGCGCCTTGTCGACCAGCAATTCGGCGACGGCATCCTCGTGGCCCTTGCGCACATAGTTGCGGAAACCGTCGACCTTGGGCTCCAGCGGCGCGAAGGAGTCGACATCGGTCTGCGCTTGCGACGCATCGGTACGACCGGGTGCGAACGGCACCGTGACCTCGATCCCAGCCTGCTTGGCGGCCGCTTCGATGGCGGCGCCACCGGCGAGCACGATGAGGTCGGCCAGCGAGATCCGCTTGCCGCCGGAAGCCGTGGCGTTGAAGTCGTGCTGGATGGCCTCCAGCTTCGCCAGCACCTGGGCGAGTTGCGCAGGCTGGTTGGCTTCCCAATCCTTCTGCGGCGCGAGGCGGATGCGTGCGCCGTTGGCGCCGCCGCGCTTGTCGCCGCCACGGAAGGTCGAGGCCGAGGCCCAGGCGGTGCTCACCAGTTGTTGCGTAGTCAAGCCGGCGCCGAGGATCTTGGCTTTCAGTGCAGCCACATCCTGCTCGGTGACCAGGGCGTGATCGACTGCCGGTACCGGGTCTTGCCAGATCAGCACTTCCTGCGGCACCAACGGCCCCTGGTAACGGGCGCGCGGACCCATGTCACGGTGGGTGAGCTTGAACCAGGCGCGGGCGAAGGCGTCGGCGAACGCCTTGGGGTCATCCTTGAAACGGCGCGAGATCTTCTCGTAGGCCGGATCCATGCGCATCGCCATATCGGCGGTGGTCATCATCAGCCGTTCCTTCCTCGACGGATCGTGCGCGGCTGGCGGCATATCCTTCTCGGCCAGGTCTTTGGCTGCCCATTGCCAGGCGCCGGCCGGGCTCTTCACCAGCTCCCACTCGTAGCCGAACAGTACGTCGAAATACCCCGTATCCCATTGGATCGGATTGGGCGTCCAGGCGCCTTCGATGCCGCTGGTGATGGTATCGCCGCCCTTGCCGGTACCGAACTTGCTGATCCAGCCGAAGCCTTGTGCCTCGATGTCAGCGCCTTCCGGTTCCGGGCCGCAGTTGGCGGCATCGGCTGCCCCGTGGGCCTTGCCGAAGGTGTGCCCGCCGGCGGTCAGCGCCACCGTCTCCTCGTCGTTCATCGCCATGCGGGCGAAGGTCTCGCGAATATCGCGTGCCGACTTCAAAGGGTCAGGCTCGCCGTTCGGGCCTTCCGGATTGACGTAGATGAGGCCCATCTGCACCGCGGCCAGTGGGTTAGCGAGGTCGCGTTCGCCGCTGTAGCGCTCGTCGCCAAGCCATTTGCGCTCAGCCCCCCAAACGATGTCCTCTTCCGGTTCCCAGATATCAGGACGGCCGCCGGCGAAACCGAAGGTCTTGAATCCCATGGATTCGAGCGCGACGTTGCCGGTGAGGACGATCAGGTCCGCCCAGGAGAGTTTGCGGCCGTATTTCTGCTTGATCGGCCAGAGCAGGCGGCGTGCCTTGTCCAGGTTGCCGTTGTCCGGCCAGCTGTTGAGGGGCGCGAAACGTTGCGCTCCGGTTCCCGCACCGCCGCGGCCGTCATAGATCCGGTAGGTACCGGCAGCGTGCCAGGCCATGCGGATGAAGAAGGGACCATAGTGCCCGTAGTCTGCCGGCCACCAATCCTGGGAGTCGGTCATCAAGGCATGGAGGTCGCGGATGACGGCGTCGAGGTCCAGCGTTTGGAATTCCTTGGCGTAATCGAAGTCCTCGCCCATCGGGTTGGACTTGTTGGAATGCTGATGCAGGATGCCGAGGTTCAGTTGTTCAGGCCACCAGTCGAGGTTCCTTGGGCCCTTGCCCATGCCGATATGTTGCGCACCGCCTGAGAACGGGCATTTCGCTTCGTTTGACATGCTTCTCTCTCCTTTGCTTACGTGTATTGGGGTCAGCAGGCGCCGCTAGCGGGCCGCACCGCTTGAAGTACAACCGAAGTCTAGACAACTCTTTGGTATAGCGAAAATCAATTGTTCCAATAGATACGATAGGTAATAACTATCAGTCGCTGTTCCGGCTGCAACAGTTGAGAGCACGGTAGGTCATCACCCTGAACAAGATGGTTCCAAAAATCGGCGTCGATAGAAATAAGGGTTTTCATGAATTTAATCCCCGCCCATTGGTCACAACAGGCATGACTGCATTGGAGCTGGCCCGCGTACAGTTCGGGTTCACGATCTCGTTTCACATCATCTTTCCCGCCATCACCATCGGTTTGGCGAGCTACCTCGTGGTACTGGAAGCCTGCTGGCTCAAGACACAACAACAGGTCTACAAGGACCTCTACCATTTCTGGCTGAAGATCTTCGGCGTGTGCTTCGGCATGGGCGTGGTCTCCGGCCTGGTCATGGCCTACCAGTTCGGTACCAACTGGGGCGGCTTCTCCGAGTTCGCCGGCAGCGTCACCGGGCCGTTACTGGCATACGAGGTGTTGACTGCCTTCTTCCTCGAGGCCGGTTTCCTCGGCGTCATGCTGTTCGGCTGGAACCGGGTCGGACCGGGACTGCATTTCTTCTCCAGCATCATGGTGGCGCTCGGCACGCTGGTCTCCATGACCTGGATCCTCGCATCCAACAGCTGGATGCATACCCCGCAAGGCTACGAGATCGTCAACAATGTGGTGGTGCCGGTCGACTGGTTGCAGATCATCTTCAATCCCTCCTTCCCTTATCGCCTGGTGCATATGGCGATCGCCGCCTTCCTCGCGACCGCCCTGATCGTCGGCGCATCGGCGGCCTGGCATCTGCTGTATCGCAAGGACAGTCCCGCCATCCGCACCATGCTCTCGATGGCCATGGGCATGGTGCTGGCGGTGGCACCGATCCAGCTTGTGGTAGGCGATATGCATGGCCTCAATACGCTGGAATACCAGCCGGCGAAGATCGCCGCGATGGAGGGGCATTGGGAGAACCAGCCGGGCAAGGGCATCCCGCTGATCCTGTTCGGATTGCCGGATATGGAACGTGAGGAGACCCGCTTCAAGATCGAGGTGCCCAACCTCACCAGCCTGATCCTGACCCACAGCTGGGACGGGCAGATCAAAGGTCTCAAGGAATTCGCCCCGCAAGACCGGCCGCCGGCCCATATCGTGTTCTGGACCTTCCGCATCATGGTCGGCCTCGGCATGCTGATGATCCTGCTCGGTCTGTGGAGCGCTTGGTTGCGCGTGCGCGGCCAGCTCTACCAGAGCCGGCCGTTCCTCCACATGGCGACCTGGATGGGGCCGGCCGGGCTGGTCGCCATCCTCGCCGGCTGGTTCACCACGGAGATCGGGCGTCAGCCCTGGGTGGTCTATGGGGTGATGCGCACCGCCGATGCAGTGACCAAACATGAGATCAGTACGCTGGCGATCTCGTTGGGCTTATTCATCGTGGTCTATCTCTTCGTCTTCGGCATCGGCACCGCCTATGTGCTGCGGCTCATCGTCAAGGGGCCGGTGCCGCACGAAGGCGATCTGCAGGGCGCAGGCGGGCCGGGCGAAGATCGCCACGCCATGCGACCGATGTCGGCGGCCAAGGAATCCCTGCCGCTCGACGATACGCTAACGGATAGCGATCCGGCACCGGGAGCGGCGAAATGACCGATATCGACGTATCCCTGGTCTGGGCGGGCGTCATCTTCTTCGGCGTCATGATGTATGTGGTGATGGATGGCTTCGACCTCGGTGTCGGCATGCTTTACCCGTTCTTCCCCGAGCGCGAGGACCGCGACGTCATGATGAACACCGTGGCCCCGGTCTGGGACGGTAACGAGACCTGGCTGGTACTGGGAGGCGCCGGCTTGCTCGCGGCATTCCCGTTGGCGTATTCCGTGATCCTCAGCGCGCTCTACCTGCCCTTGATCTTCATGTTGCTGGGCCTGATCTTCCGCGGCGTCGCCTTCGAATTCCGCTTCAAGGCGCATGATCACGAGCGCCATCTCTGGGACAAGGCGTTCATCGGCGGTTCCACCATCGCAGCCTTCTTCCAGGGCGTGACGCTGGGCTTCTATATCGATGGCATCCCGATGATCGGCCGCAGCTACGCTGGCGGCGCATTCGACTGGGTGGCGCCGTTCCCGCTGTTCGTCGGTGTCGGGGTCGTCGTCGCCTACACCTTGCTCGGCTGCTGCTGGCTCATCTGGAAGACCGAAGGCGAATTGCAGCGCCAGATGCGGACGGTCGCGATGCCGCTGGCCTGGTCCCTGTTGCTGATCATCGCTGCGATCAGCATCTGGACGCCGTTGACCCATGATGCCATCGCCGAGCGCTGGTTCGCCATGCCTAACCTGCTCTGGTTATCGCCCATCCCATTGCTGGTCGGGCTGGCGATGCTGAATCTGGTGCTATCGATCAGGCGCAGCCATGACTTCAAGCCCTTCCTCTTTGCGCTGTGCCTGATCCTGCTGGCGTATGTCGGCCTGGGCATCAGCCTCTGGCCTTACGTCATTCCGCCCGAGATCTCGATCTGGGATGCCGCCGCGCCGATCCAGAGCCAGGTGTTCGCGCTGGTCGGCACGCTGGCCATCATGCCGTTGATCCTGATCTATACGGGATGGTCGTACTATGTGTTCAGAGGCAAGGTCAGGGCTGGCGATGGCTACCACTGATCAAAACGGCTGCGCGGGCGGATCACGGCGTTATGGCATCCGACTAGCCACAACGCCTAACAGCAAGTTGCGGCCTAGCGAGGATGGACATGCCCTTTACGGGTATGCGGTGCGCGCAGCCTTTGCCGTACTATTTGTACTGTCAGCAGGCTTTGCGCATCAAGCGCCTGGTGCTCCAGTCCCGCTCGCTCGCTTTGCTGATTCATCACTACCTATATGAACACTACAAGCAAGCTATGGTTAAAGCGCTTTGGCTGGCTGATCCTGATCTGGTCAGCCAGCGTACTTGCCTTAGCCGCTGCCGCCTACCTGATGCGCCTGTTCATGCGCGCCATCGGCCTGCACTAGCGATCACCCTTCAGTAGCGCCTGGCCTCTACAGCGCCGCTTTCTAATAACGCCATTGCACGCCCATATACACCGAACGTCCGTCACCCGGCATGAACAAGGCCTGGTTCGTCCCCGGCCGCGTGGTGTCGAAGACCACGCCAGTCGTCGCGGCATAGGTGCGGTCGGTCAGGTTGCGGCCTTCCAGGAACCATGACAGCTGCTTGTTGATGTGCTGTCCCATCTTCCAGCCGAGCAAGGTGTAGCTGTCGTTGTAGAGGTTCTCCGCGAAATCCACGGCATAGCGCTGCGGCGAGGTCTCGATGGTGGGGCCGATATAGAAGCCGTTATGTCGATAGAGCAATTCGCCACGCAACAGGGTCCTGGGGATCCCGGGCAGGTGGCTGTCGCCGAAGGTCGGGTCGTCATCGAACCGGAAGTCGTTGACGAGCAGGTTATGCCGCCATTCCAGCCTGCCCGGCAGGCGTGCGGTCATGCCCATCTCCAGCCCAGCGTGGATGGTGCGTCCGGCATTGGTGGTCTGCGGGCTGAGCGCGCCGCTGTTCCCGGCGGCGAAGACTTGCGTCTGCAACAACTCGTTGTCGAGCCGCGCGTAGTAGGCGGCGATATCCCAGTCGACGCGGCTGCTATTGCCGCGCGATCCGACCTCGAAGGTAGTGCCTTGCTGGGCGCTGACGATGTTGGGGCGCAACCCACCCGCCAGTTCGCCGAACGACGGCGGCTCGAAACTGCGCGAGACGTTGGCGAAGAACTGTACGGTCGGTGCATATTGATACAGCACCCCGAGTTTGGGGCTGGTGCGCGTATAGCGGGCGTCGAAACTCTCATCCTGTGCCGCCGCCGTGAAGAAGCGGTCGTTCAGTTCGCGTTTCGCGCGGCTATGCTGCAGGCCTGCGATGAGGGCGACTTCGGGCATCACGAACCAGCGGTTCTCGGCATAGAACTCGGTGTTGCTGGCGATCTGCTCGCTGGCATTGGTCATCATGCCGCGTCGGCCATTGACGTTGGCCCAGCGCCGCTCATCGGTGATGCCGCGGCTCGGCGCGAAGCCGAGCACGAACTCGTTCCGCCGTCCCAGCCATTGTCCGTCGTGGATCAGCCGCGCATCCAGGCCGTAGTCGCGGTTGTCCTGATCCAGTACCTGGAAGATGGGATGGAACAGGTCCTTGTCCGAGTAGTAGGCGCCGATCTCCACGCGCGTGCTGCCGAAACGTAGGGTGGTCTTGTTGGCGATACGCCAGAGGTCGATATCGCGCTTGTTCCTGCCGGTCACGTTGGCCGGGTTGGCTTGTTCAGGGTTCAAGGTGAGCTGGCGTTTGGTCAGGCCGCCTGGAAGCTCCGACACGCTGTTGGCGTAGCCCACATAGAAGCGCGTCTCGATGTCTTCGTTGAATCGATAGCCGAGGTTGGCGTTGGTGCGTTCGCCTTTCTGGTAAGCGTAATCGCGATACCCGTCCTGCTCGAAGGTGCTGCTGCTGATGAAGTAATCGAGATCGCCGACCACACCGCCAGTCGCGATGCCGGAGCGGCGGTAATCGAAGCTGCCGATCTCGCCGCGCAGCTCGAGGCGCGGGGCATCGTAGCCGGTAGGCGAGACGAAATTGATGGCGCCGCCCAGGGTGCTGGCGCCGTAACGCAAGGCATTGGCCCCGCGGTAGACCTCGATATAGCGCGTGGCCATCGGTTCGATGGCCTGGAAATCGAAGCTGCCGTCAGCGAGGTTGACCGGGATGCCGTCCTGCATGAGCTTGATGCCACGGCCGTGAAAGGTGCGCTGGAGGCCGGAGCCACGGATCGAGAGCCGGGTCTCTTCGGCGCCGTGGCGCGACTGGGCGAACACCCCGGCTGCGAGGCCGAGCGTGTCGCTGAAATTGGAGACGCGCCCCTCGCGGACCTTCTCCGCATCGACGATGCTCACGCCGCCTGCGGTGCGGTTGATCTCCTCCGTGGCGCGCTTGAGGTCGGGCTGGGTCAGCGAAGCGCCCAGCGCATCGCGTTTATGGGTGACGCTGATCGCGTCCAGGACGAGCGCCGGATCACGGTCGACGTGGTCGGCGTAAGTGAGTCCGGGCAGGCAGACGAGGGTCAGCGCATACAGACAGGTGTAACGGTGTTGCATGATAGTGGTTCTCCCTGGGTGGATCGAAACCTCGCTGCAGTGGCAGCGACGGCAGATGCGATCAGGAGAGAACGGGTGGGGCGCGGGGGCTGGCGGTCGCCCAGACGAACAGGCGATAAGGGGATTGATAGAAACGTGCGGGATAGTCTTGGCTGGTTTCGGCAAATGTCGTAGGCAGCGGCGTGTCGGTGAAGACGGCGAACGAGCCGGCATGGGTCAGGCAGTAGGCGCAGTGATCCATGGCCATCGAGGACTGCGGGGTGCCGTCCTGCGGGGAACTGGTCGAACTATCCACGGAAAGATCGCTGAGGTCGAGCGGGATGAAGCGGGTGCCGTTGGTGCTGCAGATCTGCGCCCATGGGGTGTCTTCCCCCTGGGCTGACGCTATGGCATGCGAGATCGTCGGCGCCAGCGTGTTGAGCAAGATCGCCAGGCATGCGAGCCATGCGGTGATGCGACGATTTTGCCTAAACATTGTCATAGCCCGATACATAGCCCAATAATAGCAATTGGGTTTGCGGCACACAATCAATCTAATCCGGGCATTTTTGATGCAGATCAAGCGATATCACCACCTAAGCGCGACAATCATCCGACTCTGTGCGATCGGCTGGCTGGCATGGCCGGCTACTCAAGTATCCGCCGGGGAGGGCCAGGGTCGAGAATGCCCGCGGGCGGAGGCCAAGGGCGCGGATGGCAGCCAGCTCGAGTTCCGGCAATACCAGTTCCCGGACGGCACCTCCGATCTCATCCTCAGCCATCAGGCCGAGGACGGCACGACCGATATCAAGCGCGTGACCTATGGGGGCAGCAAGACCGATAGCTGTCTCCACCAGTCGCTGGCGATCGTGCCGGGAGGGGGCAATCAGCAGTGGGGCTGGCATCTGGCCTGGGCCGGGGAGAGCGGCTTGCGTTACGCACGGATGGACGGCAACGCCTGGGTCTCGTCACCGCCCAAGCGGCTGAGCAGGGTCAAGAGCAGCGAGGTGCGCTTGCAGGTCAACGGCAATGAATTGCTGATCTGGTGGCATGAGCGACACGGGGACCGGACCGAGATCTATCAGTCGGTCTCGCATGACGAAGGACGTAACTGGGAGGCGCCGCAGCAGTTTCATTCCGCCAATTGAAAAATCGCTGAAGCCCCCCATTTAGGAGTTAACTTAAGACAGGGGAGGCACCATGCGCTTCGACAAACTCACGACGAAATTCCAGCAGGCACTGGCCGACGCACAGAGCCTGGCGGTCGGTAACGATAACCCGAGCATCGAACCCCAGCATCTGCTGGCGGCATTGCTCAATCAGGACGATGGCGGCACCGCCTCGTTGCTGGCCCATGCCGGCACCAATCTCAGCCCGCTGAAAACCGCGCTGCAACAAGCGCTGACACAACTGCCCAAGGTCGAGAACAACGCCGGCGACGTCGCCATCTCGCGCGACCTCAACAATCTGCTCAACCTTACTGACAAGCATGCGCAAAAGCGTGGCGATACCTACATCGCGAGCGAGATGTTCCTGCTCGCCCTGGCCGAGGACAAGGGCGATACCGGTCGCCTGCTGAAGCAGCACGGCCTCACCAAGCAGGCGCTGGAACAGGCGATCAACGCCGTGCGCGGCGGTGACCAGGTGAATAACCAGGAAGCCGAAGGCAGCCGTGAAGCACTGAAGAAATACACCATGGATCTGACCGAGCGCGCCCGTATGGGCAAGCTCGACCCGGTCATCGGCCGCGATGACGAGATCCGCCGCACCATCCAGGTGCTGCAACGTCGCACCAAGAACAACCCCGTGCTGATCGGCGAACCCGGCGTCGGCAAGACCGCCATCGTCGAAGGCCTGGCGCAGCGGATCGTCAATGGCGAAGTGCCCGAGACCCTGAAGAACAAGCGCGTGCTATCGCTCGACATGGCGGCGCTGCTGGCAGGCGCCAAGTATCGCGGCGAGTTCGAGGAACGCCTGAAGACCGTGCTCAAGGAACTGGCGCAGGACGAAGGCCAGACCATCGTCTTCATCGACGAGCTGCACACCATGGTCGGCGCCGGCAAGGCTGAAGGCGCGATGGACGCGGGCAACATGCTGAAGCCGGCATTGGCCCGTGGCGAACTGCATTGCGTCGGTGCGACCACGCTCGACGAATATCGCAAGTACATCGAGAAGGATGCCGCCCTCGAGCGGCGTTTCCAGAAAGTGCTGGTCGATGAACCCTCGGTCGAGGCTACCATCGCCATCCTGCGCGGCCTGCAGGAGAAATACGAACTGCACCACGGTGTCGATATCACCGATCCGGCCATCGTCGCCGCGGCCGAGTTGTCGCATCGTTACATCACCGACCGCTTCCTGCCGGACAAGGCCATCGACCTCATCGACGAGGCCGCTTCGCGCATCAAGATGGAGATCGACTCCAAACCGGAATCGATGGACAAGCTCGAGCGCCGGCTGATCCAGCTCAAGATCGAGCGCGAAGCCGTGAGGAAAGAGAAAGACGAAGCCTCGAAGAAGCGTTTCGACCTGATCGAGGACGAGATCGGGCGGCTGGAGAAGGAGTACGCCGACCTCGAACAGATCTGGACCTCGGAGAAAGCCCAGGTGCAGGGCGGCCAGCACATCAAGGAAGAGATCGAGAAGCTGAAACTGCAGATGGAAGACGCCAAGCGCAAGGGCGAATGGCAGAAGGTCTCCGAGCTGCAATACGGCAAGTTGCCCCAACTCGAGGCGCAGCTGAAGCAGGCCGCCGCCAGCGAGACCGAGCCGAACAAGATGAAACTGCTGCGCACGCAGGTCGGCGCCGAAGAGATCGCGGAAGTGGTGTCGCGCGCGACCGGCATCCCGGTCTCCAAGATGATGACCGGCGAACGCGAGAAGCTGCTGCACATGGAAGACAAGTTGCACGAACGCGTGGTCGGGCAGGACGAGGCCGTGCGCCTGGTGTCCGATGCCATCCGCCGCTCGCGTTCAGGCTTGTCCGACCCGAATCGGCCCTATGGCTCTTTCCTGTTCCTCGGCCCCACGGGCGTGGGCAAGACCGAGCTGACCAAGGCGCTGGCAGGGTTCCTGTTCGATTCCGAGGACCACCTGATCCGCATCGACATGAGCGAATTCATGGAGAAGCATTCCGTGGCCCGCTTGATCGGCGCGCCGCCAGGCTATGTCGGTTACGAGGAAGGCGGCTACCTGACCGAGGCCGTGCGCCGCAAACCCTATAGCGTCATCCTGCTCGACGAGGTCGAGAAGGCGCATCCGGACGTGTTCAACGTGCTGCTGCAGGTGCTCGACGACGGCCGCCTGACCGACGGCCAGGGGCGTACCGTGGACTTCAAGAACACGGTCATCATCATGACCTCCAACCTGGGTTCGCAGATGATCCAGAGCATGGCGGGCGACGATTACCAGGTCATCAAGCTGGCGGTGATGGGCGAAGTGAAAGCCAACTTCCGACCCGAGTTCGTCAACCGCATCGACGAGGTCGTGGTGTTCCACGCCCTGGGCGAGACCCATGTGAAGTCGATCGCCGCGATCCAGCTGCAATACCTGGCGAAGCGCCTGGCAGCGATGGAGATGCAGCTCGACGTCACCGATGCCGCACTCGGCGAGATCGCCAATGCCGGCTTCGATCCGGTCTATGGCGCCCGTCCGTTGAAGCGTGCGATCCAGTCCGAGATCGAGAATCCGCTGGCCCGCGAGATCCTGCAGGGGAATTTTGCGGCCAAGGATACGATCAGAGTAGACTACAAGGCCAACAAGATGGTCTTCAGCAAAGCCTGAGACGCCGCTACGGCAGCGTGTCGGCAAAGGGGCGCATGCCGTTGAAAGCAGTC
Source organism: uncultured Methylotenera sp. (assembly GCA_965649545.1). GTDB lineage: Bacteria > Pseudomonadota > Gammaproteobacteria > Burkholderiales > Methylophilaceae > CABHOJ01. The sequence goes on from CBFGLF010000006.1 coordinate 26,420, forward strand.
ATTTATTCAGGGTTATGGATGCTGGCCTTGCAGGCCTGGCCTGCAAGCGCCGCATTCTCTTCTGAAGAGATCGCGACGTTCGACAACGAACCGCCGCAGATCCGTGCCTTGCTGGAGCGTGCCGTCACCTTTGAACGCAGCCGCAACGCGCGCGAGGCGGATTGGCAGGCGGCCAATCTCTATTGCGAGGCATCGCGCCTCGGCAGCCCGGAGGCCGAATACCGTCTGGGTATGCTCTACGCTTTCGGCAAGGGCGTGCCGAAGAACCGCGCACTGGCAGCCTCCCTGTTCTCGCTGGCCTCTTCCCAGGGCCATTATGAAGCGCAGAAGATGCTGGAGACCATCAACTACAGCACCACCGACCTGCCGCCCTGCGTGATCGAGGCCGTGGCACCGGAGAAAGCGCTGGCCGAGATCGACGTGCATATCGACAACCTGCCGGAGAATAAACGCTGGGTCGTCGACCTGGTCGGCACCTTGTCCGATTGGTACGGCATCGATCCCAAGCTGGTCCTCTCCATCATCCGTGTCGAATCCAATTTCAGGATAGGCGCGCAATCCAACAAATCCGCGCAGGGCCTGATGCAACTGATCCCGGCGACCGCCGAACGCTTCAACGTCAAGAACGCGTTCGACGCCACCCAGAACATCAAGGGCGGCATCGCCTACATCCGCTGGCTGCTGTCGTACTTCCGTGGCGACGTGAGTCTGGCGGTGGCGGCTTACAACGCGGGAGAAGGCGCCGTGAACCGGCACAAGGGCATCCCGCCCTACCAGGAGACGCGGCAATATGTGCGCAAGGTGATGGCGCTCTACGGCCAGACCTCGCATCCCTACGACGACAGTCTGGCCAGCCCCTCGCCGCTGGTGGGCAGGAACTTTAAATGACGCGGGCTGCCTGAATTCTTGTAGATTTCAGTACGCATTCAACCGATTCCCTGGCTGGTGCGTTGGGTGACGATAGCCCTATCGAGGATAAGAACATGATGAAGCATTGGATGGATAAAGCGGGTGGCGTAGTGCTGTCCGGCCTGATGTTGGTGTTGTCCGGTTGCGCCACGACCGGCGTGCAGGAACCGCAGATCAAGCGGATATCGCAGGAGGAGCTGGAGCGGCTCATGCCCAAGCCGACGCCTAACCTGACGCTGGACGAGATCGTCAAACTCTCCAAGGACAAGACGCCGCCGGAAGAGATCATCGCCAAGATCAAGGCTTCGAATTCAAGCTATGAGCTGACGCCCTCGCAGGTCGTCGAACTCAACAAGCAGGGGGTCAGCCCCAAGGTGCTGGATCACATCCAGCAGGCGCGTGAACAGGTCATGCGCGATGCCTATGCCGATGAGATCAACAAGCGCGAGAAAGCCAAGGTCGAGCAGGAGCGCCGCATGCGCCGCGAGTACCAGATGCGCTCCTACCAATACTATGATCCGTGGTGGGGTTACAGCTATGGCCCTTATTACGGCTATCGCCCGTTCTATGGCCCCGGCTTCGGCACCCGCTTCCACTACGGCTGGGGCTGGTAAGCAGGTCTAACCTGACCTGACAGCCGTCAGTCGCCCGCCAGGTCGCGGGTCGCTGCCCGCCAGCGCAGTCGTCGGGCGAACCGGTGACGCGCCTGCAGGCGGGTATCCGTGAGGATGATCTCGACCGTTTCTCCCAGTACCATGATGATGCCGAGGATGGGGATCACCAGCATCAGGCCGGCGACCCCGGCGATCGCTTCGCCCACCAGGAACATCATCACCGTCAGCAACGGATGCAGATGCAGGCTGCGGCCGACCACCCACGGCATGAAGACGAAGTCATCCAGCCCGCGCATGACGATGAACAGCGTCAACACCCCATAGACCAGCGGCAGGTTGCCCGGAAAATCCGTCGCACCGACCATCAGGACGATCGCCAGCCCGATCAGCGGGCCGAGGTAGGGGATCCAGCACAACACCGCCACCATCAAGCCGAGCAGCAGCGGCGAATCGAAGCCCAGGAACCACAAGCCCAGCGTCATCAATACCGTGTCGATGACCGTCATCTTCATCAGGCCGACGAAGTACATCCGCGCGGTGCGGTCCACCGCATGCATGAGGTTCAGGGTCTTCTCGAAGAAGGCGTTCGGTACCGCGCTGCCCAGCATCTTGCGCAGGAAGGCGCCATCCTTCAGCAGGAAGAAGGTGATGATCGGCGTCAGCAACAGGGAGGGTAGCCAGGCCGCGATGCTAAGTAGCAGGTTGCCCAGGTAGCGGTCCGAGAAATGCTCGGTGAAATCCTTCACTTCTATCCACATCTTCTGGCTCAGGTCGGTCTTGCTGAGGAAGCTGAATCGCACCTGGATCGATTGCAGCAGCTGGTCGAGCATGGTCGTCGCGCCGGTCAGGTAACGCAGGACGCCCTCCTGCCAGTACTGGCCGTTGGCCATCGCGATCGGGTAGAACAGGAACACCACCAGCGTGGTCACCAGCAGCAAACCGCCACTGAGGGTGATCGCCGCCATGCCGCTGCTGAAGCCGGCCAGCACCATGCGTTTGGCGATGGGCGCGAGCATGTAGTAGAGGATCAGGGCGAACAGGAAGGGCACCACCAGCCACAGGATCTTCTTGAACATGAAGAGCGTGAGGCAGGTGCTGGCGATGATGGCGATCCAGGTCAGCGGACCGGGCACCTCACGCAGGTTGGCGAGCAATCGCGGCGGACTGGGGTTGAACTGCAGCAGCAGATTGGTATCGCGCAGGCTGCAGTGCTGCGTGATCTTTTCCGCGATCTGCGGATAGCTGTGCAGCAGCCCGAGGAAATCGTCGCGGAACAGCACGGCCAGGATGCAATCCTCCTCGACGCGCGCCTTGGCGACACGCGGCAAATGCTCCAGCAATGCGCGTTCGCCGAAGAACTGGCCCGGTTCGACCACGGCGACGATGTCGCTCTGGTCCTGGCGCGTGATGCATACCTTGCCCGAGAGCACGAAATAGATGGCCTGGCCTTCTTCGTCCTGGTCGAAGATGATCTCGTCCTTGACGTAGCTGCGCTGGTGCAACAGGCCATCCAGCGTATGCATCTCATGCGTGCTGAGGCCGGAGAACAGGGGGACGTTACGCAGGACAGCGAAATGGGCCGGCTCGGAACCGCGGAGAAGATAGCGTAATAGCATGATTTTTCTTGGAATCTGGCGTCACATCATCTTAATCGAGAAACCGGCAAAACCAAACCGTTGCCAAAAGCTTTACGGCAAAGGCCAGCGGGCGTGGAAAATAAATCGACGTATAATCAAAGTTCATACAGGTATCCACTATGCGACAACTCACCCATCAGATCAGCATCCAGGCCAAGGGCCGCCGCATCTACGACATCACCCCGCAGGTGCTCGACTGGGCCAACAAGAGCGGCCTGCAGACCGGCATGCTGACGCTCTACATCCAGCACACCTCGGCCAGCCTGATGATCAACGAGAATTACGATCCGGAAGTGCTGGTCGACATGGAGCGGTTCTTCGAACGGCTGGTGCCGGACGGCGACCCCTTGTTCATCCACACCGCCGAAGGCCCGGATGACATGCCGGCGCATGTACGTACCGCGCTGACCCAGACCAGCCTCTCCATCCCCATGCTGGACGGCAAGGTGGCGCTCGGTACCTGGCAGGGCGTCTTCCTCTATGAGCACCGCCTGGCATCGCATACGCGCAAGGTGTTGCTGCACCTCATCGGCGAATAAGCTTTCCTAGAGAGCACCTATCCGGTAGCGCCATGCATATCCCCTCATTCACGCTCAGCGGAGTTCCCAAGGTCGTTTTCGGGGACCATACGCTGGCTCAAGTCCCCCAGCTCGCGCTGGAGTTCGGTCATCGTGCCCTGGTCATGACAGGCGCGCGTTCCTTCATCGAGACGCCGGCCTGGCCGATGTTCCGTGCACAGCTCGAAGCAGCAGGTATCCAAGTCCAGCATGCCGTGGTCGACGGCGAACCTTCGCCCGCACTGGCGGATAGGCTGGCGGCGGAGTTCCGCAGGGCGGAGATCGATGTCGTCATCGGCATCGGCGGCGGTAGCGTGCTCGATGCGGCGAAAGCCGTGGCCGGGTTGCTGCGCATCCCCAATAGCGTGATGGATTTTCTCGAAGGTGTCGGGCCGGAGTTGCCTTATCCCGGTCCAGAAGTGCCGTTCATCGCCATCCCGACCACGGCCGGCACCGGCTCCGAGGCGACCAAGAACGCGGTGCTCTCCAGGCAGGGGACTGACGGCTTCAAGAAGTCCTTCCGCCATGAGCGGCTGGTGCCCAAGTATGCGGTGGTCGATCCGCAATTGCTCGCGACCTGCCCCAAGCCGCTGATCGCCGCCAACGGCATGGATGCATTCACGCAGTTGTTGGAGTCCTATGTCTCCACGCGCGCTAATCCGGTGACGGATGCCTTGGCGATGTCCGGCATCCGCGCCGTGCGCGATAGTCTGCCGGGGTGGTATCACGAAGAAGGTGACGTGGCCCAGCATCGGGCCAATATGGCCTACGCGGCGCTGTTGTCGGGGATCACCCTGGCGCAGGTCGGCCTGGGTTCGGTACATGGGCTGGCGGCGCCGCTCGGCGCGTTCTTTCCCATCCCGCATGGGGTGGTCTGCGGCACGCTGGTGGCCGAATGTACGCGCGTGAACATCGCCCTCTTGCAACAGCGCCAGCCGAACAGCGATGCCCTCTGGCGTTATGCGCACGTCGGCAAGGTCATGCAGCGCGACATGAGCCTGAGCGAGCGCGACGGCCTCAACGCCCTGGTGCAAGTGCTCGAGCGATGGACGGAAGCACTGGCGTTGCCCAGGCTGTCGGCCTACGGCATGCGTGAGGCCGATATCCCGCACGTCGTGGCGAATTGCCGTGGCAGCAGCATGAAGACCAACCCCATCGTGCTGAGCGACGATGAGGTCGCCGGGATCCTGCACGCACGATGCTGAGTGCGCCTCGCTATCATGCAGGCTTGCTGGCGATCCTCGCCGGCGTCTTCGTCTGGTCCGCCATTCAGCCATATGATGGCTTCACCTGGCTGCTGGAAGCCCTGCCGGTCATCATTGGCTTGCCCATCCTGCTCGTGACGTATCGTCGATTCCCGCTCTCTCGGCTGGCCTACGGCCTGCTCCTGGTGCATGCCGTCATCCTGCTGGTCGGTGCGCATTACACCTACGCCGAGATGCCGCTCTTCAACTGGTTGCGCGATACGTTCGACCTCGATCGCAACTACTATGACCGCCTCGGTCACGTGGCGCAGGGTTTCATCCCGGCTATCGTCGCGCGCGAGATCCTGCTGAGACGCTCGCCCCTGCGCCCCGGCAAGTGGCTGGCTTTCATCGTGGTCTCCATCGCCCTCGCCATCAGCGCACTCTACGAGATGCTGGAGTGGTGGGTGGCGCTGGCCTCGGGCAGCGAGGCCACGGCGTTCCTCGCGACGCAGGGGGATGTCTGGGATACCCAGTGGGACATGTTCCTCTGCCTGCTCGGCGCCATGGCGTCGCTGATGTTGCTCTCGCGCAGGCACGACCGATCCCTGCAGCGCCTGCCATGACAATGTCACGCTGATGTCATTTGTCCTTCATGCGCCGGCGTCAGAATCCGGCCATGGATGGACACGATGCCCTGCCTGGATCTGCGCACCTGAATCTGGTGCTCGTCACTGAAACCTGGCCGCCCGAGATCAACGGTGTGGCGATGACGCTGTCTCGACTGGTCAAAGGCCTCGCCCAGCGACACTGGCAAGTGACGCTGGTGCGACCAAGACAGCGCGGCGAGGGCAAGCTCGCGACCGACCGCAAGATCACCCATATGCTGGTGCCGGGATTCCCCATTCCCGGCTACAGCAGCCTGCGCGTGGGAGCGCCCATGTATGAGAAGTTGCGCCATGCATGGAAATACCATCGCCCCCATGTCGTGCATATCGCCACCGAAGGGCCCTTGGGCTGGGCCGCACTGAAAGCGGCGCGCAGCCTCGGCATCCCCGTCAGCAGTAGTTTCCACACCAACTTCCATCGTTACTGCCGACATTACCGCATGGGCTGGCTCGGCGGTCTGGTCAGCCGACACCTGCGGCAATTCCATAACCAGTGCGCCTTGACCATGGTGCCCAACGCCGTGCTCGCGCACGTGCTGGAAGAGGACCGTTATCGCAATGTCGTGATCCTCGGGCGCGGCGTGGATACCACCTTGTTCGCGCCGAGCCGCCGCGACCCGGCACTGCGGAAAGCCTGGGGGCTGGAGGCGCATGGACTCGCCGTACTCTACGTCGGGCGCATGGCCGCCGAGAAGAACCTGCAACTGGTGGTGCAGGCATTCGAACGGATCCGCCAGCAGGTGCCGGAGGCGCGTATGGTCTGGGTAGGGGATGGACCGGAACTGAAGCGCTTGCGCAAACGACATCCGGATCATGTGTTCTGCGGCAGCCAGGTCGATGAGGCACTGGCTGCGCATTATGCGTCTGCTGACCTGTTCCTGTTCCCCAGCATGACCGAGACGTTCGGTAACGTGGTGCCGGAAGCGATGGCCAGCGGGCTGGCGGTGGTCGCCTACGATGACGCGGCGGCATCGCTACTGATCCAGCATCGCCAGAATGGTGAACTGGTCGAACTGGGCGACGCGACAAGGTTCATCGAGACCGCAGTCCGCGTCGCCAGGGACCGCAGCTATCTGATGCGGTTGAAGGCCGAAGCCCCGCGCATCTCGAAAGATCATTCCTGGGAGCAGGTGTGCAACGAGTTCGACCGTTACTTGCGGATGGCCATGCAGC
>CBFGLF010000007.1:0-26490 GCA_965649545.1 uncultured Methylotenera sp.
CAACCGCTTAATGTCACGATCAACATCGCGGCGACTAATGATTGCTTGGTCATTTTTAATTACTCCTTTTCTAATCGTTATAGGCCCAGGTCACGATAATTTTGCGAATGCGATCTGTGCTGACTGGAATATTGCAAACGGTATGCCAACTTGATAAAAACAATGATTATCAATGGCTTATGAGATAATTACGGCAAATGGTATCGATGAGAAACACTAGAAATCGTCGCCAAAAAGAGACGATGTGGGCGAACCGGGCTTTGTGAAGGGGTGGCTCGGGCGAGCCGTTTGAAGCTTACGTTGAGGCGTGCAGGATGGGGCTAAAGGGCGCGCTTGCGGTTATTGGAGGTGTCCTTGGCTTCTTTCGAATCCCGCAGCTCTTTCCCTTTGCGTTTGGCATTGGCTTCAGCCTCGGGAGAGGAGCCGTCGATCTTGGCGGTGAGTGCACGCTGGCGTTCGGCAGCACGGGCCTGGGCGTCTTCCAGTTCCATCAGCGTGATGACGCCATCGCCATTGAGGTCGAACTGGTTAAAATGGCGCGCGACTTGCGGCAGCATCTCGGTCGCTTCTTCCCGAGACAGGGAGCCGTCATTGTCATGATCGGCATCGAGGAAACGCTCCTGGATGCGCTTGCGCATCAGACGGCGACGTTCTTCGATCTGGATATGGGCGGCATCGACGGATTTGGAATATTCGTAAAGGTCACGACGCAGCCGGATGCGGTCTTCGATGCTGATGCGCTTGTCGAGGATCTGGACTTGTACCGGATCGGGTTCGATCTCGATGGTGGTGCTGTTGTCTTCGATGATGGTCTGATTGTCGCGGGAGGACTGCTGGTTATCGCGTGAGGTCTGGACTTCGCGCGGACCGGCAAAAGTCATTTCGCTGAGCCCGACAAAGATGAAGAGCGCGAGGACAGCGTGCTTGTGAAATGGAGTTTGAGAACCCGTCATCAGCATACGGAGTGCATCACCAAAAGTTGAGCTTTCAGCATTGTTGCCTTCTATCCCCCAGCTAGTGTTCTTCGAGATGTTCACCCATAACGCAAGGCGACATCATTCTTTATCTAGGACGCCATATGTAATGGATTTGTTCATTACGTTGCGGCCTAGCCAGCATATTTTGTTGCTGATTTTATTCGCGAGGACCGCTTTACGATCTGCTGTCCCGTCGTCAGTGCAAGCCATATTGCATATGGCAAGAGTTCGCAATCATGACGCATGAATGTAAATCGAATGTTTCATGTTAGGCCTTGATTGTAAAAATTTGTAACTTAATCAAACAATATCAAAAACTTAACAGGGGGCTTTCAATTCAGCCCTATTCCGCCGAAAATACGGTCATGCAGCCTACCACGAAAAAAATATTGATGGTCGACGACGACCTCCGCATGCGCGAACTGCTGCAGCGTTATCTCGGCGAACAAGGCTTCACGGTCAAGACCGTCTCCGACGCGACGGAAATGGATATCGCCCTGGCGCATGAGCATGTCGACCTGCTGGTGCTCGACCTCATGCTGCCGGGCGAAGACGGCCTGGCCATCTGCCGTCGCTTGCGGGCGGCCGGCAATACCATGCCCGTCATCATGTTGACCGCGCGCGGCGACGAGGTCGACCGTATCGTCGGCCTGGAGATGGGCGCAGACGATTACCTGCCCAAGCCCTTCAACCCACGTGAATTGCTCGCCCGCATCAATGCCGTGATGCGACGCCACGGCCCAAGCGTGCCGAGCGCGCCCGCCATCGAAGGCGAAACCATCACCATCGGCGAACTGACCTTCGACCCGTCCACCCGCAGCCTGCTGCGCAACGGCATGTCGATCACCATCACCAGCGGCGAGTTCGCGCTACTCAAGGTATTCGTCGATCATCCGCGGCAGCCCTTGTCGCGGGATCGCCTGATGCAACTGGCGCGCGGCCGCGAACTGGATGTGTTCGACCGCAGTATCGACGTGCAAGTCTCCCGACTGCGCAAGCTGATCGAACCAGACCCGGCGCATCCGCGCTACCTGCAAACCATGTGGGGATTCGGTTACGTGTTCATCCCCGATGGTGAAGCCCTCAAAACCTAGCGTCGCTGTATGAAGCCCTCGCTGTGAAATTCCTCCCGCGTTCCTTACTGGCGCATGTGATGTTGCTGATCGCGCTGCTGCTGGCCGTCGGTCAGTATGCCGCCTTGAAGCTGTTCGATTATTTCGAGCGCGAGCCGCGTGCGATGGCGGCGGCCTTGCAGGCGATCACCGTCGTCAATTACACCCGCGCCTCTTTGCTCGCTTCACATGAGAATCGCCGATTGGCCCTGCTCTCCGAGCTCTCCGGCAAGGAAGGTGTGCGCGTCTATGCCGCCGACCTGCTGGAAGAGATCGAACCCCTGCCCGACGACCCCTTCATCCGCATGATCGCGGCCATGATCCGCGACCGCCTGGGCAAGGATACCCTGGTGTCCTACAACCATTTCGGCATCCCCGGTCTTTGGGTGAGTTTCAATATCGAGCAGGACGACTTCTGGGTCGTCATCCCGCGTATCCAGGTCGACCGACCCTTCCCCTGGCAGTGGCTGGGCTGGGGGGCGCTGGTGATCCTGTTATCGCTGATGGGCGCCTACGTCATCGCCGCCCGCATCAATCGCCCGCTCAACCTGCTGGTGAAAGCCGCCGACCGCCTGCGTAACGGCGAACAGCCGCCCAAACTGCCGGAGACCGGCGTCGCCGAATTGCGTGAGGTGAGCCATACCTTCAATCAGATGTCGGAAGCGTTGCAGCGGCTGGACACGGAACGCACATTGCTGCTGGCGGGCGTGTCACATGACTTGCGGACGCCGCTCGCGCGCCTGAGGCTGGCGGTGGAGATGCTGCCTGACGATCAATGTGGCAGCTTCAAGGTCGGCATGGTGCAGGACATCACCGACATGGATAACATCATCCATCAGTTCCTCGATTTCGTACGCGGCATTGAGGGTGAACCGACGCAGATGGTCGATATCAACGAACTGCTGAGGTCCATCATCGAGCGTCATCAGCGTGCGGGTCGGGACATCATCGTACGCCTGTCGGCACAGCATCTCATCCCGTTGCGCCCCCTGGCCATGCAGCGCCTGATCAGCAACCTGATCGACAATGCCTACAAGTACGGCCATGGCGAGGTGATCGTGAGCACGCGCATCAACTCCGGTTCTGTGGTGCTCAGCGTGATGGACAACGGGCCAGGCATCCCGGCCTCGCAGATGGCGCGGCTATTGCGGCCTTTCGAGCGCCTGGACAAGGCGCGGGGCAATGAAGGCGGGAGCGGTCTGGGGCTGGCGATCGCCGACCGCATCGCCAAACTGCACAAGGGCGAACTGACCTTGCTCAATCGCCCGCAAGGCGGACTCGAAGCCAGGTTGACCCTGCCCATCGCGCCCTGACCGGAGCGCCTCGATCGCGCTCACTGCACCGGATCGAACCAGGCCAGTTTCTCGCGTAGTTTGACGACATCGCCGACGATGGTGAGGCAAGGCGGTTTCATCTCGGCTGCCTGCACCCGCTCCGCCAGCGTCGCCAGATCGGCTACCACGACTTTCTGGCGTACTGTGGTGCCTTGTTGCACCACCGCGGCGGGCGTCGCCGCATCCAGCCCATGGGCGACCAGTTGCCGGCAGATCTCGTCCAGCCCGACCAGCCCCATGTAGATCACGACCGTCTGCTTCGGCCTTACCAGCGCAGGCCAATCGAGATGCACGGTCCCGTCTTTCAGGTGACCGGTCGTGAACAGGCAGGATTGTGCATAGTCCCGATGCGTGAGCGGGATGCCGGCATAAGCCGAGACCCCGTTGGCGGCACTGATGCCCGGCACCACCTGGAAAGGCACGCCATGCTGCATCAGCGTCTCGATCTCTTCACCGCCGCGACCGAAGATGAAAGGATCGCCGCCTTTCAGGCGAAGTACGCGCTTACCCTCCTTGGCCAGCTTCACCAACAGGTCGTTGATCTCGTCCTGCGGCAAGGTATGCTGGTCGCGCGCCTTGCCGACATAGATCAGCTCGGCGTCGCGCCGCACCAGTTCCATCACTTCCTTGCTCACCAATTTGTCATAGACGCAGACGTCCGCTTGCTGCATCAAGCGCAAGGCCCGGAACGTCAACAGGTCCGGATCGCCCGGCCCACCCCCCACCAGGTAGACCTCACCATGATCCTGAACATCCGCCTCGCCGGATAGCACCTGCTCCAGGGCCGCCCGAGCGGTCGCCTCCTGCCCCGAGAGTACGCGCTCACCTATCGGCCCCTGGAACACACTCTCCCAGAAGATGCGCCGCTCCTGGGTCGTCGCGAAACGGGCTTTGACTCTATCCCTGTACTCGGCGGCGAGGGAGGCCAGGCGACCATAGGTCGCAGGCACCAGTGTCTCGATGCGCGCACGGATCATGCGGGCCAGTACCGGCGCGGCACCGCCGCTGGAGATCGCGATCGTCAGCGGATAACGCTCGACGATGGACGGCATGGTGAAGGTGCAGAGTTCGGGACAATCGACCACGTTCACCGGCAGATGACGGGCATCGGCTTCTATATAAACGGCACGGTTGACATGCTCGTCGTCGGTCGCCGCCACCACCAGGCAGGCGCCATCCAGTTGTTCGGCGCGGAAGGTCTCGGCCTGATAGGCGATCTCGCCGGCCTCGACCATCGCGGAAAGCTCGTGGTGCAGTTCCGGGGAGACCACCAGCACATCGCCACCGGCTTTACGCAGCATGGTGACCTTGCGCGCCGCCACTTCGCCGCCACCGACGACCAGGCAGCGACGTCCCTTGATTTTCATGAAGATTGGTAATGCATCCATGGCCGGTATTTTACGCTGGTTTGTGCAACGGCATGGCCTGCGCTACAATCGGACCTTAGCTTACTGTTTTTTTACGATATTTTGCATCCTTCCCCAGTCTGTTTCATTGCCAGTTCCACTTCGATGTGCGCTGTGCGCCAGAACCGACACACCCCCAGATCCGCATGAGCACGCCGAAAAAGGTTTTCATCAAGACGTTCGGCTGCCAGATGAACGAGTACGATTCATCGCGCATGGCGGATATGCTGCACAGCAGCGACGGCATGCAAACCACGGACGACCCTGAGCAGGCCGACGTCATCCTGCTCAACACTTGCTCCGTGCGCGAGAAATCCGAAGAGAAAGTCTTCAGCCATCTTGGCCGTTTCATCCCGCTCAAGGAAAAGAACCCCGATCTGATCATTGGCGTCGGCGGTTGCGTCGCCAGCCAGGAAGGGGAGCAGATCGTCGCCCGTGCGCCGTATGTCGATGTCGTCTTCGGCCCGCAGACCCTGCATCGCCTGCCCGAGCTCATCGACAGCAAACGCAGGACCGGCGTATCGCAGGTCGACATCAGTTTCCCGGAGATCGAGAAATTCGATCACCTGCCCCCGCCCCGCGTCGAAGGCGCTTCGGCCTTCCTCTCCATCATGGAAGGCTGCAGCAAATACTGTACGTTCTGTGTCGTGCCGTTCACGCGCGGGGACGAGGTCTCGCGCCCGTTCGACGATGTGCTGATCGAGGCCGCGCAACTCGCCGGGCAGGGGGTCAAGGAGATCACCCTGCTGGGACAGAACGTCAACAGCTATCGCAGCGAGACCGCGACCGGCGAATCGGCCGACCTGGCGTTGCTGATCGAGTACATCGCCGAGATCCCGCAGATCGAACGCATCCGCTTCACGACGTCCCACCCGAACGATATGAGCGATGCGCTCATCGACTGCTTCGCGCGCATCCCGAAACTGGTGTCCCACCTGCACCTGCCCGTGCAGGCAGGATCCGACCGCATCCTCATGGCCATGAAACGCAACTATACGGCCCTGCAATACCGATCCATCATCCGCAAGCTGCGCAAGGCGAGACCGGATATCTGCATCACCTCGGATTTCATCGTCGGCTTCCCCGGCGAGACGGAAACCGATTTCGACGCCACCATGCGACTCCTGCAAGACCTTGAGTTCGACTTCAGCTTCAGTTTCGTCTACAGCGCACGCCCCGGTACGCCGGCTTCCTACCTGCCGGACGACACGTCGCAGGAGATCAAGCTGGAGCGGCTGGCACGCCTGCAGGCCTTGAACGAAACGCAAGGCAAGACCATCAGCCAGGGCATGGTCGGCAGCGTCCAGCGCGTGCTGGTGGAAAGCCTCTCGAAGAAGGACGCCACCGAACTGGCGGGCCGCACCGACAATAACCGCATCGTCAACTTCCCCGGCGGTAGCGAACTCATCAACCAATTCGTCGATGTCCGCATCACCGACGCCCAGCCGCATACCCTGCGCGGCGAACTTATCAGAGCCTAATCTTGGAAATCACCTTAAGCCCCGAAGACAATACCCGCCTCGCCAACCTCTGCGGCGTGCTGGACGAGAACCTGAAGCAGATCGAATCCGCGCTCGATGTCGGCATCTCGCGCCGCGGCTCGCATATCCGACTCTCCGGCGAAGCGCATAACATGCGCCTCGCCGCCCAGTTACTGGAGAACTTCTACGAACGGGCGAAGAAGCCCATCAGTCTTGAGGAAGTGCAGCTGAGCCTGGTCGAAGTCGACCGCCTCAAGCCCGAGGAAGTGACCACGGCGATGCCGGTACTCATGACGCGCCGCCAGGACCTGCATGGCCGCACCCCGCGTCAGGTCGAGTACCTGCAACAGATCCAGGAATTCGACATCACCTTCGGCATCGGCCCGGCCGGGACCGGCAAGACCTATCTCGCGGTGGCCAGTGCAGTCGATGCGCTGACGCGCGACCGTGTGAAACGTATCGTGCTCGTTAGGCCTGCCGTGGAGGCCGGTGAACGCCTCGGTTTCCTGCCGGGCGACCTGTCGCAGAAAGTCGATCCTTACCTGCGTCCGCTCTACGACGCGCTCTACGACCTGGCCGGTTATGACACCGTGAACAAGATGTTCGAGCGCGGCGCCATCGAGGTCGCGCCCCTGGCTTACATGCGCGGCCGCACGCTGAACCAGAGCTTCATCATCCTCGACGAAGCGCAGAACACCACGCCTGAGCAGATGAAGATGTTCCTCACCCGCATCGGCTTCGGCACCAAGGCCGTGATCACTGGCGACGTCACGCAGATCGACCTCGGTCGCGGTCAGAAGAGCGGCCTGATCGAAGCGCAGAAGATCCTGAAGGACGTGCGCGGCATCGCCTTCACCAAATTCCTCTCGGATGACGTCGTGCGCCACCCGTTGGTGCAGAAGATCATCAACGCTTACGAGAAATATCAGGAAGCCCAGGACGATCAGGGCAAGAGGGACGACCACTGATGCCCAGACTGGCCATCGCCGTGCAATACGCCTGCGAAGCAGAAGGGCTGCCCTCTGCGGCGCAGTTCGGCAAGTGGGCGCGTGTCGCGTTGCGCGTCGATACCGAAGTCACGCTGCGTATCGTGGATGAGGAGGAGGGTCGCGCACTGAACCGCGATTATCGTGGCAAGGATTATGCTACCAATGTACTGACCTTCCCGTTGACCGAGGAACCGCATCTAATGGGGGATATCATCCTCTGCGCACCTGTTGTCGCGGCCGAAGCCTTGGCCCAGCACAAACCGCTGCATGCGCATTATGCGCACCTGACGGTCCACGGCATCCTCCATCTGCATGGCTACGACCATGAGACCGAGGCCGAAGCGGAGTTGATGGAATCGATCGAGACTGCCATCGTCACAAAACTTGGTTACCCTGACCCTTATTTGAGCGAAAAGGAAGCCGCCTGATATGGCTGACAACGATAAACCGCGCTGGCTGGAGCGTTTAAGCACACTGCTGTTGCGAGAACCGGAAGACCGCGAGCAACTGGTGGAGCTGCTGCACGCGGCTTACCAGAAGAGTCTTCTCGACGCCGACGCGCTGTCGATGATCGAAGGGGTGCTGCAGGTCTCGGAGATCCAGGTGCGCGACATCATGATCCCGCGCTCGCAGATGGACGTCATCGACATCACCGACCCGCCCGAGAAGTTCATCCCCTATGTGATCGAGACCGCGCACTCGCGCTTCCCGGTCATCGAGGAGAACAAGGACGACATCATCGGCATCCTGCTGGCCAAGGACCTGCTGCGCTATTACGCCGGCGAAGACTTCAATGTGCGCGACATGCTGCGCCCCGTGGTCTTCATCCCGGAAGCCAAGCGCCTCAACGTGCTCCTCAAGGAATTCCGCAGCAACCGCAATCACATCGCCATCGTCGTCGACGAATACGGCGGTGTCGCCGGCATGGTGACGATCGAGGACGTGCTGGAGCAGATCGTCGGCGACATCGAGGACGAATACGACTTCGACGAGACCGAGGACAACATCATCCGCGACAGCCAGGGACGCTACCGCGTCAAGGCGCTGACGGAGATCGTCGATTTCAACGAGGCCCTGGGCACCGATTTCAGCGACGAGGAGTTCTCTACCATCGGCGGCCTGGTCGTCAGCAAGTTCGGCCACCTGCCGAAACGCGGCGAACATATCAGCTTCGATCATCTCAATTTCACGGTATTGCGCGCGGATAGCCGACGCCTGCATTCCCTCATCATCGAAAAAGTGGATAACGCCCCCGTCATCGACCTGCCCGAAGTCTGAACTCCCTTACTGGCCGACAAGGCATCGGGAACTAATCCCGAGGTAACTCCCTCATATCGTTTGATATTTGTTCAATCTTTGATGGAGTGCTGGTTATGAAGAATACATTTTTAGCATTACTGCTAGCCCTGTCCGGCACTGCATTCGCCGGTGAAGCTCCCACCCAGAAACCTGCGCAGGTTTCCGAGATCCCTACTACGGAAAAAGAGTTCGTCGCCGTCATCAACAGCGTCGACAAGGACAAGATCATTCAGCAGTTCGGTGAGCCGAGCAAGAAGGATGATGTGACCCATCACAAGACCGGCAAGGTGATCGCTTCCATCTGGCATTACCACTTCATCAACACCGATGAAAAGGGCGAATACTACGAGACCACCGAGCTGGATTTCGTCGATGACAAGGTCGTCATGGTGGTGTTCATGAACAATAACGGCGAAGACGTCGTCAAGGGCAAATCGGTCGAAGTGCCGGTCAAGCCGGAACTGTAAGTCGGTTCTTTCGAACTAATCTCACCAACAAAAAAGGGCGCTCAGCGCCCTTTTTTGTTGCCTGGTGTTTGTGCAGATCCCCGGACTATTTCTTCAGTGAGTCACGGATCTCCCGCAACAGCAGGACGTCTTCCGGGGTAGCCGCAGGGGCTGCTGGCTCTTCAGTCTTCAGGCGATTGATGGTGCGGATCAGCAGGAACACGGCAAAAGCGACGATGGTGAAACTGACGACGGCGTTGACGAACAGGCCGTAGTTCAGGGTCACCGCACCGGCTGCCTTGGCGGCAGCGACCGAGGTATAGGGAGCAGCGGTCGCGCCTTCTTTCAGGACCACGAACAGGTTGCTGAAATCGACGTTACCGAGCAGCAAGCCGATAGGCGGCATGATGACGTCGTCCACCAGGGATTTGACGATACTGCCGAAGGCGGCACCGATGATGATACCGACCGCCATATCGACGACGTTACCGCGCATGGCGAAGGCTTTGAATTCTTTTAACATGGTGTTCCTCCTGATGGTGTATTGATGGGCAGCCGCTATAATGCTGGTCAATATTCGATGTGAAGTCAACCCGCGGGGTCATTCTTGCCTAAGCTGCTCAACCACCGTCTTGCCCGAATCGTTCTCGCTGGTCTATTAGGTGCCCTTGGGGTGCTCGGGTTCGCCCCCTTCTATTGGTACCCGGCGACCATCGTCGCCCTGGCCGGCCTGTTCTATCTCTGGCACCGCGCCAACGACCCCCGCGAAGCTGCATGGCTGGGTTTCGTGTTCGGGCTCGGCTATTTCATCGCCGGTATCTACTGGATCTACATCAGCCTGCATACCTTCGGCGGCATGCCGCCGCTGGGGGCGGCGTTCGCCACCTTCTGCCTGTGCGCCTTCGTCTCGCTGTTCCCCGCGGCGGTGGGTTTGCTCGGCAAACGGTCCGGCGTGCTCTTGATCAGCGCACCTTTGCTCTGGGCACTAGCCGAGTGGGTGCGCAGCTGGATCTTCACTGGTTTCCCCTGGCTCACTGTCGGCTATTCGCAGGTACCGAACGGTCCGCTCGCCGGTTTCGCCCCCGTCATCGGTATCTATGGCGTCTCACTGGTATTGGCGCTGTTCGCCGCATTATTGACCGCCATGGTCGCCGACTGGGGCAACAAGACTTTACGGCGCAGCCTGATCTTGAGCCTGATCCTGCTGTGGGTGAGCGGCAGCCTGCTGAAGATGGTGGCGTGGAGCGAGCCGCAAGGCGAACCGGTCTCGGTGGCCTTGCTGCAGGGCAACATCACGCAGGACCTGAAATGGCAGGAAGGCGAGCTGGAACGCACCATGGACAAGTACCTGGCGATGGTCGAGGAGACCCGTGCCAGACTGATCGTACTACCGGAGACCGCCCTGCCCATGCTCGCCCAGCAGATCCCCGGCGAGTACCTGCTGGCCCTGCAGGAGCACGCCAAAGCCAACCAGGGGGACCTCCTGCTCGGTGCCGTCGAATTCGAGAACGAGCAGTTCTACAACAGCATGCTGAGTGTCGGCAGCTCGCCGATGCAGGCCTACCGCAAATCCCATCTGGTACCGTTCGGCGAATTCATCCCACTGAAACAGGTGTTCGGCTGGGTCTATCGTGACTGGCTGAACATCCCGCTCACCGACCTGTCGCCGGGCGGTTTCGACCAGCGCCCGATCGCCGTCGCCGGGCAGAAGGTCGCCGTGAACATCTGTTATGAGGACGTCTTCGGCGAAGAGATCATCCTGCAGCTACCGGAAGCGACCCTGCTGGTGAATACCAGCAACGATGCCTGGTACGGCGAATCCCTCGCGGCCTACCAGCATCTGCAGATGTCTCAGGCACGGGCGCTGGAGACCGGCCGCATGATGCTGCGTGCCACCAACACCGGCGCTACCGCCATCATCGACCAGCGTGGCGAACTGGTCGCCCATGCCCCGCATTTCTCGACCGAGACCCTGACTGGCAGCGCGCAGGGATACATCGGCAGCACCCCCTACGTCAGGCTCGGCAACTGGCCCTTCATTCTTTTCTCGATAGGCATGCTCGGCCTTTTGTGGGGTCGCAAAAAGAAGTAAAATCAAGCCCTTTCGCCACATCACCATAAAGCGCCACGACAAAACATGGCTTTGACCTTCCAACAGATCATCCTCACCTTGCAGACCTACTGGGACAAGCAGGGTTGTGCCCTCCTCCAACCTTACGACATGGAAGTCGGCGCCGGTACCTCGCACACCGCCACCTTCCTGCGCTCGCTCGGTCCTGAACCCTGGAAAGCCGCCTATGTCCAGCCGAGCCGTCGCCCCAAGGATGGCCGCTACGGCGAGAACCCGAACCGCCTGCAACACTACTACCAGTATCAGGTGGTGCTGAAGCCCGCACCGGAGAACATCCTTGAACTGTATCTAGGATCGCTCGAAGCCTTGGGCTTCGACCTCAAGAAGAACGATATCCGTTTCGTCGAAGACGATTGGGAGAATCCGACGCTGGGCGCATGGGGCCTGGGCTGGGAAGTCTGGCTCAACGGCATGGAAGTCACACAGTTCACCTACTTCCAGCAAGTCGGCGGTATCGACTGCCGTCCGATCACGGGTGAGATCACCTACGGCCTGGAGCGCCTCGCCATGTACCTGCAAGGTGTGGAGAACGTCTACGACCTGACCTGGACAGTCGATGCTTCTGGCAAGCGCCTGAGCTACGGCGACGTCTACCTGCAGAACGAGAAAGAACAATCTGCCTATAACTTCGAACACAGCAACGTCGACTTCCTGCTCACCGCTTTCGGCGCGCATGAGAAGACTGCGCAGGACCTGATGCAAGCGCAACTCGCGCTGCCCGCTTACGAACAGGTCCTGAAAGCCGCCCACACCTTCAACCTGCTGGATGCCCGCGGTGCTATCTCGGTCACCGAACGCGCCGGTTACATCGGCCGCATCCGCAACCTCGCACGCAGCGTGGCGCAAAGCTATCTCGACAGCCGCGCCCGTCTCGGCTTCCCGATGGCGCCCAAAGCATGGGCAGACGAAGTCCTGGCGAAACTGGAAAAAGAAAAGAAAGCAGCATGAGCAGCAACAACCTACTTGTAGAACTGTTCGTCGAAGAACTACCGCCGAAAGCACTGAAACGACTGGGCGAGTCCTTCGCCGACACCCTGACCGCCAGCCTGAAGGCCCAAGGTCTCGCGTCCGACAGCAGCGTGACCACCAATTTCGCATCCCCTCGCCGTTTGGCGGCACACATCACCGACGTCGCTGCGCGCGCCGCCGACAAGCCGGTCTCGCAGAAGCTGATGCCCGTTGCCGTCGGGCTGGATGCTGAGGGCAAGGCGACGCCAGCCTTGCTGAAGAAACTGGCCGCCCTCGGCGCTGACGAGCGTGCAGTCGCGACCCTCAAGCGCGAGAACGACGGCAAGGCCGATATCCTGTTCCTCGACGCCATGATCCAGGGCGCGACACTGCAGGAAGGCCTGCAGAAAGCGTTAGATGAAGCGCTGGCCAAACTGCCGATCCCCAAGGTCATGACCTACCAGTTGGCCGATGGGTGGAGCAACGTCAATTTCGTGCGCCCGGCCCACAGCCTGGTCGCCTTGCACGGCAGTGATGTCGTCGCGATCGAGACCCTCGGCCTGAAAGCCAGTAATACCACACAAGGCCACCGCTTCGAAGCGAAGCATCCTGTCGTCACGCTCAAGCATGCCGATAGCTATGCCGCGCAATTGAAGGACGAAGGGGCGGTCATCGCCAGCTTCGCCGAACGGCGTGCCGAGATCGAGCGTCAACTCGCCGCTGCGGCCGCCAAGGAAAACCTCAAGCCGATCGATGACGATGCCCTGCTGGACGAGGTCACCGCACTGGTCGAACGTCCCAACGTATTGCTAGGCCAGTTCGAGACCGAATTCCTCGAAGTCCCTCAGGAATGCCTGATCCTGACCATGAAGGCCAACCAGAAGTACTTCCCGCTGCTCGATGGCAACGGCAAGCTCACCAACAAATTCCTCATCGTCAGCAACATCGCGCCGACGGATGCCAGCGCCGTGATCGGCGGTAATGAGCGCGTGGTGCGTCCACGGCTGGCCGACGCCAAGTTCTTCTTCGACCAGGATCGCAAAAAGACACTGGCTTCCCGTGTCCCCGGTCTGGCCAAAGTCGTGTATCACAACAAGCTGGGAACACAAGGTGAACGCACCGAACGCGTACGCAAGATCGCGCAGTGGGTCGCACAACGCTTAGGTGCCGACCCAACGCTGGCTGACCGTGCCGCTGAACTGGCCAAGGCCGACCTGCTGACCGATATGGTCGGTGAATTCCCGGAACTGCAGGGCATCATGGGTGGTTACTATGCCCGCCATGACGGCGAGCACGAATCCGTCGCCCAAGCCATCGCCGACCAATACATCGTGAAGCGTGACGATGAGGAGAGTGCGAGCAATCTGGTATCGGAATCCCTGCTTATCGCGGATCGCGTGGAGACCCTGGTCGGCATCTGGGCCATCGGGCTCAAGCCTACCGGTGAGAAAGACCCCTTCGCACTGCGTCGTCATGCATTGGGTGTGATTCGATCATTCGAGCTTTGCCACGCGGCAGCCCGCATTGGCAAGCGCTCCTTTGCGCTCGAATTGTCCGCATTGCTGGCATTCGCTGCGAGCACGTTCGACAGCATCAAGGTGGAATCTGAAGTCCTCGCTGAGATCCATAGTTTCATCTACGAACGCTACCGTAATCAACTCTCGGCGGAGTACAAGCCGCAGACGCTGGATGCCGTCATCAGCCTCAATCCGGAACTGCATGAAGTGATCGTTCGCTCCGAAGCGGTGAAGGCATTCCAGCAACTTGCCGAGTCTGAAAGCCTGGCTGCGGCCAATAAGCGTGTCGGCAACATCCTGAAGAAAGCCGACGAGACGGTGGCGCCCACTGTCGTCGATGGCCTGCTCAAGGAACCGGCAGAAGCCGCGCTGGCACAAGCCTTGTCCAAGGTGAAGCCGCAAGCGGATCAGGCGTTCGAAGCTGGCGATTACGCCGGTTCGCTGAAATCGCTGGCCGCACTGAAAGCGCCCGTGGATGATTTCTTCGACAACGTCATGGTCAATGCCGAAGACCCGGCATTGCGTGCCAATCGCCTGGCCCTGCTTTCCCAGTTGCATGCGGCGATGAACCGGGTGGCTGACCTCTCCAAGTTGGCGGCGTAAACTGAGCGCATGAAACTCGTCATCTTAGATCGCGACGGCGTCATCAACTACGACAGCCCGCAGTTCATCAAGAGCCCGGATGAATGGAAACCCATTCCCGGCAGTCTCGAGGCGATCGCGCTGCTCAACCAGAGCGGTTATCGCGTGGCCTTGGCCACCAATCAATCCGGCATCGGTCGCGGCCTCTTCGATATGGCGACCCTCAACGCCATCCATGACAAGATGCACCGCGCGCTGGCATTGCTCGGTGGCCGTATCGATGCCCTGTTCTACTGCCCCCATGCGGCAGATGCCAAGTGCGACTGTCGCAAACCCAAACCTGGCATGATCGAGGAGATCGGCCGGCGTTTCGCCACCGACCTCGAAGGCGTACCCAGTGTGGGCGATTCGCTGCGCGACCTGGAGGCCAGCGCTGCGCTCGGCGCGCAGCCCATCCTGGTCAAGACCGGCAAAGGCGAGTGCACGATCAACAACGGCGGCTTGCCGGCAGGCACCTGGGTCTGCGATGACCTGGCTCAGGCCGTGCAGCGCATCATCGCCGAGGACCGGTCCACCCAGGAAAAGCAGGCATCCGAGAAGCTCAGCCGGGAACAGCCCGCCGCAGCCAAAGTCTCCAAAGCCAAAAAATCCAAAGAAAGCCGGTAATGATTGTTCTGCGGTCCTTACTCTTCGCGCTCGGCCAGTGGTCGTTCACGCCGGTCTTCACCGTCTTCGCGATCCTGACCTTCCCCTTCAAGCCGGTCACGCGTTACCGCTTCATCTCCTATTGGGCGCGCATCATGCTCTGGTGGCTACGCGTCACCTGTGGCGTTCGCTATCGCATCATCGGTAAAGACCATATCCCGCAAGGCCCAGCCATCATCCTGTCCAAGCACCAATCCGCCTGGGAAACACTCGCCTTCCAGCAGATATTCCCGCCGCAGGTGTGGGTGTTGAAACGCGAATTGTTGTGGGTGCCTTTTTTTGGCTGGGGTCTCGCGATGACCTCTCCCATCGCGATCGATCGCAGCGCCGGGCGTGAGGCCTTGAAGCAGATGGTGGCGCAAGGCAAGGACCGATTGAAACAGGGATTCTGGGTGGTGATCTTCCCGGAAGGCACGCGTATCGCACCCGGCAAGAAAGGGAAATACCATATCGGCGGCGCCTGGCTGGCGACCCATACGTCTTCGCTCGTGGTGCCGGTAGCGCACAACGCCGGCGAATACTGGCCGAAGAACTCCTTCATCCGTCGGCCAGGCATCATCACGGTCAGTATCGGGCAGCCGATCGACAGCACCGGCCTGAAGCCCGACGAACTCAACCAGCGCGTAGAAAGCTGGATCGAATCCGAAATGCCGCTACTGACCCAGCGATGAACGAACACTTCCTGGCGCTACCTGACGGCGAGCAGATCCCCTACCAGCTGGAGCGCAGGAAACGCCGCACCGTCGGCATGCGGATCAGTCCCCATGGCCTGGTCGTGCATGCGCCGGTCAGGATCTCGCTGCAGCAACTCAACGCGCTCCTGTTGAGCAAGGCCCATTGGATCCTCACCAAATTGCGTGCCCAGCAGGAACATGCCGTAGAGGCCTTTGAATGGCGGGACGGCGGGCATCTGCTATGGCTGGGCAACGAAATGGTGCTCAATCTCCGGCATGACACCAAAAGTCGCGCCATCGTCCAGGAACCCGGCCAATTGCATGTGGCCCTGCCTAAGCCGGACGATATACCAAGCGTGAGCCGCAAGGTCTTGTTGTGGTATCGCAAGGAGGCGCAAGCCGATTTCAGCCGCCGCCTGGAGATCCTGGCGGCTCGCCTCGGCGTGAAGACCCCGCCGCTCTATCTATCGAACGCCCGCTCACGCTGGGGCAGCTGCAACTCGCGTGGCGAGATCCGCCTCAACTGGCGCCTGATCCAGGCACCGCCGCACATCATCAACTACGTGATCTGCCATGAGCTGGCGCATTTGAAAGAGATGAACCACTCTGCCCGGTTCTGGGCCATCGTCGAGCGCTTGCATCCGGATTACAAGGCGGCAGAGAAAGCGTTGAAAGCCTGGTCAGCACGCCTGCACGCCATGGCGTGAGCCCACTCTCTAGACCCTAACTCGCTTGCGTCTCCCGCAAGCGCAAGGCGTTGAGCACCACCACCAACGAACTCACCGACATGCCGATCGCCGCCATCCACGGAGATAGCAGGCCGAGTGCCGCGAAGGGCAAGGCGATGCCGTTATAGATCAAGGCCCAGGCGAAATTCTGCCGGATGATGCTGATGCCGAAACGGCTGGTCTTGACGGCATGTGCGATCTCCAGAAGGTTCTCGCTGAGCAGCACGACGTCGGCTGTCGTGCGCGCCATCTGGGTGCCGGAGCCCATGGCGATGGATACCTGCGCCTTGGCCAGCACCGGTGCATCGTTGATGCCATCGCCGACCATGGCGACGATACGGCCTTGGCCCTGCAGCGCTTCCAGAGACGCCAGCTTCTGTTCAGGCGACATGCCCGCCTGCCAGTGTGAGATGCCGAATCCCTCGGCAAAATGACGTACCGCTTTTTCCGAATCGCCGCTCAGGATGGAGACCGCGATGCCACGTGCCGTCAGATCCCGGATCAGCTCTGCGGCATGCGCACGCGGCTGGTCGTCCAGCACAAAAGCCGCAAGCACTCGCTGGGCGTCGCTGAGCCAGACGATAGTCGAGGTCGGCGGCAGGTCCGCCATCGCCAAGGGAGGCAATACCGCTGCAGACGCCAGCTTGTCCGATGTCAATGCGGCATTGCCCAGGCGATAGACCATCCCATCGATGACACCCGAGACACCCTGACCGGGATGGTTCAACGCCGATTCGACCGCGTGCAATGGCACGCCATGCATCGCCTCGACGAAGCTGCGCGCCAGTGGGTGTTCGGAATGCTGCTCGAGGCTGGCCGCGAGTTTGAGGCAATCCTCTGATGTCATCCCTGCCAACGGGATGGTCTTGAGCAAGGCAGGACGCCCCAGCGTCAGCGTGCCGGTCTTGTCGAACACCACATGGTCGACCCTGGCCAGCGCTTCCAATGCATGGCCACGCGTGAGCAACACGCCTCGTCCGACCAGATGCGAACCGGCAGCGGCAAACGCCGCCGGTGCGGCCAGCGACAAGGCACAAGGACAACTCACCACGAGCACCGCGAGCACGATCTCCAGGGTGCGTTCCGGCGCGATCTGCATCCAGGCGATGCCGATCAGTACCACCGCCACCAGCAGCGCATAGGTGAAATAGGCGGCGACCCGATCCGCCAGCTGGGCGAGGCGTGGCTTTTCCGCCTGGGCGCGATCGAGCAGGCGCGAGATCCCCGCCAGCACCGTGCGCTCGCCGGTCGCGGTGACACGGATGATCAGCGGACTCTCATAATTGATGCTGCCGGCATAGACCTGGCTCGAGACCTTCTTCTTCACCGGATGGCTCTCGCCCGTCAACAACGACTCGTCGGCACTGCTCTCGCCTTCGGCGACCAGACCGTCCGCCGCGATGGTCTCGCCCGGTTTCACCAGGATGCGTTCACCCTCGGAGACCTCGACCAGCGGCACCAGGGTATGCTGGCCGTCCTCGACACGTGTGACGACGGCCGGCACCAGGCGCAACAGGTTCTCGGCGGCTTCGATCGATTTTTCGCGGGCGTTGCGCTCGAGGAAGCGGGTCGCCAGCAGGAAGAAGATGAGCATGGTCAGGGTGTCGTAATACACCACGCCATCCCCCTGCAGGGTGTGCCACACGCTACCGACGAAGCCGGTGAGCAGTCCCAGGCTGATCGGCACATCCATGCCGATACTGCGATTGACGATGCCACGCCAGGCCGCCTTGAAGAACGGCCACGCACCATAGGTCATCGCCGGCACCGTCAGTACCAGGCTGAACCAGCGCAAGGTCTGCGCCGTGGCGAATTCCAGGCCCTGGGTCGGTCCGGCATAGAGCGCCACCGCGATCATCATGACCTGCCCGGCGGAGAGCCCGGTCACTGCCAAACGCCTGAAATCCGCTTTGCGCTGCTGCTGGCGCAAGGCGTTCTGCTGCTCGGCACTGAATGGATGGGCGTGGTAGCCGAGCTTGCGGATCTCGGTCAGTATCTGGCTCAGATGGATCTCGCGCTCGTCCCAGCTGATGCGGGCACGATGCGAGGTGTAATTGAAGGCGATCGCCTTCACCCCGGGGAGTTGTTTGAGATGACGTTCGTTGAGCCAGATGCAGGCGGCGCAGGTGATGCCTTCGAGGATCAGCGAGGCTTCGCGGATATCGTCCCCTGAAGTGAGAACAAAGCTCTTCTGCACTTCAGGATGGTCGTAGAGCGCGAGCTGCTGCAGTTCGCTCGGGACCAGGTCTTCCGCCGTCTGCGGCATCTCCGTGCGGTAGCGGTAGTAATCCTCAAGCCCGTTGTCGACGATGGACTCGGCGACCGCCTGGCAACCATGACAGCATAGGCGACGCGGCGCGTCGAGGATCCTGGCGGTGAAGGTGGTGCCCGATGGGACCGGTAATCCGCAGTGGTAACAATCAGCCGCCGGGTCGAGGGTGGAGGTGCTCATGACGGATCAGGGTCGCCGATGCGTGGTGCGCGCCTATTCTTCCAGGAACAACTGCTGTTGCCGGACGAAGTCGTTCTCGCCCTTGCTGATATAGAGCTCCATGATCCAGCGGCCGGGATCCGGCAAATTGACCTCGCTCTCGTAGACACCGGCGGCTGTCTCCTTCATGACCAGTCGCTTGTCGTCGCGGCTGTTGGCCAGGCGCCAGAAACCTAGATCCACTTGCGCACCCTCGACCGCCTGACCTTGACTGTCCTTGATCGTCAGCAGCAGTTTGCCGGGTTTACCGCTCTGCAAAGTCTCTACGCCCTGCATCTTGGGCTCCCAGCCGAGGTTGCGCTGCTGCTCGACGCGTTCGAGATGCGGCTGGTAACTCTTGTTGCGGTCATGCGGCACGACACCGGGGAAGGCGGTATGCACACGTTGCTGGTCCGGATTCGGCAGGATGAACGCTGCGATCTTGTCAGGCAGTCCGCGGCTGGCGATGGAGAGCAGTACGGCATTGAGCATGACGAGGCCGATGAAGAAGGCGATGATGACGCGCGGCGCCCAATGCATCTTCTCCTTCTTTTGTTGCATGCCACCGAACACGCCGAGCAGGCCTGCGTTCGCGAGATACACGGCAAAGTGGATCGCCAATACATCGCCACCCGCCCAGTGCTGGTTGCTATAGAACAGGTAGGCCACGAAGGGGACCAGACCGCTGATGACAGCTGCCCAGAAATTGGGTAGCCCTGCGCGACGGATCACGAAGAACAGGATCGCCGCCAGCAAGATGCCGCCGAACAGCGTTTCAGTCATGGGGAGGATAGGCAATGTCATGCGTCTTTAATGCTTGCTGGTGAAATTGGCGTCGAGCACGATGGGCTCGGCTTCCGGGTTGGATGGCGTGATCACGAACTGGAACCGGCTGGTCTGTCTTGCCAGTTCACTGCTGAGATTGACCTTCACATTGAGGTTGAGGTTCTTGCCGGCACGCACTTTGATATCGGGGATGCTGCCCATGTCCAGCGCGTCTTCGGGGATGCCCCGCACTTTCATGGTATAGGTCTCGTCCTGCTCCGACTTGTTGACGATATGGATCTGGTAACGGTTACGGATACTGCCGTCCGACAGCATGATGAACAGCGGCTGACGCACCTGCTGCACGTTCGCCTCGCTGTCAGCACGCGTGCCGATGTTGTAGAACAACACGCCGGAGGCGATGATCAGGGCCGCGGCATAGCCGAGCACTTTCAGGCGCTTCCATTCCAGGCGCGGCTTATGCGGTGTTGCGCTATGCAGGTTGTTCTCGGAATCGTAACGGATCAGGCCGCGCGGATAACCGACGGAATCCATGATGTTGTTGCAAGCGTCGATACACAGCCCGCAGGAGATGCACTGGTATTGGAGACCGTTGCGGATGTCGATGCCGGTCGGGCAGACCTGCACGCAGTAACCGCAGTCGATACAATCACCGTGGCCCTTGGCCTGACGGTCTTCCCGCTTCTTCAGGCCGGCGACCGGCAAGGCACGGCCCGCCGTGCCTTCGCCACGATTGGCGTCGTAACTGACGGCCAGGGTGTCGGCCTCGTACATCACGCCCTGGAAGCGGGCATACGGACAGACCAGCGTACAGATATGCTCGCGGATGACCCCCGCAGCGAGATAGGTGGTGATGGTGAGCGCAACGACGGTGATATAGCCGGCCTCTGCCGCCTGCCCGGTGAAGAGATCGCGCACGAAGTCTGGGGCATAGGCGAAATAGGCGGCGAAAGTGACCGCGGTCCAGAACGACACCAGGATCATCAGCGCATGTGAACCGCCGACCTTGAGGATCTTCTCGGCGTTCCAGGGCTGGTTATAGAGGCGCATACGGGCCGGGCGCTCACCCTGGATCATCTTCTCGATCAGGATGAACAGGTCCGACCACAGGGTCTGGAAGCAGAAGTACCCGCACCAAGCGCGCCCGATCAGGCCCGTGGCGAAGAACAGTAGCGCGGCGGCGATGAACAACAGCATCGCCAGCCAGAAGATATCCTGCGGATAGACGATCAGGTTGAAGATGAAGAAGCGACGTGAACCGAGATCGAACAGGATCGCCTGGTCGGCGGCACTGACACGTTCCCATGGCATCCACGGCAGCAGGAAGTAGATCGAATACGCCAGCACCATCACCGCAGTCTTGAAGTTACGGAACTTGCCCTTCACCGAGCGCGTGAAGATCGGGATGTGCTTCTGGTAGAGCGGGGATTGCTTTGCGCTGCTAGCTTCCATATGACCTACTTGGGGATGATATTCCTAGAAAACAATAGCTTGGAGCGGCTGCTCAATGGAATAAAGGCCCACGCGATCGCGTGAGCCTTCATGGACAGTGACAGTGCTGGACGTATTACTTACCGCCACCAAGACCGTCATGGACATAGACGGTGAGCAGCTTGATCTGTTCTGGCTTGAGACGCTCGTTCCAGTTGGGCATCACGCCACGTGCCAGACCGCCGGAGATGATCTTCTTCACGGCATCGACCTTGGCTTCCGCCGTCTTCTCGGCAGGAATGTCGGCCCACAGCCAGATCTTGTCGGTCAGGTTGGCAGAACCCATCTGCGTGCGCCCCTTGGCGTCGGCACCATGACAGTAGTAGCAGGCAGCCGTCTCGCTCTGGAACAGGGCAGCACCCGCCGTCGCGGCGGCGGCATCATGTGGCTCACCCGACATGCTCAGCACGTAGTTGGCAAGCTGGCCGATCTGCTCGTCCTTCAGGACTTCCTTGAATGGCGGCATGTAGCCCTGACGACCGGCGACGATGGTGTGATTGATCTCTTCGTAGGTACCGCCATACTGCCAATGGTCATCGGTCAGGTTGGGCGAGAAACCGATCTTGCCCTGGCCACCCGCCTGGTGACATGGCGCGCAGTTGTCGGAGAACAGGGTCTTGCCGGCGGAATTCACGAACTGCATGAGGTCCGCGTCCTTGGCGACATCCTCATAAGGGGTCGCGGCGACCTTGTCGAACCATTGCTTCTGGGCGGCGTGCAGTTCATTCATCTCGACCATATACTTGGAACGCATGTTCCAGTGCGTGGTCTTTTCCACTTCCTTGCCGTCGACCGTGGTCGCGGTATAGGTGATGCTGTTCAGGCCGGGTACACCCTTGGTGAAGCCGCTACCGATCGGCCAGGCCGGGTAGAACAACCAGTAGACCACCGTGAAGACGAACGTGATGTAGAAACCCCAGATCCACCATCTCGGCAACGGATTGGTGAGTTCCTGCAAGTCGTCATCCCAGACGTGCCCGGTAGTGGTTGGTCCTTTTGCCTTTTCTTCACTCATGATTACTTTTCCTTACCTTGAATCTCGTCGTCGCGCAGCGGGATGTTCTTGTAATCCTCAAGCTTCTTGCCGCGTTTCTTGCTGCCGTATAGATAGACCAGTACGCCACAAAAGACGGTAAAGAAGATGACCAACGACAAAGGCTTGGTGTTTTCGAACTTGGTGAACCAAACGAGCCATTCCATGGTGATCATCCTTTACCGGTCGGTTTAGCGGAATTTGACGAAGTAGTCGTCGTCGTACTTCTTGAAATCGACCAGCGTACCCAGCATCTGCAGGTAGGCGACCAGCGCATCCATCTCGGTGATGTTGTCGGGGTTGGTATCGTAGTTACCGAGCTGCGCCTGTGCGATCAGGGTCTTCTCGGCATCGGGGATATGCAGCGACTTGGCCACGGTCTCACCGAATTCCTTCACGTTACGCTCGTACTCGGCATTGGTCTTGGAATAAGGCACACCGGTGGTACGCAAGGCCATCATGCGCTTCTCGATATCGGAGTAATCCAGCGCCGTGGTCGCGAGCCATGGGTAGTTCGGCATCACCGATTGCGGCACCAGCGAACGCGGTGCGGTCAGATGCTGGGTGTGCCAGTCGTTGGAATACTTGCCGCCGACACGCGCCAGGTCAGGACCGGTACGCTTGGAGCCCCATTGGAAAGGGTGATCGTACTTGGACTCCGCCGCCAGCGAGTAGTGGCCGTAACGCAGGGCCTCATCGCGGAACGGGCGGATCATCTGCGAATGGCAGGTATAGCAGCCTTCACGGATATAGATGTCGCGACCACGAAGTTCCAGCGCGCTGTAAGGACGCACGCCTTCGACTTTCTCGACGGTTTCCTTGATGAAGAACAACGGCACGATTTCCACCAGGCCGCCGGCACTGATCGCCAGCATGGTCAGGATCAGCAGGATGCCGAGATTACGTTCGATCTTGTCGTGATTAAAATTCATGTTCTACTCCACTCAACCTATATCTCAAGCCACTGCCGGACTGATGCTGGCTTGCGCTTCTGATGCGTTACCTTTGCGGATCGTCCTGAACATGTTGTAGCACATGATGAGCATGCCGGTCAGGAAGAACGCACCGCCCACTGCACGCATGATGTAGAACGGATGCGCGGCAGCGACGGATTCCACGAAGGAATACTGCAGGTTGCCGAAGTCATCGAACGCACGCCACATCAGGCCTTGCATGATGCCGGAGATCCACATCGCGGTGATGTAGAGCAGCACGCCGATCGTGGCCAGCCAGAAGTGCACGTTGATCAGGCGCATGCTGTGCATCTGCGTGTTCCACAGGCGTGGCACCAGGTGATAGAGGGAACCGAAGGTGATCATCGCCACCCAGCCCAGGGCACCGGAGTGGACGTGGCCCACGGTCCAGTCGGTGTAGTGCGAGAGCGCGTTGACGTCTTTCAGGGACATCATCGGGCCTTCGAAGGTGGACATGCCGTAGAACGACAGGGCCACGATCAGGAAGCGCATGACCGGGTCGGTACGCAGCTTGTCCCAGGCACCGGACAAGGTCAGGATACCGTTGATCATGCCGCCCCAGGATGGCAGCAACAGCATGATGGAGAAGGTTGCGGCCAGGGTCGAGGTCCAGTCAGGGATCGCGGTCCAGTGCAGGTGGTGTGAACCAGCCCACATATACAGGAAGATGATCGCCCAGAAGTGCAATACGGACAGGCGATAGGAATACACAGGGCGACCGGCTTGTTTCGGCACGAAGTAATACATCATGCCGAGGAAGGCCGCGGTCAGGAAGAAGCCCACGGAGTTATGGCCGTACCACCATTGGGTCATGGCATCCTGCGCGCCCGAGAACAGGCTGTAGGACTTCATGGAGAAGATGTCGATCGGCACCGCCAGGTTGTTGAAGGTGTGCAACAGCGCGGTAGCGAGGATGAAAGCGAGGTAGAACCAGTTGGCTACATAGATATGTGGCTGCTTGCGCTTCATGATGGTGGCGACGAAGACGATCAGGTAGGTCACCCAGACGATCTCGATCAGCAAGTCGATCGGCCATTCCATCTCGGCGTATTCACGGCCCTGGCTGTAGCCCATCATGTTGCCGAGCGCCATACAGACGATGACCGCCTGCCAGCCCCAGAACGTGAAGTTGGCCATGCCGTCACTGAACAGGCGGGCCTGACAGGTACGTTGCACGACGTAGTAGGAGGTGGCGAACAACGCGCTGCCACCGAAACCGAAGATCACGGCGCCGGTATGGACAGGACGCAAACGACCGAAGGTAATGTACGGGTTGTCGAAATTGAGCCACGGGAAGGCCAGTTCGGAGGCGATATACACGCCGACGAACATACCGATCGCACCCCAAACCAAGGTCATGATGGTGAACTTGCGAACAATATCGTAGTTATATTGTTCGGCTGCACCCGCTGCTGCGACGCTTGATGTTGCCATTACTACGTCTCCTAATCCAAAAAGCCGAAAACTGAAATCGAAAAGCCCGTGATTATATTCTCTATATTCGCGGCACGACAACCTAAAAACACGCTTTGAAAACCCTAGAGCAAGGTCCCCAGATCATGCGCCAGCTCCTCCGGCTTTTGGCCGAACTTGAGGTAGATGCGGATTTTCCCTTGCTTATCAAACGCATAAACGCCAGCACTGTGATCGATGGTGTAACCGCTCTTGCCGGGGTCCACCTGCTTCTCGTAGAAGATCTTGAAATTCTTCGCCGTCTCGGCGGTCTGTTCAGGGCTGCCGTAGAGCCCGACGAAGGTCGGATTGAACGAAGGCACGAACTGCGACAGGATCTCCTGCGTGTCACGCTCGGGATCAACCGTGACGAACAGCACCTGTACTTCGGCAGCCCGGTCACCCATTAGTTTCAGGGCCGCAGCGAGATCCGACATGGTGGTCGGACAGACGTCCGGGCAATGGGTATAACCGAAGAAGAGCGCCACCACCTTGCCCTTGTAGTCGTCGAGGGTGCGGGGTTTGCCATTGTGATCAGTGAGTTGCAGTTTCTGAGCGAAATCGGCGCCAGTGATATCCGTGCCGTACAACACCTGCGGCTCTTGTTGGGATGAACCGCATGACACCAGCGACATCGCCAGGGCGGCGATGCAAACGTTGCGAAGGACTCTGTACATGGCTGACTTCATATGATGTTACGGCGCTAGTCTAGCACGACGGACCTCGGATTTATTGTGCATCGAATCCGATGCATGCCCTTGAAATACATTGGAGTATCCCTGTTCAAGCAGTGGCTCTCTCGTTTACAATTTACGTTTTTTTATGCTCGGGCTTAGACCCGGGTCGCTAGGGAGAATCAAAGATGTCGATGGCTGACCGTGATGGTCTAATCTGGTATGACGGCAAGATGGTGCCGTGGCGCGACGCCACCACCCATGTACTCACTCACACGCTGCATTACGGCATGGGCGTGTTCGAGGGCGTACGCGCCTACAAGACCGACAAGGGCCCGGCTATCTTCCGCCTGAAGGAGCACACTGACCGCCTGTTCCGCTCCGCCCATATCCTCGGCATGAAGATGCCCTACGACAAGGCCACACTGATCGAAGCCCAGAAAGCGGCCTTCCGTGAGAACAACCTGGAATCCGGCTACATGCGCCCGATGGCGTTCTACGGCGCCGAAGCCATGGGCATCTCGGCCAAGACCCTGTCCACCCACGTCATCGTCGCTGCCTGGTCCTGGGGCGCGTACATGGGCAAGGAAGCGCTGGAGCGCGGCATCCGCGTCAAGACCTCCTCCTTCTCGCGCCATCACGTCAACATCCATATGTGCAAGGCCAAGGCCAACGGCAACTACCTGAACTCCATCCTGGCCCATCAGGAAGCCGCGCAGGACGGTTATGACGAAGCCCTGTTGCTGGACGTCGACGGTTTCGTCGCCGAAGGTTCGGGCGAGAACGTCTTCATCATCCGTAACGGCAAGATCTACACGCCGGACCTGACTAGCGCGCTGGAAGGCATCACGCGTGACACCGTGGTCCAGCTGGCGACCGAAGCCGGTTATCAGATCATCGAGAAGCGCATCACCCGTGACGAGGTCTACTCGGCCGACGAAGCCTTCTTCACCGGCACCGCCGCAGAGGTCACGCCGATCCGCGAACTCGACAATCGCGCCATCGGCGAAGGCAAGCGCGGCCCGATCACCGAGCAGTTGCAATCCAAGTACTTCGACGTGGTGCATGGCCGTTCCGCCGAGCATGATGGCTGGCTGACCTACCTCTAAGGAGCATCGCGATGGCCGAACAGACCGAGATCGAAATCAGCGCCAAGGACTTGCCGCTTTACTGCCCGACCAAGGAGGTCGCGCTGTGGAGCTCCCATCCACGGGTGTTCCTCGATATCGCGGAGACCGGCCACGCCATGTGCCCCTACTGCGGGACGAAATACAGACTAAA
>CBFGLF010000008.1:0-24578 GCA_965649545.1 uncultured Methylotenera sp.
CGCTGAGGTCGAGCAAATGCAGGTGTGATTCTTCCGTATCGCTTCTAGCCTCGACCTGTGCGGTCTTCGACTTGAGAGATTGCTGCAACAGTAGCCAACGTACATCCTGCCACGTGCGAACCGAGGTATCCCCCACCTTGACGATGAGCTCTTCTGCTTTCATGCTGGCCTGTGCCGCCGGGGAGCCGGCAGGTACCTCGCCGATGATCGGCCTGAGCCCGGGTGTGCCGACAATGAATAGCAGCCAGTAGAGCAGGATCGCCAGCAGCAGGTTGGCGATCGGTCCAGCAGAGACGATGGCGATACGCTTCCAGACACTTTGCTGGTTGAATGCGCGCGGCCTGTCGGCAGGCGAAACGTCACCCTCGCGCTCATCCAGCATCTTCACGTAACCACCTAGCGGGATCGCCGCGAGCACGAACTCGGTACCATCCTTGCCAAAGCGTCGGCTGAGCAACGGCTTGCCGAAACCGATCGAGAATCTCAGTACTTTGACGCCCGCCCAGCGTGCCACTTGGAAATGGCCATATTCGTGGATAGTGATCAGCACGCCCAGCGTGACGATGAAAGCCAGGACCGTCAGCATACTTTTTCCAGCATCCAGGTGCGCGCGTTCTCGCGCGCTTCAGCGTCGACGTCGATCAGTTGGCCCAAAGAGGTCACTTCACTGATCGCAGTCTGCTCCAGGGTGGCCTCGATCAACGCCGGGATATCCATGAACCCGATCCTCTTGGACAGGAAGGCTTCCACGGCGACTTCGTTGGCGGCATTCAACACGGTCGCGGCCGTGCCCTCTAGTCGTAACGCCTCATAAGCCAGTCGCAGGCAAGGGAACCGGTCCATGTCGGGCTTCTGGAAGTCCAGCCTACCGATCTTGAACAGGTCCAAGGCACCGACGCCACTCTCCAGGCGTTCGGGGAACCCCAGCGCATAAGCGATCGGCGTACGCATATCAGGATTGCCCAACTGGGCCAGTACGGAACCGTCGATATACTCGACCATGGAATGGATCACGCTTTGCGGATGCACGACCACTTCGATCTGGTCGGCGGTCGCGTTGAACAGCCAGTGGGCCTCGATGACTTCCAGTCCCTTGTTCATCATGGTGGCGGAGTCGATGGTGATCTTGGGGCCCATCACCCAGTTCGGGTGATTCAAAGCCTGTTCGCTGGTGACCGCTTCAAGCAGCGTTCTTTCCATATTTCGGAACGGACCGCCCGAGGCCGTGAGCAATATGCGGCGGATGCCGGATTCGGCGAGCGTGTCCGTGACTTTCGGCGGCATGACCTGGAAGATGGCATTGTGCTCGCTATCGATAGGCAACAAAGTAGCCCCGCCCGCTTTCACCGCTTGCATGAACAACCTGCCTGCCATCACCAGCGTTTCCTTATTGGCCAGTAGGATACGCTTGCCCGCCCTCGCCGCTGCCATGGCAGGTTTCAGTCCGGCCGCCCCGACGATAGCCGCCATGACAGTATCGACATCAGGATGTGCGGCAACCTGCTCCAGGCCTTCGATACCACACAACACTTCCGTCACGAGTCCGGCAGTTTTGAGCTTGTTGCGGAGACGGTCAGCCCCGTCAGCATCCAAGATGACGGCATAGGTCGGCTCGTATCGCTCACAGAGTTCGAACAGCGCATCGACCCTGCCGTTGGCCGTCAATGCAAAGACCCGGAAACGCTCCGGATGGCGAGCAATCACGTCTAGCGTGTTCATGCCAATGGTGCCGGTCGCACCGAGGATAGTGATGGTCTGGATGTTAGACATAACCCATCAGCACGTCGTAGTACAAAGGGAAGTAGATGAAGAAGGCAGCCAGCGGAAGACTGGAGGTCAAGCCGTCGATACGGTCCAGGACCCCGCCATGGCCGGGCAGCAGCGTGCCGCTGTCTTTGACTTCGGATTGCCTTTTCACCAGGGACTCCAGCAGATCACCGATGATGCTGAGGACGGTGATCCCCCAGAGCGCAACGATCAACCATGGATCCAGGTTGAAGGCGAAGGTCAACGCGGCACCGTAAAGCGTCACCGCGAACCACGCTCCCAGCACGCCTTCCCAGGTCTTGCCCGGGCTGATGGCAGGCGCGAGCTTGTGTTTGCCATAACGCTTGCCGAAGAAATAGGCTGCTGTATCGGCGATCCAGACCGCAGCCATGATGGCTAAGAGCAGGATAGGGTCGATGCGGCGCAGACTGACCAAGGCGAGCCATGCCGGCAGGATGACGAACCAGCCGGCGACCGCCAGCAGATAGACGTTCCTGAGATTGAAACGCGTGGTGAGCCACAGCGGCGCGAGCAACAGCCAGAACACTGCTGCTGCAAGGATGCCCCAGAAGATCGTATATTCCTGCAGGTACAGGATGTTTTCGCCACCGACACCGGCAATGACCGCCACCCCGGCCAGCATCGCGCTGCTGACATAAGCGATCTTGCCCCAATGGCTGAACCTTGACATCACCGCCCATTCCCAGAGGCCGATGCCGATCAGCAACAGCATGAGGAGGGACCAGTAGAAATCGGGCAACAGGAAGAGGGCCGCCAGGAACCCAGGAATGAGGACGATGGACGTCAGGATGCGCGTCTTAAGCATGTTTGGCTTGTCCGTTGTCCTGCTCGCCGGTCAACTGTTCGCTCGTACGGCCGAAACGACGCTCGCGGTTCTGATAGGACTTGATGGCCTGGCTAAAGGCCTTATGGTTGAAATCCGGCCACAGGGTATCGGTGAAATAGAGTTCGCTGTAGGCAAGCTGCCACAGCAGGAAATTGCTGATGCGCTCTTCCCCACCCGTCCGGATGAACAAGTCAGGTTCCGGCGCATAGTGCATGGAGAGATAAGGGCTCAGATGGGCCTCTTCGAAGCGCCCTGCGAGTTCAGGGTGGGCAAGTTGCATGCGATTCATGGCTTGCATCAGATCCCAGCGGCCACCGTAATTGGCGGCGATGGTCAACACCAGACCGGTATTGGCCGCCGTAGTCCGTTCCGCCTCGTCGATCTGTGCACACAGAGCGGCATCGAATCGCGAACGGTCACCGATCATGATGAGACGGATGTTGTTCTGATGGAGCTTGCCAACTTCGTGCTTGAGGGCTTCCATGAACAACCCCATGAGGAAGGAGACTTCTTCCTGCGGGCGACGCCAGTTCTCGCTACTAAAGGCAAACAGGGTCAGGTATTCCACGCCCAGCGTGGCGCACTCCTTGACCATGTCACGCACCACCTCGACGCCGCGTTTATGGCCAGCGATGCGCGGCAGGAATCGTTTTTTCGCCCAGCGGCCGTTGCCGTCCATGATCACGGCGATATGGCGGGGAACGGCAGATGTCGCTGGAACCGATTGCGTGGAGCTGGAGAAAATTGCCAATCAATGCTCCATGTTGAAGAACAAAACGTTGATGCTCAGATGATACCGCTTCGCGACTGCCTAGACAGCCATTAAATCCGCTTCTTTGACTTGCAGCATCTTGTCGACTTCCGCCACGGACTTGTCCGTCAGTTTCTGGATCTCGTCCTGAGCACGACGCTCGTCATCCTCACTGATCTCCTTGTCCTTGACCAGCTTCTTCAAGGCATCGTTCGCATCCCGACGGACATTACGGATCGACACCTTGGCATTCTCGCCCTCGGCACGCACGACCTTGATCAGATCCTTGCGTCGCTCTTCGGTCAACATCGGCATCGGCACACGGATGACGTCACCGTTGGTCGCAGGGTTGAGGCCAAGATCGCCATCGCGAATGGCTTTCTCGACCTTGGCGATCATGCTCTTTTCGTAAGGCTGCACATTGATCGTGCGGGCGTCGCCGAGCGTGACGTTGGCGACGGTGTTCACAGCGACCATGGAACCGTAGTATTCCACCATGACATGGTCCAACAGCCCCGTGTGAGCGCGACCCGTGCGGATCTTGCCGAGATCGTTCTTCAGCGCATCAAGGGACTTCTGCATCTTTTGTTCAGCGTTTTTTTTGAGGTCGTTAAGCATATCTTTCTCCGTGGTATATCGATGGGTCTTATGGACGCACGCTGGTGCCTTCGTCCATCCCCATCACGACGCGTTTCAATGCGCCCTGCTTGAATATACTGAATACCGAGATCGGTAGTTTCTGATCGCGGCACAAGGTCAGAGCCGTCGCGTCCATGACCTTGAGGTTCTTGGCGATGGCCTCGTCGAAGGTGATGGTCTTGTAACGCATGGCATCGGGATTGGTCTTGGGATCGTCGGTATAGATACCGTCGACCTTGGTCGCCTTGAGCACGATCTCGGCGTTGATCTCCATACCGCGCAGGGCTGCTGCGGTATCGGTGGTGAAGAACGGATTACCGGTACCGGCGCCGAAAATGACGACACGGCCTTCCTCGAGGTAACGGATCGCCTTGCCACGGATGTAGGGCTCAGCCACTTGTTCGATGTTGAGTGCGGATTGCACCCGGCTCACCAGGCCGACATGTTTCATGGCGTCCTGCAAGGCCAGCGCATTCATCACTGTCGCCATCATGCCCATGTAGTCTGCTGTGGCACGGTCCATGCCTTCAGCCGCCGGGGCGACACCACGAAAGATGTTACCGCCACCGATCACCACACCGACCTGCACACCCAGATCAACGACTTCCTTGATCTCGTTCACGATTCTAAAGATGGTAGCGCGGTTGATCCCGTAGCTATCATCGCCCATCAGGGCCTCACCAGAGAGTTTGAGAAGAATACGCTTATAGGCAGGTGCAGACATAGGGCTCCTCGAGTTAGGCAAGACGCAGCCTGCATGATACCCATGCAGGCTGAGTTTTGCACCGTTTTACTATTACTTTGATCCCGTCACAGAACGTGACAGGAGACTTTACAGCTGGGCAGCGGCAGCGACTTCAGCGGCGAAATCGGTGACTTTCTTTTCGATGCCTTCACCGACGACGAACATGGTGAATGCAGCGACGCTGGCGCCCTTGGACTTCAGCAACTGGTCGATGGACTGCTTGTCGTCCTTGACGAAAGGCTGGTCCAGCAGGGCCACTTCCTTCAGGTACTTCTGCACGGAGCCTTCGACCATCTTCTGGGCGATGTCGGCAGGCTTGCCGGATTCGGTCGCCTTCTGTACCGCGATCGAACGTTCTTTCTCGATCAGCTCGGCAGGCACTTCATTCTTCGACAAGGCGACAGGCTTGGCAGCCGCGATGTGCATCGCGATATCCTTCGCCAGGGCTTCGTCACCGCCGACGACATCGACGATCACGCCGATCTTGCCGCCGTGGATGTAGTTGGCCAGCTTACCTTGTGCCGCGAAGCGCACGAAACGGCGAATGGTGACGTTCTCACCGATCTTGCCGATCAGTTGCGCACGTGCATCTTCTACGACTTCCCCGTTGATCTTCAGGGCGGACAATGCAGCCACATCGGCCGGATTGTTGACAGCGACCAGTTCGGCCAGATTGCGGCTCAGGGCCAGGAAGTCATCATTCTTGGCAACGAAGTCGGTCTCACAGTTCACTTCCACGATCGCGCCTTGCTTGCCATCGGCGCTCACATAGACGCCAACGGTACCCTCAGCCGCCACACGGCCAGCGGCCTTGCTCAGCTTGCTGCCCAGACGGGCACGCAACAACTCTTCAGCTTTGGCCATGTCGCCATTGGCTTCGGTCAATACTTTCTTGCAATCCATCATCGGCGCATCGGTGCGCTCGCGCAGTTCCTTCACCATGCCTGCGGTAATCTCAGCCATTTTTCACTCCTTGATTTGTGTACTTTTCGGCCATCACAGCCGTCATAGGGATAAACGATAGATACAAAAAAGGGGGCTCTCGCCCCCTTTCCTGAAGGGTATTACTCTGCCGCAGCGGCTTCGACTTCGACGAACTCTTCTTCGGTCGATGCCTTGACGATCTCGGCGATATTCTGGCTACGGCCTTCCAGTACAGCGTCTGCAACGCCACGTGCGTACAGGCGGATTGCGCGACTGGAGTCGTCATTGCCAGGGATCACATAGGTGATGCCGTCTGGGGAATTGTTGGTATCGACCACGCCGATGACCGGGATACCGAGCTTGGCAGCTTCAGTGACTGCGCCGCTTTCATGGCCGACGTCGATGATGAAGATGGCGTCTGGCAGACCACCCATCTCCTTGATGCCGCCGATGGAGCGCACCAGCTTTTCGACTTCGCGCTTGTAACCCAGGGCTTCCTTCTTGCCGAACTTTTCCAGGCTGCCGTCTTGCATCATCGCTTCGTAGTCGTTCAGGCGCTTGATGGACTGCTTGACGGTCTTGAAGTTGGTCAGCATGCCGCCGAGCCAACGATGGTTAACGTATGCGCAGTTAGCGCGCTCAGCTTCTTCCTTGACGATCTCGCGCGCTTGGCGCTTGGTGCCAACGAACAGGATGCGGCCCTTGTTGGCTGCGAGCTGGCGCACGTACTTCAGCGCATCTTCGAACAGCGGCAGGGTCTTTTCCAGGTTGACGATATGGATCTTGTTGCGGTCGCCGAAAATGAAAGGGGCCATTTTCGGGTTCCAGTAGCGGGTTTGATGGCCGAAGTGAACTCCGGCTTCCAGCATTTGACGCATCGTTACGGACATAATTGTCTCCAGTAAGGGTTATAGCTCACATACGCCCAACAACATCCGGAGACCTGCTCCAGACACCCTGTACGGGGCATATGCTCGATTTAAAAGTGGATAATTCCGCGCCGCGGGAATTGCTCCTGCGAAACGGGCACGTATGTTAACATGGACAACTGTTGAGATTCAAGGAAAAACTGGGCTTTCGGGCCGATTATGCACTATGGCAATCACGATCAAAAACGCGACTGATATCGAAAAAATGCGTGTCGCAGGCAGGCTCGCTTCCGAAGTACTGGATTTCATCACCCCGCATGTCAAGGCCGGCGTCACCACCGGCGAACTGGACGCGTTGTGCCACGACTACATGGTCAATGTACAAAAGACCATCCCGGCCCCCCTGAATTATACGCCGCCGGGCCACAGCCCCTACCCCAAATCGATCTGTACCTCGGTCAATCACCAGATCTGCCACGGTATTCCCGGTGACAAGGTCCTGAAGAACGGTGACATCGTGAACATCGACATCACGGTCATCAAGGATGGTTACCACGGCGACACCAGCCGGATGTTCTATGTCGGCGAACCCTCGATCCAGGCCAAGCGCTTGTGCGAGATCACCTACGAGTGCATGTGGCTGGGGATCGCCAAAGTCAAGCCAGGGGCGACGCTGGGCGACATCGGCCATGCGATCCAGACCTATGCGGAAAAACAGGGTTATAGCGTGGTGCGCGAATTCTGTGGCCACGGCATCGGCAAGAAATTCCATGAAGACCCGCAGATCCTGCACTACGGTCGTCCTGGCGCCGGCCTTAAACTGCAGGCCGGCATGATGTTCACCGTAGAACCCATGATCAACGCCGGCAAGCGCGATATCAAGCAACTCAATGATGGCTGGACCATCGTCACCAAGGATCACAGCCTCTCGGCACAATGGGAGCATACCGTGCTCGTCACCGAGACCGGGTTCGAGGTCATGACGGTTTCGGCAGGCTCTCCGCCGGTACCCGGTTTCGTCTAGATGTCACCAGAGCAGGTCTTTTCCGCGTCGGATAAACCAGCGCTGAATTGGCGCAAGCGCCTGCTCGACCAGCAACAGGTGTTGCGCGAAGACTTCATGCGTCGCGAAGACACCTCCGCCATGCTGCGCCAGCATTGCAAACTGGTAGATGGCCTGCTGCGCGACCTGTGGACCACTTCAGCCATCTCTCCCAGTTTTTGCCTGATCGCCGTCGGCGGTTACGGCCGAGGCGAGTTATTCCCCTATTCCGATGTCGACTTGCTCTTCCTGCTGCCTGACGGCATCGATAGCGAGCATGAACGATCCATCGAAGCGTTGATCGGCGTGTTGTGGGATATCGGCTTGGCGGTCGGCCATAGCGTGCGCAATCTCTCTGAATGTATCGAAGAGGCTGCCAAGGACGTCACAGTGCAGACCAATCTTTCCGAGGCCAGATTGCTGATTGGCGACACGAAGCTCTACAAGGCCTTTGAATCGGCTATGCAGGTGGCGATGCAGCCGCAGGCGTTCTTCGAAGCCAAGCTCAAAGAGCAGGAGCAGCGCCACGCCAAATTCAACGATACCTCTTACAACCTTGAACCAAACATCAAGGAGAGCCCGGGCGGACTGCGCGATCTGCAGAACGTACTCTGGATAGCGAACAGCATGGGCTTCGGCGACTGCTGGTCCGCATTGGCGAGACACGGGCTCATCACCCCTCTCGAAGCCAGACAGATAAGACGACACGAGCGCCACTTGCAAACCTTGCGTGTGCGCTTGCATTACCTGGCGAAACGACGTGAAGACCGACTGCTGTTCGACTTCCAGAACGACCTCGCCAAGGAATTGGGCTATGAGAGCAGCAAACGTCGCCGTGCCAGCGAACAGCTCATGAACGGGTTCTACCGCAGCGCGAAATTCGTTGGCCTGATGAATGAGATCCTGTTGCAGACCCTGCGCGAGCATCTACACCCGGAAGAACACTCGGTGACACGCCTCAATAGCCGATTCGAGATCAGGAACGGCCAGCTCGATATCAGCTCCACCTCGGTATTCCAGCGCCAGCCATCCTCCATCCTGGAGAGCTTCCTGCAGATGCAGCAACATCCGGAGCTGCAAGGCATGAGCGCCAACCTGCTACGCACCATGCATCGGGTCAGGAACCTGGTCAACCGCGACTTCCGGCAAGACCCGAAGAACAAGACGCTGTTCCTCAAGATCCTGCAGCAACCACAGGGCATCACCCATGCGCTGCGTCGCATGAACCGCTACGGCATCCTCGGTAATTACATCCCCGCCTTCGGCCGCATCGTCGGCCAGATGCAACATGACCTGTTCCATGTCTACACAGTAGATGAACATATCCTCAATGTGTTGCGCAATCTGCGGCGGTTCGCCATCCCCAGGTTCAATCACGAGTTCCCGCTCTGCAGCAAGCTGTTCGCGGGCTTCGACAAGCCTTACCTGCTCTACCTCGGTGCCCTGTTCCACGACATCGCCAAAGGTCGCGGCGGCGATCATTCCACGCTCGGTACCGTCGACGCGCGCCGTTTCTGCAGACTGCATGGCATGCCGAAAGCCGATGGCGAGCTGGTGGCATGGCTGGTCGAAGCGCATCTGGTCATGTCGAGCACCGCACAAAAATCCGACTTGTCGGATCCGGCGGTGATCCAGGGCTTCGCCAACTTCGTCGGTAACGAACGTCGCCTGATCGCGCTCTACCTGCTGACCGTCGCCGATATCCGCGGCACCAGCCCGAAAGTCTGGAACGCATGGAAAGCCAAGCTGCTGGAGAACCTCTTCCTCGCGTCGCAAAGACTGCTACGAGGCTCCGCGGGGGACGCCGACGCAGAGGTCATGGAGCGTCAGCGTAACGCCATCTCCACGCTGAACTACTATGGGCTCAAGGACGCAGCCTACGAACCACTCTGGCAGAAACTGGGCCGGCAGTATTTCCTGCGTCACGACGCACAGGAGATCGCATGGCACACGCGCTTGCTGGTCACCCACCTCGACACCCAGACCCCGATCGTGCGGGCACGCCTGAGTCCGGCCGGGGATGGCATCCAGACCCTGATCTATACACGGGACCGTGATGACCTGTTCGCCCGCATCTGCGATTTCTTCGACCGCATCGGCTACACCATCGTCGAGGCCAAGATCCATACGACGCAGCACGACTATGCGCTGGATACCTTCCTGGTCCTGGATAACAGCGATAAATCCGTACGCTATCGTGATCTGCTCAATTACATCGAATTCGAACTGACGCAAAAGCTACTGTCCGAGGCCGCCCTCGAGTACCGCGCCCAAGGCCGCATCAGCCGCCAGGTGAAGCACATGCCCATCTCGGCCAGCGTGCACATTCGCCAGGAGCCGGAATCGAGCAACCATACACTGGAGATCATCGCAGGCGAC
Organism: uncultured Methylotenera sp.; assembly: GCA_965649545.1. Taxonomy (GTDB): domain Bacteria; phylum Pseudomonadota; class Gammaproteobacteria; order Burkholderiales; family Methylophilaceae; genus CABHOJ01. The sequence goes on from CBFGLF010000008.1 coordinate 9,964, forward strand.
CGCCCTGGCCTGCTCTCCCGTATCGCGCACACCCTGCTGGAACACGGCGTGCACCTGCAAACAGCCAAGATCAACACGCTGGGCAACCGGGCCGAAGATACCTTCCTCATCACCGGTAAAGCCTCACAGAAACTTTCCGACGCGACTCTCCAACACCTGGAGACGACCCTGCTCTCCCAGTTTTGAACGAGTGACAGACAAAATAAAACCCGCCGAGGCGGGTTTTATTTTGCTGCAAGTCGGGATTAACCGTGCTTGTAGTGCTTGCGCAGTGGCTTGACCACTTCCCAGTTGGTATCCAGACCGGCAGGGAATACCACCAAGTCACCTGGAACGATACGGACTGGCTCGCCACCCTTAGGTGTGACGATGATTTCGCCTTCCAGCACGTAAGCGGTTTCCTTGATACCGAAATCCAGTGGGAATTTGGAAACTTCCTTCTCCCAGATGGACCAGCTGGAAACGCCCAGTTGCTTCAGTTTCTCTTCACTCGGGTTATGTTCTACAGTGATTTGGCTCATGCTATTCCTTAAGCTTGATGATTAAAAATATTGATAAGTTATATTAATTATCCAATATAACTTTATGATTTATATTGAATTGGCGGAAGCGGTGAGATTCGAACTCACGGTGGGCGTGAACCCACGACAGTTTTCAAGACTGTTGCATTCAACCACTCTGCCACGCTTCCCAGGATCGCCGCCGAATGTGTCTTGCGGCAACCGTTCGAGGCGCGCATTTTAACACAGATGCTCAGTCATCCTGTACATCCATGCCCGGGAACAGCACGTCGGTGAAGCCGAAACTGGCCAGGTCGCGTATTCGCATGGGGTAGAGGATGCCATCCAGGTGATCGCATTCATGCTGGACGACCCTGGCATGGAATCCGCTGACCAGACGGTCGATCGGTTTGCCGTACTGATCGTATCCGGTGTAATGCAATCGCTCATAGCGCGGCACGATGCCACGCATGCCGGGTACGGATAGGCAGCCCTCCCATCCGTCTTCCATCTCCTTGCCTACAGGACTGAGCACTGGATTCACCAGGACGGTATAGGGCACCTCTTCCGCATCCGGGTATCGAGGGTTCTTGCCGACACCGAAGATGACCACACGCAGGCTGACCCCGATCTGCGGCGCAGCGATGCCTGCGCCGTTCATGTGTTCCATGGTGTCTTCCATGTCTTTGATCAGGGCATGGAGCTCAGGCGTATCGAACCTCTCGACCGGCGCCGCTTTCTGCAGCAGCACGGGATCGCCCATTCTCAATACGGTTCTAATCGCCATGAAGGATCACCACCTGTTCGATGAGGTTACGTACGCGCTGCATGGTGGCATCGAGCACGGCGCCGATCTCTTCGTACTTGATGCCATGCAGGCTGTTGCCACGCCCTGCCGCGTAATTGGCCACCGGGCAGAATGCGGCATAGCTGACATCGAGCTCGCGTGCCAGCGCTGCTTCCGGCATCCCGGTCATACCGACCATGGTGGCGCCATCGCGCTCCAGCCGGTTGATCTCGGCAGCGGTCTCGAGGCGCGGCCCTTGGACACAGGCATAGACACCGCCATCGATCAGGGATTCATTGGCCTTGATGCCCGCCTCCTTGCACAGCTCCCGCAGGCGTGGACAATAAGGCTCGGTGAAATCGATGTGGCGCACAGGCGCATCCACTCCGTCGTGGAAGGTATTTTTGCGTCCGGTGGTGTAGTCGATGATCTGATTCGGGATGGCGATGCTGCCCGGCGTAAGGGACTCGTGGATGCCGCCAACGGTGGCGACAGCGACGATATCCTTGATACCTTCGGAATGCAGCGCCCACAGGTTGGCGCGATAATTCACCGCATGCGGCGGGATGGTATGTCCATTGCCATGGCGTGCCAGGAAGACCACGGCATGCCCGCAGATCTCGCCGTAAGTCAGCGGGCCCGAGGGTTCCCCAAAAGGCGTGCGTATGAGTTGACGCCGGATGATATGAAGATTCGCTAATTGGGTGAGCCCCGTACCGCCGATGATGCCGAGCATGGATCTTGTTCCTGGATGAAGTATGGACTGGATTGTAGCGCAAACTTCCTGATTCATGGCTCAGCCATCTGTGGCATACTTAGCCGCGATATGGATATCTCGAACTCGCATGCCGTGACGCGCGACAGCCTGGCGCTCGCTCAATCCCACTATGAAAATTTCCCTGTCGCTTCCGCGCTTTTGCCAAGGCATCTGCGGGAGCCCATCGGGCTCATCTATTCCTTCGCCAGGCAAGCCGATGATTTTGCGGACGAAGGCGATCTCACGCAGGCACAACGGCTGGCCTTGCTTGATGGCTTCAAACAGGAGCTCGACCGTATCCAGGCTGGAGAAGTGCCGCAGACCGAATTCTTCGTCACCCTGCAAGCGATGATCGCAGAGCGGAAATTGCCGCTGGAACCTTTCTATGACTTGCTGGACGCATTCAGCCAGGATGTGGTGAAAGGCCGTTACGAGAATTTCGGTGAGGTCATCGACTACTGCCGCCGCTCCGCCAACCCTATCGGCCGCCTGTTGCTGCACCTCTACGGCATGGCGACGCCCCGGAACCTCGGCATGGCGGATGCCATCTGCTCTGCGTTACAGATCATCAATTTCCTGCAGGATGTCGCCATCGACTACAAGAAGGACCGGATCTATTTCCCACTGGACGAGATGCGCAAGTTCAACATCACCGAGGCCCAGATCGCCAATGGCGACACGAGTGGGCCCTGGAGCATGTTCATGCAATTCCAGCTCAACCGCACACGCCGACTACTGCAGTCGGGTGCGCCCCTCGGCCTGGTGCTTCCCGGACGAATCGGTCTTGAGATGCGCACCATCATCGCCGGTGGCGAGCGTATCCTGCACAAGCTGCACAAATCTCGCGGCGACATGTTCCATCACCGCCCGACGCTCAAACCCTGGGATTGGGGATATATGCTCTACCGTGCCGTGAGGGCGAAATGAGTCCGCAAGAATATTGCCAGAGCAAAGCCGCCGCCAGCGGCTCCAGCTTCTACTACAGTTTCATGTTCCTGCCGACGCTGAAGCGTGAGGCCATCACCGCGCTGTATGCCTTCTGCCGTGAAGTCGATGATATTGCCGACGAATGTCATGACATCAACATCGCCCGCACCAAGCTCGCCTGGTGGCGGGCCGAGATCGCCAATCTCTATCAGGGCAAGCCACAACACCCGGTGAGCAAGGCGCTCGCCCCGGCCATCGGTCGTTACAACCTGAGCGAAGAACACTTCCAGGAGATCATCGACGGCATGGAGATGGACCTGGACCAGAACCGTTACGCCGATTTCAAGCAATTACAGCTCTATTGCTACCGTGTGGCCAGTGTCGTCGGCCTGTTGTCGGTGGAGATCTTCGGTTACCGCAATCGCAACACCCTGAAATATGCCCATGACCTGGGGCTGGCCTTCCAGTTGACCAATATCATCCGCGACGTCGGCGAAGACGCCCGACGGGATCGTATCTACCTGCCGCTCGACGAACTGGCGAATTTCGGCGTGACCGAAAGCGATATCCTGCAAGGGCGAGAATCTGAGCAGGTTAGAAAGCTGCTGGATTTCCAGATCGAACGCGCGACCGGCTTCTACGAACGGGCACTGAACGAGCTGCCTGCCGAAGATCGCAAGACCCAACGTACCGGCCTCATCATGGCGGCTATCTATCGCACCATCCTGGATGAGATCAAGGCCGACGGTGCGCAGAGGGTACTGAACTCACGCACATCGCTGACCCCGATTCGCAAGCTCTGGCTGGCATGCCTCACATGGATGCGGACCTGACCCCTTCACCGGCGACTCATGTCGCTGTCATCGGCGGTGGGTGCGCTGGCCTTGCAGCCGCTACCAGGCTCGTCCAGCAAGGCCTTCAGGTCACCTTGTATGAGTCCAGCCCACAGCTCGGTGGCCGTGCACGCGGCCTGGACTGGAAAGGCCAGCGTCTGGACAATGGTCAGCATATCCTGCTCGGTGCTTACCGCGACACGCTGGGCCTCATGCAACTTGCAGGGGTCGATATGTCGCAGGCATTGTTGCGCTTGCCGCTACAACTGGTGATGCATCGACGATTCCAACTCGAAGCCTTCAAATATTTGCCTGCGCCGCTGCATGTTCTCGCAGGCTTACTGAGCGCGCAGGGTCTGAGCTGGAAGGAACGCTGGAGCGCGATCCGTTTCATGGCATGGCTTAGGGGTATAGGCTTCCAGCTTGACCATGACCTCCCCCTCGAGACCTTGCTCACCCAGCGCTCCCAGCCTGATGCCGTCACGCGTTGCTTGTGGGAGCCGTTATGTCTGGCTGCCTTGAATACGCCCCTGCGTGAGGCCAGCGCACAAGTCTTCCTTAACGTGTTGCGTGACAGTTTCGCCAAGGCCAAAGCCGATAGCGACATGCTGCTGCCGAAACAGGATCTAACCCGCATGCTGGCGGAGCCGTTGTCCGGTTACATACGCAGCCAAGGCGGTCAGGTTCGCCTGGGTGTCGCGATCACCGGCATACGCCATACCCCGCAGGGCTTTGAGCTGGCCACGGCGCAAGGCACAGGACGATACAGCCATGTCGTGGTCGCCACCTCCCCTTTCCGTACCGGCGAGCTATTGGCGGCATTGCCCGAGATGGGTCCTTCCCGACAGCTGATCGATGCATTGACGTACCAGCCCATCTATACCGTCTACCTGCAGTATCCGAGCGAGATCCGGCTGGATGCGCCCATGTTGGGATTCGCCGAGGGCTATGGTCAATGGGTCTTCGATCGTGGGCAGCTCTATGGTCAACATGGATTGATGGCCATCGTGATCAGCGCTGAAGGTCGACACCAGGCCATGACCCAGGAACGGCTGGCTGAGGCCGTCACCGAAGAGATGGCACAGCATTTCCCCGGTCTACCCGTGCCCCTGTGGCATAAAGTCATTGCCGAGAAACGGGCGACATTCGCCTGTACACACGACTTGCAACGACCTGCCGCGATCACTGCCGTCGCCGGACTCTACCTTGCCGGCGATTACGTGGCGGGCGATTACCCGGCAACTATCGAAGGCGCAGTGCGAAGCGGTCTCTACTGCGCCGACCACATCATCCAACACACATTTGCAGGAGCGATCCCATGAGCGGACAACTGACCAATTTCCTCATCCACTGGCTCGTCATGAGCCTGTCCTTGTGGGTCGCCAGCCACGTCTTCAAGGGCATATCGTTCAGTAGCCGCTCGGCGCTGCTGGTCTCCGCGCTGGTGCTGGGGTTCCTCAACGCCATCCTGCGCCCTATCCTGTTCCTGCTGACCCTGCCGCTGACCGTGATCACATTCGGCTTGTTCCTGCTGGTCATCAATGCCTTGATCATCATGTTCACAGCCAAGCTGGTCAACGGATTCAAGTTATCGGGGTTCTGGACCGCCTTCTTCGCAGGGATCTTCATCGCCATTTTCGGCCTCTTCCTGGAATGGATGCTGCCGGGCAGCGCCCATCTGGTGGTCATTCCCTCGGCTGATACCATCAGCATCTGATCCGGCGACGAGATGGCCAGCAGGCACCTCCGCATCCATGGCCGGGTACAGGGCGTGGGATATCGCCAGTCGATGCAGGCGGTCGCGGCAAGACTAGGCCTTGCTGGCTGGGTGCGTAACCGGCGTGACGGTACCGTGGAAGCGCTGGTCTGTGGTCCGGATGACCGGCTTCAGCAACTGATCGACTGGGCGCGGCAAGGACCGGCCTTCGCCAGCGTGACCCAGGTCATCGTCATCGAGAGCAGTGCTGTAGCGAATGAAGGATTTACCATTCTACCCACCGAGTAGCCCTGAGCCATGCAGGACTGATCGAAGACCGCCTAAGACTTTCGGGATCGTGGGCTGTACAATGTGGCCCGCTGTCTATCCTACATTTCCTTGAAGAACCAAGATGCAAGATACCCCATTCCCTGCTGAACTGACTTCGGCTGAACTGGCTTCGGCCGATTTACCGGCAGCCGATCTGCTGGCACAACGCGTGATCCTGGTCACTGGCGCAGGCCAGGGACTAGGACGAACCGCCGCCCTCAGTTTCGCGGCGCATGGCGCGACGGTGATCCTGCTAGGACGTCACCTCAAGCGATTGGAGAGCGTCTATGACGAGATCGTGGCGGCGGGATATCCGCAACCCTTGATCTTCCCGCTGGACCTGGAAAAAGCCACCGAGCAGGACTATGCCGCGATGGCGGAAGGCATCCATCAAGCTTTGGGACGCCTGGACGGCATCCTGCATAACGCCGCGCATTTCGATAACCTCAGTCCGCTCGAGATCCAGACCATGGCGCAATTCGAGACCATGCTGCGCGTCAATCTGATCGCGCCGTTCGCGCTGACCAAGGCTTGCCTGCCCTTGCTCAAACGTGCGCAGGACGCCGCTGTACTATTCACCTTGTCGAGCTACGGCCGTGAACCCAAGGCTTACTGGGGTGCTCATGGCATCAGCAAAGCCGCTCTCGAACATATGCTTCAGGCGTGGGCGCTCGAACTGGAGCAGATTCCGGGCTTGCGGCTGAATGGGATCATTCCTGGACCGGTGCAATCCCCCCAGCGCCGCAAATCGCATCCGGGGGAGCTTCATCAAGACCTGCCCGCCGCCAGCAGCCTGATGGCGACTTATCTGTACCTGATGGGCCCTAAGAGTGTGGGAATATCGGGAAAGGTCGTGCGGGCTCTAGCAGACCGCGAATAGGCCAGGAACGTCCGTTATTAACTTGCTTCGGCCAGGACACGATCAGCGAGCGCTGCCGGCGTGCTGAAGTGCTGCCAATGCTCGGCCATCTCGCCCTGGGTATCGTCGAGATAGCCCCAGGTGACCATCGCGAAATCCAGTCCGTTACCCTCCGCCGCCAAGCCATCCTCGATACGATCGCCGACAAATAACGTCGCCTCAGGCGTCAATCCATGCAAGGCCATGATGTTGCGCACCATGTCCTTTTTCGAAGCTACTGGCGGGGTGAAATAATCCAGCGCATAGACGCCTTGGAAGTAATGTACCCATTGCAGGTGTTGCATGATCTTGGTGGTGGGCAGGATACGTTTGTTGGTCGCGATGTACATCTGCAAGCCTTGTCGTTGCAAGCGGGCGAGTAAGTCCTCGATGCCTGCAAAGACCGTCGCCGCCTGATAGGCGTGGGTGTCGTATTCAGCCTTGAAGGCGGCAGCCAGGGTTTGCAGCAGCTCGGGGTCGTCGGAGCCCGAAAGTGTCCGCAAGGTCGGCATCAGCGGCGGACCGATCACCTCCTGCGTGAACGGCTTTTGGGCCGTCACCCCAGATTTCGTGAAGGCCGCCTCGAAGCTTTGCAGGATGCTGGCAGAGGAGTCGATGAGGGTGCCATCCAGATCGAAGATGACGTGTCGTTTGCGTGCTGCCATGTGAACCTAGATATCTCTGGCTTTTTGCAAGGCTTGCTCCAGCCTGTCGACTGCAAAGATCTCGATACCCTTGATCGGCTGTTTTGGCGCATTCGCCTTGGGAACGATCGCGTGGGTAAAGCCGAGCTTGGCCGCTTCCTTCAATCGTTCCTGCCCTCGCTGTACCGGCCGCACCTCTCCCGCCAGCCCAACCTCACCAAACACAATCAGTTTATTGTTCAATGCCTTGTTTTTTAATGAAGATACGATGGAGCACAAGACCGCCAGATCGACTGCCGGCTCGCTGATCCTGACGCCACCCACCGCGTTGACGAATACGTCCTGGTCGTAACAGGCGACGCCTGCATGACGGTGGAGTACGGCCAGCAACATCGCCAACCGGTTCTGTTCAAGCCCAACGCAAAGCCGTTTGGGGTTGGGTGCATGCGCCTCATCGACCAGAGCCTGGACTTCCACCAACAAGGGACGCGTCCCTTCCTGGGTCACGGTGATGCAGGAGCCCGGCACTTCCTCGGTGTGGTGGGAGAGGAACAAGGCCGAGGGGTTGCTGACCTCGCGCAGGCCCTTTTCGGTCATGGCGAACACGCCGAGCTCGTTGACCGCGCCGAACCGGTTCTTGAAAGCGCGGATCAGGCGAAAACTGGAGTTGGGATCCCCTTCGAAGTACAGCACGGTATCGACGATGTGCTCCAGCACGCGCGGGCCGGCGAGCGAGCCCTCCTTCGTCACATGGCCCACGAGGATGACCGTGATGCCCAGTTGCTTGGCGACACGTGTCAGCTGGGCAGAGCATTCCCGCACCTGCGCGACCGAACCCGGCGCCGATTGCAGCGCTTCGGAGTACACGGTCTGGATCGAATCGATGACGGCGATATCCGGCCGATGGTTCTGCAGGGTCGCCAGTATCTTTTCAAGCTGGATCTCGGCCAGCAGATCGATGGGGCTCGCATCCAGCCCCAGGCGCTTGGCGCGCATGGCGATCTGTTGCGCCGATTCTTCGCCACTGACGTAGATGGCTTTGCGCTGCTTGCCGACATGACAGAGGGTTTGCAGCAGCAAAGTGGATTTGCCGATGCCAGGATCGCCACCGATCAGGACCACGCCACCGGGCACCAGGCCACCGCCCAGGACCCGATCGAATTCAGTGATCGAGGTCGGATGGCGCGGCACTTCCGCCGCTTCGACGTCTGCCAGCTTCTGCAAGCCAGTGGTTTGCGCCAGCGAGGCATAACGATTCGGTGCGGGAGGCTCCGCGATGGTTTCGACCAGCGTGTTCCACTGTCCGCAACTCGGGCACTGCCCTTGCCATTTAGGCTCCTGCCCACCGCATTCGGTACAGGTATAGACCGTCTTTTGTTTCGCCATCAGCCGATCGTCCTCACCGGCACGCGTGGCGCCAATGCGCATAGCAACTCATAGCCCACCGTAGCACTGGCTTCGGCGACGGCATCGACAGGCACTTGGGCGCCCCACAACTCCACAGGACTGCCGATATCGGCTTCCGGGATATCGGTGACATCAGCGAACAGCATGTCCATGGAGACCCGACCTAGCGTCCGCGTGTGCTTCCCCGCCACGGCGATCGGCGCACCCGGCTGGTGATCATGCGTGGCACACAGGCCCGCATGTCGTGGGTACCCGTCCGCATAGCCACATGCGACGATGGCGACGCGGGTCGGCTTCTCGGCGGTGAAGCGCATGCCGTAACCTACACTCTCGCCGGGCTGAAGGGCCTGCACCGCAATCACCTCGCTGTTCAGCGACATGACAGGCTGTAATCCGTAACTCATTGCAGGCGTGCCTGACACAGGCGTCGCGCCATACAGCATGATGCCGGGGCGTACCCAGTCCAGATGGGTCTCAGGATGACGCAAGATCGAGGCGGAGTTCGCGATCGACTTCGAGGTTTGGATGACATCAGTGAGCCCCTTGAACACACTCAAGGGTTGCGCGATACCAGGCGCTTCATCGGCCGTTGCGAAGTGGGTCATCAAGGTGATCTCGCGGACACCCTCGATCTCGTGCAGCAGACGATGCGCTTGATCGAACGCCGCCGGCGCGAATCCCAGCCGATTCATCCCGGTATTGATCTTGAGGAAGACATGCTCAGGGATGGCTGGGGCCGCGGCAGCCAGCATCTGAATCTGGTCGAGCCGATGCACGACTGGACTCAATGCGTAATGTGCAGCCACGGCGACTTCATCTGCCGAGAACAGGCCCTCCAGCAGCAGCAGGGTTTGTGTGTAACCCGCCTGGCGCAGTGCGATGGCCTCCTCGATATTGAGCACGGCAAAGCCTTCCGCCTCGCGCAGCCCTTCAGCGACGCGTAGCAGGCCGTGGCCATAGCCGTTGGCCTTGATCACCGCCATCACCTTGGATTGGGAAGCATGCTGACGCACGACCGCCAGATTGTGACGCAAGGCATCCAGATCGATGGTGGCTTGGATCGGACGCATTCAGCTAGTAAGGATTGCCGGAATGGGCGGCGTTCTCGAAGCGCGTGTTGGCGCCGATGAAAGTCAGCATGACCCTGCCGATCGGACCGTTACGCTGTTTGGCGATGATGATCTCGGCACTGCCCTTCTCGGCAGAATCCGGGTTGTAGACTTCGTCGCGGTAGATGAACAGGATCAAGTCGGCATCCTGCTCGATCGCCCCGGATTCGCGCAGGTCCGACATGACCGGACGCTTGTCCTGGCGTTGTTCTAGGCCGCGATTGAGCTGCGACAGCGCGATCACAGGTACGTCCAGCTCCTTAGCTAGCGCCTTCAGGGAACGGGAGATCTCGGAGATCTCGGTCGCGCGGTTCTCGCTCTGGCGTCCTGCCGGCGCCGCCATCAACTGCAGGTAATCGACGACGATGAGGCCCAGCTTGCCGCATTGCCTGTGCAGGCGGCGCGCCCGGGCACGGACGTCGAAGGAACTCAGACCGGCGCCCTCGTCGATATAGATGGGCGCATCGTTGAGCTTGCCGAGCGCGGAAGTCAGACGCACCCAATCCTCGTCGTCCAGCTTGCCGTTACGCATCTTGTGCTGGTCCAGGCGCCCCACCGAACCGATCATCCGGGTCGCGAGCTGGGTTGCGCCCATTTCCATGGAGAACACGGCGACCGGCAAACCGGTGTCCAGCGCGACGTTCTCGGCGATATTCAATGAAAAGGCGGTCTTGCCCATGGAGGGCCGGCCGGCGACGATGATGAGGTCGCCCGGTTGCAGTCCGGAGGTCTTCTCGTCCAGATCGGTATAGCCTGTGGGGATGCCGGTCACGGCGTCGGGGTTGTCGCGCTGGTAAAGCTGGTCGATGCGGTCGGCCACTTGTGGCAACAGCACCTTGATGTCGAGGAACCCCTGGGTGCTGCGCTTGCCGCCCTCGGCGATATGGAAGATCTTGGCTTCGGCTTCGTCCAATAGTTGCTGGGCATCACGCCCTTGCGGGCTGTAGGCGCTCTCGGCGATATCGGAACCAACCTCGACCAGTTTACGCATCACTGCGCGCTCATGGACGATCTCGGCATAGCGTCGAATGTTGGCCGCGGTCGGCGTGTTCTGTGCGAGCGCTCCCAAATAGGCGATGCCACCCACGCCGGAGAGTTCGGCACTGCTTTCCAGCGATTCCGCCACCGTGACGATGTCAGCCGGCTTGTTGTGCTCGATGAGCTTGGCGATGTGCTCGAAGATCAGGCGATGGTCGTGGCGGTAGAAATCGTTGGGGTTGAGTACGTCCCCGATCTTGTCGAGGGCATCGTTTTCCAGCAAGAGCCCGCCGATGACCGATTGCTCGGCTTCTACCGAGTGCGGGGGAAGTTTGAGGGATTCTAGTAAGTCGTCAGCCATGCCGCATTATAACAACGGAAAACCGGGCATGAACTGTCGACATTCAAAATCACAGGCAATAAAAAAGGCTGCCGAGGCAGCCTTTTTCTATCGGTCTTTTCAGCCGATATTGGCGGCTAGATCAGGACTCGCCCAACACCGATACGGTGATGTCGACGACGACGTCATGATGCAGCGCGATGCTCACAGGATGATCACCGATGGTCTTCAGTGGGCCGTTGGGCATACGCACTTCGGACTTCGCCACTTCAAACCCTTGTGCAGTCAGCGTCTCAGCGATATCGAAGTTGGTGACGGAGCCGAACAGACGGCCATCGACCCCTGCCTTCTGGGTCACTTGCACCAGATAGCCAGCCAGCTTCTCGGCACGCTTCTGTGCAGCATCCAGCAATGCAGCTTGTTGCTTCTCCAGTTCAGCGCGGCGTGCGGCGAACTCAGCCTTATTGGCTTCGGTGGCGCGCTTGGCTTTGCCTTGCGGGATCAGGAAATTGCGGCCGTAGCCGTCTTTCACCTTGACGACGTCACCGAGGTTGCCCAGGTTCACGACTTTTTCCAACAGAATAACTTGCATGACGGGTCCCCTCTTAGTGCTTGTCAGTGTATGGCAACAGGGCCAGGAAACGGGCGCGCTTGACCGCGATCGTCAGTTGACGCTGGTAGCGTGCCTTGGTACCGGTGATACGGGCTGGGATGATCTTGCCGTTCTCGGTGATGAAATCTTTCAACAGGTCCACATCCTTGTAATCGACCTGCTTGATGCCCTCTGCCGAGAAACGGCAGTAGCGGCGGCGTTTGAACATATCACGTGCCATGATTCGAATCCTTTAAATAATCTCAAATGCGTTTAAGTGTAAAACCAGCTGTGAGCTCTTGAGGCTGCGTTTTGCGAGGAACCCGGCCAGTTTCACCTGGCTGGCCATCTGGATGGCCTTGGCTTGCTCGGCGATCTTGCCTATGGCGATCACCGGCACCTCACATTCAACCTTGCGCTGCATCTCGGCTTCTGTTTGCTCCGATCGATGCTGCACGACAAAACTCAACAACGGTAAACCTGCCGGTGTGTAGCGCAGCGTGTCTAGTTGCACGACTTCGCCAGTGACGACCAGCTTATTCAATTAAGCCGATGCTTCCTCAGCGACGGGCGCAGGCGCTGCAGCTTCCTTCTCCAGCAACGACTTGGACTTTTCTTCCTTCATCATCGGGGATGGTGCAACAACAGCTTCGTCGACGCTCACGGTCAGGTGACGCAGGACGGCGTCGTTGAACTTGAAGGCATGCTCAAGCTCATCGAGAACGGTTTGGTTACACTCGATATTCATCAGCACGTAATGTGCCTTGTGGATCTTCTGGATCGGGTAAGCCAGTTGGCGGCGGCCCCAGTCTTCAAGACGGTGGATGGCACCGCCGTTAGAGGTCACCAGTGTGCGATAACGCTCGATCATCGCTGGCACTTGTTCACTCTGGTCCGGATGGACGATGAACACTACTTCGTAATGGCGCATATTTTCTCCTTGTGGATTAAGTAGCCTCCCGCTATGCGTTGGCGGTGAGGCAAGGTGGAAAACCGGCGATTATAGCTAAAAAACCCTAGATGAATCAATCACTATTCGTTATTTTGATTGTGGAAAGCCGCTGGCGTCAGGCCATACCCTGGATTTGCTACGCAATTCCTATCAGTGTTTGATGAGATAGATGGTCAACATCCCTGCGGCGGTCATCAACAGGGAGCCGAGCACGTGCCCTAAGATATGGGCTGCAGCCCAGCCATACTGCTGTTCGGTCAACATGCCCATGGCTTCCGCCGAGAAGGCCGAGAAAGTGGTCAAGCCCCCGAGGAAACCGGTCGTGATGAACAAGCGCCATTCGGCACTAGCGACGTATCCGAACGCGAAGGCGCCTATCGCCAGCCCCATCAGGTAACCGCCGACGAGGTTGGCGACCAGTGTTCCCAAAGGCAAGGCGGCGAAGACTGGATTGAGGTACAGCCCCAATAACCATCGCCCCCAGGCGCCGAGCGCCGCACCGACGCCGACGGCAACAAATCCCATATAACTCATGCACATCCCGCCTTGATTCACTGAACTGCCGCCAGTATGATGCAGGGCAACCACTCAGACAAGAAGCGGCCTGCCTCACCACGCACCGAGCCGCCGCCTGAACGTTCATCCAGAGATTAAAAATTGCGCATCCTATTTGTAAGTTCCGAAGCTTATCCCCTGATCAAGACTGGTGGGTTGGCTGATGTCAGCGGCTCGCTCCCGGCGGCGTTACGTGCTTTGGGCGCCGATGTCAGGCTGTTGATCCCGGGATATCCGGCCGTATTGCAGAAACTGGTCGATCCGCACCGCGTCGCCACGATCGAAGGCCTGCCGGTGATCGGCAGCATCGCATTGATCCAAGGCGAGATGCCCGGCACGAAAGTCCCGGTACTGGCGATCTCGGCCCCCAGCTTGTACGAGCGGGCGGGCGGCCCATATGTCGACGAGAGCGGCCTCGACTGGGCGGACAATCCCCTGCGCTTCGGCATCCTCTCCAAGGTCGCCGCGATCCTGAGTACCCCCGCAAGCCCGCTCAAGCAGTGGCTGCCGGATATCGTCCATTGCAACGACTGGCAAAGCGGTTTGACCCCGGCTTTCATGCACTATATGGGAGCGCAACGCGCAAAATCCGTGCTGGGGATCCACAATCTTGCGTTTCAGGGCAACTACTCTGCAGAGTGGGTTGGGATGCTGGGGCTCCCGCCACAAAGTTTCGATATCAATGGCGTGGAATATTACGGCCAGCTGTCCTTCCTGAAAGCCGGCATCTTCTACAGCGATAGCATCACCACCGTCAGCCCCACCTATGCCAAGGAGATCCAGACGGAAGCTTTCGGCTTTGGCCTGCAAGGGTTGCTCAGTACGCGCGGTCATGAGATCCACGGCATCCTCAACGGTATCGAGACGCAGGAATGGGATCCTGCCAACGATCCGCACTTGGCGAAGCACTACGATGTCAAGCGCCTGGCGGGCAAGAAAGCCGTTAAGGCGGCGCTACAAGCGCAACTCGGCTTGTATCCGGATGCGGATGCGCCTCTCCTTGGTGTGGTGAGTCGGCTGACTTTCCAGAAAGGCCTGGATACCTTCCTCAGCATCACAGAGCCCTTGCTGCACAAGGGTTGCCAGATCGCCTTGTTGGGTGGTGGTGAAGCCAGCCTGGAGCAAGGGTTCAGGACCCTTAGCCAGCAGTACCCCCTGCAAGTCAGCACCAATATCGGCTACAACGAAGCCCTCTCTCATCAGATCATGGCAGGGGCCGATATCTTCATCATGCCGTCACGCTTCGAACCCTGCGGTTTGAACCAGATGTATGGCTTGCGCTACGGGACGCCACCTGTGGTCACCCGCAC